>DESS01000157.1 GCA_002361335.1 Richelia sp. UBA3308
CTACCCCGAAGGGGTTCGGTCATTTTCGGAGTATTATTACTAAAACAATAAACCCGCCATGTCTAAACCCTTTATTCTGTACGATACACGCCACTACTCAACCGTTGATGCGATCGCGGGATACGCCAAATGGGCACCTACATACGATGCAACGGTAGACAATCAATTAGATATTCCTTTATTAAGTAACCTACAAACGCTACCTTGGTTAAAAATAAATAAAGCTGTCGATTTAGGATGTGGCACTGGAAGAATCGGTAAATGGTTACAGAATCAAGGAATTTCTGATATTTACGGAGTTGATTGTTCTTCGGAAATGGTAAATCTTGCTGCTGCCAAACAGATTTATACTCAGCTTGATATTGTAGATATTACCCAAACTTCATTGCCGAGTTGCAGTTACGATATTGCTGTGACATCCCTTGCTGTTTGTCATCTGCCAAATCTCTATGCTTTATATACAGAGGTAGCACGCCTTTTGCAAAAGGGAGGATTATTTGTTTTAGTCGATTATCACCCATTCTTCCTACTACGAGGAATCCCCACAAATTTTGATTGTGAAAATGGAGAATCAATATTTTGTACATTTATTTAGCGATCATATTAATACTGCTTATCTAGTCAATTTTAGATTACTGGAAATGCAAGAGAGAGTGGTTGATTCACCATGGATAGCACAGAAACTAGGGATGGCAAAGTATATTAATCAACCTATTAGTTTTTGTATGGTTTGGCAAAGCCTGGTGTAACAAGCAGGGGGAGGAAGAACTGGTTCGTTTTTCCAAAAATTGTGTAGAGACGTTATATATAACGTCTCTACAACCCATCATAATTAATGGGACAAAACACTAATAGTCTGTCCCATAAAAAATGATGGGTGAGGGCAAGCAGGGGGAGAAAAAGCCCTTGTATTTTCACAAGATACTCATCAAAACGGCAGGAGACAAACTACTAATGCAAAGCCCCCCTTTAATAAGAGGGGTTGAGGGGATATCAATTCCTTAATCAGCGTGGGCTACTGCCTGCCAAAGTTGACGCAGGTGAACTACTATTTAACTTACTTACCACTGGAATTTCTACTGTTTCTATGGTACGAGAACGTTGAGTTTTTAATAGAGATACATTACTAGTCAATAGCAAACTTGTAAAGCTGGCGATCGCAATTACCGGTAAAATTGTCGTGTTTGATAATACGCTTAGTATAATTGAAGTACTAATAGGAGTTTTGGTAATTGCCACATTAATCCCCGCCATACAGCATAACATCGCAATTGTTGGATGAATTTCAGGTATTGCCACAGCGATCCCCAAACCTAAATTTGCTCCCACAAAAAATAAGGGAAAGATAAAACCACCTCTAAATCCTCCATGAATAGTCAAACTGATTGCCAACATTTTGGCTAGAGCAATAGCCAGCAACATAGCTATTCCCAAATTTGCTCCCGCTTCAATTACCTGGGTTTCAATCTGTTGCTCGCTGAAAAACAGAGTTTGGGGAAAAATTACACCGATGCAACCTATTCCTAATCCCCCTAATAATCCCAATATAATATGATTACCTTCTAATTTCTGAATCAAAAACTTAATTAGTCGAAAAATCGCCACAAACAAAATTCCTGCACAACCACCCACTGCACCTAAAATTAAACTTTGAAGCAGATACGGCCAGGTAATCGAGGGTAAAACTCCAAAATTTTCAAAGTGATAAATTCCCCCTACTTCTAATCCCGTTCCAAAACGGAACACACTAACGCTAAAAATAGAGGATATTATTGCAGGTACAATCGCTTCATAATATTCAATACTACGACGGTGAGGAATCTCCAGAGCAAACAAAGCGCCGCCAATAGGAGCACCAAAAAAGGCTCCTAGAGCAGCACTCATGCCACAAAACGTCAAAATCCGAATTGTTTTAACACTAAGCTGTAGTTTATCTCCTAACCAACTACCCAAACTACCATTAATTTGCACTAAAGGAGCTTCTGGTCCTAAACTACCTCCAGAGGTAATGGATATTAAAGAAATTAGAATCATTGCTGGTGTTTGTTTCGGCTCCAGTCTACCTGGATCGTGAACTTTATCGATTACCAATGCCATCTCTCCAGGTAATCCTAATAAATAAAGACATAGACCGACCAAAAGACCGCCCAAACTTGCTATTATCCAAGTATAATTCCACTCTGGTAGCCATTCTGGAAAAAATGTAGTCCAAAATTCTCTACCACTTTCCCAAATCCATTCCAAGCAATGTTCTAAAATAAAGTAATAGGCTGTTGCGACTAATCCTCCTACCGTGCCGATTGCGATCGCACAACCAACAGTTTCAAAATAACTAAGTTCTTGTTTGCTACGTATTGTTTTATATAATACCAATTCGTTTTTATTCTCAATCGTTATCATAAAAGCAACCTAGATGTAATTTATCCCAACAGTGAAACTCCGGCTTTGTGATGCTGTTTTCAAAAAAACAAAAATTTGATACTTCCGCCCCTTTACCTAAAGCAATCCTCCTTCTTTCAATGCTTCTGAAAAAAGTCGTTTTTCTAATTTAAATTGCTGTACTAATTAGAGCTACTTTACACACATGAATGTTTCTCCCACATTATACATTGACTTTTATAACGAAAAGTAATATTATTTACATTTAATATTTTTTTTAAATTTGCAACTATTGATTATTGTCACAATATTCCCCGCTCATTGCACAGAGAAAAAAAGTATTATTGCATGTGGGATATTTTGACGATTATCATTAGGATTCTAATCTACTTTACTTGAGAAATTACTTGTCCAATTTCTTGAGGAGATGCTCCTATATAACATTGCTCTTATTAGCATTTCAAGATTCTCACCTTGCTGCTATTTTCTCAGTAGAAACCCTGCTTCTATTCGTGCTTGCTGAGTAAAAGGTGGTGTTTTTACTTGATTATGTAATTAAATGAAGGGCTTATCTTCTTCCAAAATAGATATTAAATTATATCATATCTGATATATTTAGGACGGGAGCAACTGGCCGCCTTTTCTTGTAGGGTGCTGTACTCTTGGAAGAATTTTAATGAAGTAATCAAGGTTGTAGCGTCACGCACCAACAGGATATTGTAATTGTTGTAAGTCCTGATATTTTAAAACTAACTGAACACCTCAAACAAATTAGATTTCGCGCTTCCCTAATACGATAAAATTATTAAAAAATATTAAGGCTGTATTCTAATGAATTGGTTGCTTTCTACCTTGGGAATAACCCTTGCAATTTTAGCTATAGGGATTGCATTATATTTAATCACTGCTCGTCGCTATCAATCTTCTGATTCTGTAGCCAATTCCTACGATGAATGGACAGAAGATGGTATCTTAGAGTTTTATTGGGGAGAACATATTCATTTAGGTCATTACGGTTCCCCACCGCGACGGAAGAATTTTTTGGTTGCTAAATCTGATTTTGTCCATGAAATGGTACGTTGGGGTGGTTTAGATAAGTTATCCCCAGGTACTACCGTTATAGATGTTGGTTGTGGAATTGGAGGTAGCAGTCGTATTTTAGCTGCCGATTACGGTTTTGATGTCACCGGAGTTACTATTAGTCCCCAACAAGTTAAACGTGCTACTGAATTAACCGCCGAAGGAGTTAGCGCAAAATTTATGGTAGATGATGCCATGGCGCTTTCTTTCCCCGATGCCAGTTTTGATGTAGTCTGGTCAATAGAAGCTGGTCCTCATATGCCAGATAAAGCGGTTTTTGCTAGAGAATTAATACGGGTGTTAAAGCCTGGTGGAATTCTGGTTGTAGCTGATTGGAATCAAAGGGACGATCGCCAAATTCCACTGAATTTCTGGGAGAAACCGGTAATGCGACAATTATTGGATCAATGGTCACATCCTGCTTTTTCGAGTATAGAAGGTTTTTCCGAACTTTTGGAAGCAACAGGATTTGTGGAAGGGGAAGTGGTTACGGCAGACTGGACAAAAGAAACACTTCCTTCCTGGTTGGATTCGATTTGGCAAGGAGTAGCTATACCTGCTGGATTGCTTAAGTTTGGAGTTTCTGGTTTGATAAAATCTTTGCGGGAAGTACCTACTCTTTTACTGATGCGGTTAGCATTTGGCACAGGGCTTTGTCGATTTGGAATGTTCCGTGCACTTAGGAATAATTCATTGTCAAAATCGGCTGATGTTTCAACGGAAACTGTTCAAGTTTGATAATTTCATAACCAAAGAATGTGGTACGGGCATCCCTGCCCGTACAAATGTACCATCAACACAGATGAAATTAACTGTATATCAATAGCCAGACGGGTAAAAATAACAGCAAATTTAAGCTTGATAAATATTACTAAAAATGATTAATTTTCAGTTATTTAAAAATACAAAAAATTGCCGCAACACAAATGATTTTAGAACTTTAGCTAAGGCCAAATTACCTTCTGCGATATTTCATTATATAGACGGGGCTGCAGATGATGAAGTTACTTACAGAAGAAATACAGAAGCCTATGAAAAATGCGATTTGATTCCCAATGTATTGGCGGGAGTTGAAGAAATAGATACTTCTGTGGAAGTAATGGGAATGAAAATTGATATTCCGATGTTTTGTTCGCCAACAGCATTACAAAGATTATTTCATTACGATGGTGAAAGAGCAGTTGCTAAAGCGGCAGAAAAATATGGAACTTTGTTTGGTATATCAAGTTTAGGAACGGTTAGTTTACAAGAGATTGGCAAAACAATTTCAACACCAAAGATGTTTCAATTTTATTGCCATAAAGACAAAGGTGTAAATGATGCAATGATCGAAATGTGTAAACAAGCAAATTTTGATGCGATCGCTCTCACCGTTGATACAATAACTGGAGGAAATCGAGAAAGAGATTTGTGGACAGGATTTACTACACCTCCAAAATTAACACCGAAAAGTTTAATTAGTTTTGTTTTACATCCTAATTGGTCATTGAATTATTTATTGCGGGAAAAATTTAGTTTACCGCAATTAGAACAACACGTAAATAGGGGAACAAATATAGCAGTATCGGTAGGTGATTATTTAAGTTCGATGTTAGATCAATCAATGGATTGGAAGGATGCTGAAGAAATTAATCGAAAATGGGGTAAGAAGTTTTGTCTCAAAGGTGTAATGAGTGTTGATGATGCTAAGCGCGCAGTTGATATCGGAGCAGATGCAATAATGGTATCAAATCATGGCGGCCGTCAATTGGATGGTTGTATATCACCTTTCGAGCAGTTAGCAGAAATAGTCGATGCTGTTGGCGATCGCATTGATGTAATCTGTGATGGTGGTATCAGAAGGGGAACTCATGTTCTGAAGGCTCTCTCAGTTGGCGCTAAAGCTTGCTCGGGTGGCAGATGGTATTTATATGCTTTGGCGGCTGGGGGGCAATTGGGGGTTGAAAAAGCCATTTCTAATATGAAAAATGAAATCGAAAGAGATATGAAACTTATGGGTGTTACAAAACTTTCCCAATTGTCAAGAAAAAATATAAAATTTAGATGATTTTAATCTTAAACAAACTTCACCCTGTTCTATGGCTTCCCTCTCCGATGCTTTGGAGAGGGATTGAGGGTGAGGTTGTAGCAAATCTGATAAAATATAATTACAGGAGCATCTAGAATATGGATAACTGCGAATCTTTACTCCCTTTAAAAATTGCCGTAATGACTGTTTCTGATACGCGAACAGAGGCTGATGATAAATCCGGTAAAATATTAGTTGATAATTTAAATATAGCAGGGCATAATCTAGCAGAAAAAGTCATAGTTCCCGATAATATCTATCAGATTCGTGCAGTTGTATCTCGCTGGATTGCTGATGAATCTGTTCAAGTTATTTTAACTACTGGTGGTACTGGAGTTACGGGGCGTGACGGTACTCCAGAAGCAATAAAACCTTTATTAGATAAAGAAATCGAGGGATTTGGTGAGATATTTCGGATGATTTCTTATCAGGAAATTAAAACTTCTACGATTCAATCTCGCTGTTTAGCTGGCGTTGCTAACGGTACTTATATTTTTTGTTTACCAGGTTCTTCTGGTGCTTGTAAAACCGGATGGGAGATTATTAAAGAACAACTTGATTCTCGCAATCGCCCTTGTAATTTAGCTCAATTGATTCCTAGATTAAGGGAAAAATAATCTCAATTTATCAACGTTTTTGCCTGGTTATTCCAGAGTAAAGTTTATCTGTGACATACAAAAGTTTATTTGAAATTATGAGCTAGCACAGCGGGTAACATCCCAATTTTTAAAAAACATTTAACCTGACACCCTCAAATCAGTATGGTAACGATGTCGCTTCACTTTATCCTTATGTTTTATACGGCAACATAGCTTGTAATATACAGCTAGATGTGGATACAGGATTTAAGTTTGGTCAGTTAGGACTAGAATTAGTTTCTAAACTTAATGCTAAAGCGATCAAATCAGATATATTTGGTGCAGCAGCATGTTTTACTTTACACCGTAAGTCTCACATCAGAGAAACATTACCGTTGATACAACAAACTTATAGGGTTGGTCTGGAATTTGGTAGTTTAGAATTTGTTGGATATGGTGCCCAATTATTTTGTCTTTCTTCCTTTTTGTGTGGTGAAACTCTAACTAATTTGGAGCAGGAAACTCGCGCTTACTGTAACAGTTTACAAAAACTAAATCAATTAACAACAGCTAATTACTGTAGAATTTATTGGCAGTCAACTTTAAATTTGCTCGGAAGCGATAATCCGACTAATTTATCTGGAATAGCTGTGAAAGAGTCAGAATTATTACCTTTACTAATAGAAGCTAATGACTTATTCGGATTATTTGTCTTCTATTTAAATAAAGTCATACTTTGTTACCTATTAGGAGACTTTGAGAAAGCTATAAATAATTCTATAGAAGCAAGAAAGTATGCAATTGCTAGCACTGGAATGATAGTCAAGCCAGTGTTTTATTTCTATGAATCTTTAACTATCTTAGCAACTTGCAATTTGCAATCAAATGAGAATAAATATTTAGTCCAAATACTGGAAGAAAATCAATCATAATTACAACAGCAATGGGCTAATTATGCTCCCATGAATCACCAACATAAAGTTGATTTAGTAGAAGCGGAAAAATGTCGAGTATTAGGTAAAAAAGCAGAAGCTATCGAGCTTTACGAAAAATCTATATCTGGAGCCAAAGCAAACAAATATATACAAGAAGAAGCCCTTGCTAATGAATTAGCAGCTAAATTTTACCTTGATTGGGGTAAAGAAAAAGCAGCAATTTGTTATATGCAAGAAGCTTATTACTGTTATGCTCGTTGGGAAGCCAAAGCTAAAACAGATGATTTAGAAAAACGCTATCCTCAATTACTGACACCAATTTTAGAAAATCAAAATAAAGATTTTCAAAACGTTCTGAATTCAACCGTTCAAACAATTGATTCAAGTTCCACCAATATTTCGGAATATTTCGATTTCGCCAGCATTATTAAAGCCTCACAAGCTTTATCAAGTGAAATAAAATTAGAACAATTAATTTCTCAGTTAATGCAAGTGGTGATGGAATATGCAGGAGCGAAAAAAGTAGCTTTACTATTGCTCAAAAACGAGAATCTAATCCTTGAAGCTTTAGCCTACATCAATCAAGAATTTGAACTATTAAATATACCATACCAAAACTGCAAAGACATTCCCATCACAATAGTTAATTACGTTAAACGTAGTTTAAAAACTGTTTTATTCGATGATGCGACAACAAAAAATGATTTTATTGACGATTCATATTTAATAAAACAACAACCGAAAAGTTTGCTGTGTATGCCGATTTTAAATCAAGGTAAATTAATCGGAATTTTATATCTTGAAAATAGATTAACTATTGGTGCATTTACAAAAAATCATCTCAAAATTCTGAATTTAATTGTAACCCAAGCTGCAATTTCTCTGGAAAATGCCCAATTGTATGGCAAATTGGAAAACTATTCACATACTTTAGAGCAAAAAGTTGAAAAACGGACTCTTGAATTAAGACAAAAAGCAACTCAGCTAGAATCAACTTTAAAAGAATTACAACAGGCTCAAGCTCAACTAATTCAAGCTGAAAAAATGTCTAGTTTAGGACAACTTGTTGCTGGTATAGCTCATGAAATTAATAATCCGATTAGCTTTATTTCCGGTAATATTACTCCAGCTCATGAATACGTCGAATCATTACTTGAATTAATTAATCTATATCAAAAATTATATTCACAACCTTTACCAGAAATTCAATCTAAAATTATAGAAATAGAACTAGATTATTTAATTGAGGACTTACCAAAACTACTTGATTCCATGGAAACAGGTGCAAACCGCATTAGTGAAATTATTTTGTCATTACGCAATTTTTCTCGCTTGGATGAATCGGAAATCAAATCTGTAGATATTCATGATGGTATTGATAGTACTATTTTAATTTTGCAGCATGAACTATCATCTAATCATCAATATCCAGAAATTCAAGTAGTTAAAGAATACAATCAAATTCCTAAACTAAATTGTTATGCTTCTGGATTAAATCAAGTTTTTCTCAATATAATTGGTAATGCAATTTATGCTTTACGACAAAAACAGGAAAATAAACCTTTTATCACAATTAAAACTTCACTCAAGGATAAAGGTAATGTATTGATTAGTATCGCTGATAATGGTACTGGTATCAATAAGTCAGTTTTAAATAAAATATTCGACCCATTTTTTACCACAAAACCCGTTGGTAGCGGTACTGGTTTAGGATTATCAACAAGTTATTCTATTGTGGTGGAAAAACATCGTGGTAAATTAAACTGTGTTTCTACTCCTGGTGAGGGAACGGAGTTTGTAATTGAATTACCGATAAAATAATCATATCAAGTCCGGCTAATTACTTACTATTAGGACTTACGCAAAAGTAACATAACTGCGTCATTACTCACGAGAGGCGACGTAATCGCAAAAATCCTGCGTTCGCGAAGCCTGCCCGAAGGGCTTATGCTTCCCGAAACAAAGTTTCGGTCGCAATGACAAATCGACCTTGCGTAAGTCCTGTATATAACCAAGACTTAAGGATGGCGATTATTACCAACATAACATGAATACTCATTACTTCTTACTTCTTACTCAACCCCCACAGAATGCGCTTATTAACCGGACATGATATCATTCCCACCTGAGTGCCAATGCCCTATTGAGATTCTTTATATATAGCTTGAGAAATCGCTATTAGCGCTGTTTACCTTAAAGTTGTAAAATTTTTGTTAAGTTAAACCAGAATTTAGAGTTATCCCCTGCAACAAGGTAATCGGCATGACAGCAACAACACCCAAGGCAACCGCAGTTCCCAAATTTTGCGAAGGTATTCAATATTTTGGGGAAGCTTTACCTGATTTTGATAAATACGGCACACAAAGCGCTATTCCAGAAGGTAAAACCGCTATTAGCGACACTCAAGATGCAGCGGCAGTTTACCAAACTTTACTTTATGCCGATGCTTTACGTTATTTAACATTACAAATTACTGGAAGTAAAGCTTCGGGACATCCTGGTGGTTTTGCATCTCAAGCGGAAGCTTATGCTGCTTTAGTCATGCTGGGTTACAAGAATATTATTACCGAAGTGGGACACCATGCTCCCGGTTTCTATAGCGCTATGTTTCTTGACCGTTCCTTAGAGGACATGGATATAATTACGGTGCAACAATTACGGGAGCGTTTCCGGGAAAAACATGGACTCCTGGGACACCTTTCCGGTATGATTCCTGGTATTCTTGCACCTGCAGGTCCTTTGGGTCAAGGACAGCATTTTGCCATGGCTGCGGCTTATTTAAATCGAGATAAATTATTCCCCTTTACTGTTGGTGATGGAGGTTTGGGGGAACCTTATATCATGAGTTCCATGGCGCATTTTAATACTGCTTTCCCTAACATTACTAATTTTCTACCGGTGTTGGTGTGGAATGGTTATAGTCAGGAACATCACAGCATGGTTTCTTTGAAAACCAATGAGGAGATGATCAATTACTGGCGCGGTAATGGTTTTGAAGAAGTTATTTTAGTTAATGCTAAAGACTTTGACGATCGCAATCAGCCAGGGGATTATGTAAATAGTACAGAGTTTTCCTTTGAAAACAGATTGGCGTTTACTAAAGCGGTAATTGAAGGAGTTGATCAAGCAGCGAAATCGGCACTTGGTGGAAAATTAACCGTATTTATTATTAAACAACTTAAAGGTTCCGGGGTTCACGCCACAGGTTCTAAATCTCATAACCTTTATCCCAAAGATACTTTAGATGCACCTCACATGGTAGAAGCATTGAAAAAACGTGCTTTACCTGTAGAAGCTTGGGAATTAGTGCGGACAAATTGCGATCGCGCTGGTGGTGGACCTGCTGGAAAGACTGCCGTAACTGAATTTGAGTTACAATTACCTGAATTAGGTCAGTTGTCTTTGCAAGAGTTTGAAGTCGGTGGGGAACCGAAAGTTGCTACTACTGCCATGGGAGCAATAGTATCTCAGGTCGGACAAGCTGACAAGAATTTCTTAGTTACCAACGCTGACGGAAATGCGGCATCGGGAATTAATAATATCAACCAAGCTTTAAAAATTATCCACCCCACGACAGATGACATTTACTATCAGGCACCCCAAGGACAAGTTTACGAACCTTTAAGTGAAGACGCTTGTGCTGGTTTAGCCGCCGGTATATGTTTAATGGGTGGACGTACTTTATGGTGTTCCTATGAATCCTTCGCCATCAACGGTTTACCAATTTGGCAGACGGTAACTCAAGCAATGGCAGAATTACGTCGCGCTACACCTTCGACGATAACTTTATTTACAGCCGGAGCATTAGAACAAGGGCGTAATGGATGGACACACCAACGTCCAGAAATCGAAGCCTACTTTGCTTCCATGATGCGTAACGGTAATATTTTCCCACTTTTCCCCTGCGATGCCAACAGCATTCAAGCTTGTTATGAATGGGCTGTGACAACTAAGAATAAAGGAATTGTGATTACTGCCAGTAAATCCCCCTTACCAATTCGTACCACCTTTGAACAAACCAGGCAAGCTTTAAAAGATGGTGCGATCGCCTTGCAAGAAACTAGTGGGGATAAGAAAGTAGTATTTGCAGTTATTGGCGATATGATGTTAAAGCCAGTTTACGAAGCTGCCGAATTACTACAAACAGCAGGAGTAGGAGTCAAAATAGTTTCCGTAATTAATCCCCGTCGTTTATATCGTCCCCAAGATACAGCATGGGATACCTGTTCTCAACCAGACGGTGATTTTATGGATGATGCCAAATTTGCCGAAATATTTGATGGAGATGCCTTAATCGGCCTTACCGGCGGCGCTCCAGCGATGTTAGAACCGATAATGCTACGGAGTAATTGTCAGCGCGATACTTTTTCATGGAAGCGTGGGGAAACCACATCTAGCGCGGGACAATTAATGGAATTTAATGGTTTGACAGCCGAAGCATTGAAAGAAAGAGCGATGAAGTTGATTGGTTAGAGTTTTGTAGCAAAGACTTTAGCACTCACAATATGGTGATGGGGGCTAAAGTCTTCACTCGAAAACTTGTAGTTTTAAGTAGTGAGGCATTGAAAATAGGGCGAAACGGATTTATTGCAAAATCGAAAACCTTGTCCCAGACGCGATACCCTTGCGTCTGGGACATTTATAATTCCGCCACGAGGTAGGCAACGCCGAAAATAGTAATGCCGGATAAGAGAGTAGAGATGGGGTGATGAGGTGATATCAAGTCCGGCATTAGAAGAAGGTTAATAGGATTTAGAATCGGGACAATTATCTGGTTGTTCAATTGGGTGTACAGCGCAGGGTAAAAGCTCATGTTCAGTAGCATAAATGCAGTTATGACAGCCCGGTTTCCTATGCAAAACTTTGTTGATTTTCACTGAGTAGGCATCCAACTGCTTATCTAATCGCCTGCACTTAGAACTAGAAACGACTATCATAAGTCCAGATGATGCGAATATCAACGAACTCAACTTCAGATATTTTTTATCGCTGTTGGAGAAGTAAGCAATCATCATCCCGAAAGATGTTAAAAGTACAACAAAACTAATTGAAACTAGGTTTTCAAACAAGCAACGTGTTTCAAAAAGTTTTTCTCTTTCTCCTTGTAATTTTTTTAGCATATGTTATTTTTTCTCTATAAAATGAAGCACAAGTAATTTTACATCTCCATATTAAATTGCAACAAATCCCCAAACCGCTGATTAAACCCAGCAATCCCCTGTAAACCACCAGTGTGAATTACCACAATAGTACTACCATCTTTAAATTTACCTTTTTCAATATCATTCCATACCCCATAAAATAATTTTCCAGTATAAATAGGGTCAAGTTGAATACTAAATTTTTTGTAAAATGTGTTGATAAAATCTATTAATTCCTGATTCCATTTTGTATAACCACCAAAATGATAATCAGTCACTAACTGCCAATTATTATACTTTTTTTCTACAGCTTCCCATATCAAACTATTAATTTCATCCTTGAGAAAATCGCCTTTTAAAGCTGGATAAACCTTTAAAAGAGACATTCCATTCAAACCAGTAACTAAACCCCCAGCTGTTCCACCGGTACCGCAACTTACGCAAATATAATCCGGCAATTCGCCACCAAGTTGTTCGCTTATCTCTGCAATTATCTCTGCACAACCTTTAACTGCTAAAGTATTGCTTCCACCTTCGGGTATTACATAACATTTTCCTAACTCATTCTGCAATCCTGCGGCGATTTCTGTTTTCTCTTGCCGATATGCTTTTCTTTTCACAGATACCAAACGCATTCCTAACTCTAGCGCTATAGATAAAGTTGGATTTAACGGCTTTACTAATTCTCCTCGAATCACACCAATCGTCTCAAAGCCAAATATCTTACCTGCTGCTGCCGTTGCTGCAATATGATTAGAATAAGCACCACCAAAAGTAAGTAACCGTTTTTGTTGTTGCTGTTTTGCTGCTTGTAGATTGTATTTTAATTTACGCCACTTGTTACCAGAAATTTGCGGATGGATTAAATCATCCCGTTTGACAAATAAACGTATTCTACGTTGAGTTAAGAATTCATCTTGAATCAGTTGTAGTGGGCTTGGTTGATTGAGCATATTTTTTAAATACTATTTACAGTACTAAGATTTTATTTGGAGTACAGTAATATATTTTACAATTCTTGTGGTACGGGCAAGGATGCCCGTCCAAATGTACCGATCAAAGCATGAAATATACTGTATGTAAAAAAGACGTTGCATTGCAACGTCTCTACAATAATTGTGGTTTATGGCAGCCTAATACGGCTCATACAGCAGCACTTATGTTTTTTTCTTCTACCCTGTGACTTTAACTTTTAAGAGTATTAGGCGTTTTACCTTGAGCAGGATATTCTCCGTACTGCTGGATCAGTTTAGCTACCAAACCCGTCCACCCAGTTTGATGACTGGCTCCAAGTCCGGCACCATTATCACCGTGAAAATACTCAAAGAATAAAATATGATTTTGCCAATTTTCATCGGTTTGAAGTTTATTGTCTGCATCAAACATTGTTTGGCTTCCTCCGTAAACAGGGCGCTTACCATCATTATCATTGAGGAAAATTTTCATCAGCCTATTAGATATGTCTGTGCTAATATCCCAGAGATTCTTCTGGTTGCCGCTTCCCTTGGGATATTCCACTGTGAATTCTTCACCCAAAAAGTAATTGAAAATTTGCAGTGACTCAATAATCAAGAAATTCACCGGGAACCAAATTGGGCCGCGCCAATTAGAATTACCCCCAAATAAGTAAGTAGTAGATTCTGCTGGTTCGTAATTTACTGTTCCACGTTCTTCACCATTGACTCTTAGAACGAAAGGATTTTGTTCATGGTACTTTGAAACAGAACGGATACCATGATCGCTCAAAAATTCAGTTTCATCTAGCATTTTTTGGAGAATTTTCTTAAGTCTTTCGGGACTAACAAGTGAAAGAAATGCTCCTGATTTATTCTTTATCTGAGCAATGTTTTCATGCTGTGTGAGTTCTGGCCGATTTTTGATAAACCAGTCAAAACGCTCTTTGGAGTCATTAGAAAAATATTTCTCCACTATTTTCTCATCAAGGGTTTCAACCGCAAACAGGGGAATTAAACCTACCATGGAAAACACCTTGATTTGTTCAGCATCCCCACCAGCCTTGAGTATATCTTGATAAAAACCTTGCTCTTCATTCCAGATTTTTACATTCTCATCTCCAATTTTATTCATAGCATCAGCAATCAACAGAAAATGTTGAAAAAACTTAGATGCCATTGTTTCATAAGCAGGTGTTTTCGTTTGTTCTGCCAGTTCTACAGCTATTTTGAGCATCTTGAGGCAGTACATTGCCATCCAGGCAGTACCATCCGCTTGCTCGATGCTTTCACCAGGTTTGAGATTACTTCTATCGATTGGACCAATATTATCTAGACCTAAAAATCCACCAGAAAAAATATTATTCCCATTTGCATCTTTACGATTAGTCCACCAGGTGAAGTAAAGAGCTAACTTTTGAAAAACTTCTTCCAGAAAATCTACATCGCCTTTACCGTACATTTTCTTTTCAATTTTATATACTCGCCAGGTAGCCCATGCATGAACAGGGGGGTTTACATCCCCAAAATTCCACTCATAGGCTGGCATTTGACCGTTAGGATGTAAATACCATTCCCGGGTAAAAAGACGTAGTTGATGCTTGGCATAATCTGGATCGATTAAAGCGAAGGGAATAGTATGGAATGCTGAATCCCAAGCGGCAAACCAAGGATATTCCCACTTGTCTGGCATAGAGATAATATCCTCATTAAATAGATGAGTCCATTGATTATTTCTGCCATTTTTACGTTCTGACGGCGGTGTTGGCCCTGATGGATCTCCATTAAGCCAATCTTGAACTACGTAGTAATAATATTGCTTGCTCCACAACATTCCTGCAAAGGCCTGACGCTGTACATCACGTATGTCATCAGGTATTTTGTAAGGATTGACGGCTTGATAAAATTCATCGGCTTCACCCTTGCGGTTTTGAAAAATTGTTTCAAATTCACTATTAAAAGGTGTTGCCAATTTTTCCACATCGCTCAGTCGCAAACAGACTATCTTGGTTTCTCCTGGAGCAATATCCAATTTATAGCTGGCTGAGACTTTTGTCCCCTGTCCATTGGGATTAACAGCATCCTTATCACCTTTTACGACATAATTATTGATGCTATCTTTAACGTAAGGAGAAGCATTACAACCCCATTTAAATCTTTTTATATTTGTTTCGTTTTCTGTGTAAAGCATTTCCGAAGGCTGTTGACAATATAGCCATCTTTCCCCTAAAGGTTGACCGGTCGGTATTTCTGGAGAATATGCTTGTACTACTCTAAATTCAGAAGAAGTAGATTTAATTTCACAAAGAGATGGTTTTTCTCGATAAACGGTCAATTGTGAATTATTTTTCCTTACCGTGTACTTTTGTTTGTTTTCTTCATCGATTATCAGCCATTCATTTCCTTGGTTTTGAATCTCAACTTTTGCTTTGTCTGAATAAGGTATTTTGTTACGTTTAAACTCTTTTCCTAGGTCTTCTGAAAATTTACCACTATCTAAATCTTTTTCAAGTTTAGAGTCGATGTTAAATAACCCCCAAGACCAAGTATTACGGAACCACAGGGTTGGTAGAAGATGTAGGGTTTTTTGCTCTGAGCCTTGATTAGTAACGCTGATTTTAATCAGAATGTCTTCGGGAGTATTTTTAGCGTACTCTACCAAAACATCAAAATAGCGATTGTCTTCAAATACCTTTGTGTCCAGAAGTTCATATTCTGGCTTGCTTTTGTCATTTTGGCCATTTGTAGAAACTAAGTCCCCATATGGAAACTTAGCTTGGGGATATTTATACAGACATTTCATGTACGAGTGGGTAGGTGTATTGTCAAGATAAAAGTAATATTCTTTTACATCTTCCCCATGATTACCTCGATCGGACTTACCACCCGTTAAACCAAAGAGTCTTTCCTTCAAAATGTCATCTTCACCATTCCAAAGGGCAATGGCAAAACATAGCCGTTGTTGATTATCAGAAATTCCGGCAATGCCATCTTCACCCCAGCGATAGGCACGGGAGCGGGCTTGTGAGTGAGGAAAATAGTCCCACGCACTGCCATCAGAACTGTAATCTTCTCGCACCGTTGCCCATTGGCGATCGCTCACATAGGGGCCCCACCGTTTCCAATCTTTGCTTTTTTCACCGTTTTCTACCAGTCTTTTTCTTTCTTGGGTTTGATCAATTTGTGTCATGTTTTCCTCAATTTGATGCAGCATAGAGAACATTTGTGTTAAGGCGAAATTTGACTTATTTTTGCCTTTCGCCTCTCCACTTTTAAGACAAATTCAGAAACTAATTTCTGAATTTGTTAATGGTGTCGATCTTTTCAAATAAACACCATTTTTACTAATCACAAGCAGCACGATCCGGCAGCAACAATTCTTCCCATTGTTTCCCCAAGGGACATTGCTGTTTTTCTACTGTGCAGCGCAGTTTCTTCAAATTGTGCGGAATTTATAATCGGTATTTTCGGTAATTCACACAGCGCTTAGAAGTCAGTGCAACAGCAACCGACTCAGCTAACTTGGATACATATAAATTTACGAACCAAGACTATCCTGGCTGATATTACCTAGGTTTATCATCAGTGAAATTACTTAAGAATTGATCGAATTTAATAAATTGTTAATAAATAATTAATATTTTTGGCGCTACCCCTGTAAAGACGTAGCAATGTTACGTTTGAGATGATCTAAGGATGCTTGATTAATCTTAAAACTTTTTAGATCCCCCATTATCCTCCTTAAAAAAGGGGGACTTTAACCCCCCAATTCATCTGCGGGAGAGGGGGGGATAATCCCAGAATTGCATTAAAAACTATACTTTTTTAACATCAAACTTTTTAGATCCCCCATTATTCTCCCGCTTTAGCTAAAATTTACCAGAAGTTGAAGGCATCGGAAAAGACACCAAAAACTTCAACTAGAATCTTTTCTCCCCCGAAGACTAGAGTCGAATTATAACTTTCTTGAAAACTCAAGTCTCCAAAAGATGAGTTGTTCTTAAAAGAAATGGTAGCTTGCCCCATAAACAAATCATCAATAAAATCGGTGATATTGTTCAGTTTGAAAACTACTCTATCTGCACCGTTATTGAACAAAACTAAATTGTCCTTGCTCTCAACCCCAACCAAAGTGTCACCCTGAGAATTTCCAGTGATATCGTTACCAGGAATATCGATAGGAATCAACACGCGATCGATACCCTGAATAGTGCCGTTGCCAGCCTCGATATTTGCCAAGTCTTTTATGAAACTAGGGTTGATCAGATCTGGCTCATTGTCTACTAGTTTGTTATTCTTAACCTTAAAACTAGCGTCTTCAAGTAGAGTCTCTACTTTACCTGAGGCCTTAATTTCAGCTTGGTTTTTGCCTCCGGGAGAAACGTGGTAAAGCAGTATATCCTGTAACAATGGCACTGGATCGCCTTCACCAAGATCCGTTAGAGCATTGGCGATCGCCCCAAAAGCTTCTGCTTCATCGGTACCGTGATAGCCAAAGTCTTGAGCCAGCTTGATAAAGGCTGCATCAGTTGGAGCAAACACTGTAAGATCTGCGCTTGCATCGTCAAGGGCATCCACTAAATCGGCAGTTTCAAGAGCTTCTAGCAGAATATCAAAGTCTTGATTGTTCTGATCGAATTCATCGCCGCTTTCAGAGACAATATCCGCGATTGTAGGCTGAGCCGAAGATTCATTACCAGGAATATCGATAGGAATCAACACGCGATCGATACCCTGAATTGTGCCGTTTGCAGCCTCGATATTTGCCAAGTCTTTGATAAAACTAGGGTTGTTCAGATCTGGCTCATTATCTACTAGTTTTTTATTCTTAACCTCAAAACTAGCGCCTTCAAGTAGAGTCTCTACCTCACCCGATGCCTTAATTTCAGCTTGGTTTTTGCCTCCGGGAGAAACGTGGTAAAGCAGTATATCCTGTAACAATGGCACTGGATCGCCCTCACCAAGATCCGTTAGAGCATTGGCGATCGCCCCAAAAGCTTCTGCTTCATCGGTACCGTGATAGCCAAAGTCTTGAGCCAGCTTGATAAAGGCTGCATCAGTTGGAGCAAACACTGTAAGATCTGCGCTTGCATCGTCAAGGGCATCCACTAAATCGGCAGTTTCAAGAGCTTCTAGCAGAATATCAAAGTCTTGATTGTTCTGATCGAATTCATCGCCGCTTTGAGAGACAATACCAGCAATAGTAGACTGACTTGAGCTAGAAGATTTATTATTTGCCATTGTGTGGTTCTCCTGGATGTAGATACATGCTTGCAAAACAGACAATAAACAGGGCTGTAACAAAATCGCAAAGGAATTACTATCTATTTCGACAAGCCACTTTTAACAGCCCCTTTTCCAACTTAATTATTTTTTAACTTTTGCCTACCTAATTTTAGGTTGTTTTTTAGCAACAGTTACAATGTTAATTTTTGTTTATAAATATTGTCCATTTAATTATTTTATTTAAACGATAAATAATTAGCTCAGATATAACGGTTTTCGGTTGAGTGGAATACAAAGATTTTTGGTGGAGTTACTATGGGCATCGGATTCGCGTACCACAAGAGGGGTATTTAACCCAAGTGAAAACCGCTATACATAAAATAAATAATTCCTTAGATAGATGAAAAAATTAGGAATAAATCTACTTTTACTTTATTGAGAAAAATATTTAAATATAATTAGGAATGGCCGCAACTGGCAAATTTTTGATTGTAGAGTCTGTAACTAGAGAAATTCTGAACGTGGTTATAAAGCAATGAGGGTACTGTAGGAACGCCTGTCTTGTGACAATCGTGTAAGTCTTGATAATAATAGTCCGCAAGCCGAAAGTGTAAAAACTACCCAGGATAAATTATGTCGAAACGCCAAAGATTCTTCTCGGACTTGTTTGATTTGTCTTTTTCTAAATATATCACTCCTAGAATACTTGGATTGCTTTATATTCTAGGTATAATTTTCTCCGGATTGTATGCGCTTACCTTCTTATTTCTGGGCTTCTCTGCCATAATTTCAGGAGAAACATTAGCAGGAGTACTAGCTTTGATTTCTGCTCCTTTAGTATTTTTGCTATACGTTATTTTTATCCGTGTAACTTTAGAACCAATGATTATTGGATTTCGTATTGAGCAAAATACAGCCCGTACTGCCGATAATACTGAGTCTTTGAGACAGCCGTAATCGATATAGTATTGCAGAAAATTAAGCTATATTTTCAAATATAGCCTATTGCAAGAGTCGTGAATTAGACCGCACTCCTCCCCCAATCTGGGGGAGGTATTGTTCCTTATCTCTTAAAAAACTTTTGCCGCAAACGACTAATAAAAACATTCACTTCCGGTAAATTCATCATCGAAGCAATTACACCGAAAACCGCTAATCCCACAAAACCAGATATTGATAATTGTAAAAGTTGAATTAACAAGTTTTCTGAACTAAAAAACTGTTCGATCGCCAAAGAAGTTCCATAAGCAGCTCCACCCGCTGCCACACTACCGGCGGCTAATCCTAATATTGGTAAACTCCATTGTAGGACAGGTAAACCATTTAATTTCCGATTGAGTAGGAATAATAACATTAAAATTGAACTGCAATTAACTCCCACAGTTGCTAATACTAAACCCGGTGCGCCTAAATTAAAAACTCTAATAAATAGAAAGTCAAATAATGCATTCAGAAAAATGTTTATCATACTGATGCGAAATGGTGTATCCCCATCACCCAAGGCGTAAAAAACCCGCACCAAAACATCGCGCCCTAAATAGACAAACATCCCAATGCCGTTCACAATTAATAAAGAAGCAACCAAAGCAGTAGCTTCTGCATCAAAAGCACCCCGTTGATAGACTATCTTGACAATCAAATTTGCCAAAGCCACCATCAAAGCACCCAAAGGTAGCATGGTAAAAGCTGAAAGCAACAATCCCTGACGAATGCGTAATTTTAAATCTCCCCAATATTGTGGATCTGCAAGTCGGGCAAATATTGGTAGTAGGGGAACTAAAATTACCCCAGAAATAATTCCCAAAGGTGTTTGTACTAATAATCCAGCATTAGCTAAAGCCGGTGCAACCTTAGTACTAATAAATCCCGCGAAAAATAAATCGGTGTAAAGGTTAATTTGCAGCATTCCAGAAGAAAAAGTTGCCGGTAGCATTATTTTGAGGATTTCCTTTACTCCCGGTTGATTAAAATCAAATCGCAGTCGAATTCTTCCCATTCCCGCTTTTGTCTGGGCTGCTAACTGCACAAACCATTGCACAAGGGCACCCGCCAAAGTACCACCCGCTAAAACAGTTCCCCCTAACATCGCATATTCTGGGGTACTGATTTTGTTGCCAATTTGCAAGTAAAGAATACCCAAAGCGATAACAACCGCGCTACTGGAAAATAAAGGGCTAATGGAAGGAAGCCAAAATACATTAGCAGCATTTAGCACACCAAAACCAATACCAATCAAACCAGCTAAAACCGCCATCGGTGCCATAACTCGCAATTGGCGAATCGCAATATCTCGAACTAATTCCTTACTTGATTCACCGAAACCGACTGTAAAAATATCAATAAATAAAGGTGCAGCAATTACCAAAACAATCGAGACAATAAGTAGTATTCCACCAATCAGCGTCATAATTGTTTCTACTAATGGCGCTGCTTCTTCTTTATCGCGTTTAGCTAGAACACTTACGACCGCACTGTAAAAAGGACCATTAATACCACCCAACAATATCAGTAGAAATCCCGGTATTGTATAAGCGTATTGAAAAGCAGCAGCAGCAGGTCCCAAGCCAAAAGCAGCAGATATAACCTGCTGCCGCACCAAACCAAAAACTTTGCTAATTAAAGTGGCAACGGCTACAATACCAGCAATACCAGCAAAAGAACGAGAAGCTTTTTCTTGTTGTTTCGTCACAAAAAGTACCCGAAAACTCTCCTAGGTCACATATCTGAAAATATTTAACCTGAAATTGAAGAATATGTCAGGCACATTTTGACAAAAAAGTTAGGAGTCAGGAGTCAGGAGTAAGAATGCCCGAATTTAGAATTTAGAATTGAGAAGAAATTATTTATTGTTTATTCTTCTCCCCTTGTCTCCTTATCCCCTTCTCCCCTTGTCCCCTTCCTTGTCTCCTTCAACGGCATCCAAGACTATAACGCGTCTCAACCCCAGTTTCCGGGTTGACTCCCTCAGCGCGATCGCACATTAATTTCACCTGATAGCGATCGATAATGGCATCTGTAAAATCGGCACCAGTAATATCCGCGTCATAAAAGCGAGTGCGGCTCATGGTTGCTTCGGTAAAATTAGCGTTTTTCAGGTTCGCGGAATCCATTGTTACCTGATCTACTAAAGCTCCTGTAAAGTTTGCGCCTTCTAAGTTGGCTTTTAGTAAATTGCCTTTGGTAAACATGGCGTTGGTTAAATCGGAACCTTGAAAATTTGCTCCCCGCATTTCGGCGGCAATAAAATTAACTCCAACTAAATCTTGATTAGAGAAATCACGGTTTTCTAAATTTGTGCTACTATAGTTAATTGTGTTTGCTTGAGCAAAAGCTGGATGAGCATCCAATAACACCCACAACCAAGCCAAGCATATAACTAAAAGCAAACCCAAAAAGCGAAAAACAATTTTTTTCATCATCTTAAAATTTGGATAGTAGATAGTAGTTAGTGGATAGTAGTTATTTGAACAACTAACAATTAACAACTAACAACTAACAACTAACAATTAACAACTAATTACTTCCAATCTTTCCCAATACGAATCGTTAGGTCAGATTCTATATCACCAGTAGCAGATACATCAATATGATTGATGCCTAAAATTTGCTGTAGTGTTTTTGCTGCTTGTTTATTACCTTTTTGGACTATTATTTGCGATTTTGCTCGTTTATCAGACCAGTTTGGCACGGCATAAACTTTTGCAAAGCCGTGTTTTTTAAGGGCTTCGATCACTTTTTGAGTTTGTTGTGGTCGATTGTCTGTATTTTGAATGGCAATTTTTAAGCTGGTTATTGGTTTGTTTTTTCGTTTGAGACTAGCCAGGTTTACTCCCGTATAATCGGCTAGTAACTTGCCTTGTCCGTTCAAATTCAGCCAGTAACTATCGGGATCTGCACTTAAACGGCTGAAAATTCCGGGTAACAAAGCCATTTGAAAATTGTCTCGCTCCACTTTTAAAGCGAAGTTGACTAAGGCCATCATTTCTTCCAACTTTAAATTGGTGTCAAAGTATTTTCCCATTACCCGAGTTAACTGTGGTAAGCGAGGTAACACTTTAGGACTCCAAAGACGTTCCCGTAACGCCAATAGTAACCTTTGCTGCCGCTGTACTCTTTTTAAATCCCCAGAACTATGTTCACGAAAGCGGACATATTGTTGTGCTTGTTCGCCATTCAAAGTTTGCCAACCGCTGACCAAATTGATATTTAATTTTTGGGCAGAATCTTTATACTGCATGGGCTTGGGTACAAATACTTCCACCCCTCCTAACTGATCTACTAATTGTTGCATACCAGCAGTAGAAATACGAATGTAGCGATGGATAGCAGTATTGCTCAAACTACGACTGACCACCCGTGCTGCTAAAACCGGACCACCGGAAGCGTTAGCTTGGGATACTTTACTTAATCCCTTTTCCGGAATTGATATCATCGTATCCTTGGGGATCGAAAGCACCCGAATACTTTTATTTTGGGGGTTAACTCTAATCAGTAACATGGTATCACTATTTCCGGCAAAACTTTCCGGCGAACCTGCAACTGTACCCGGTACCGGTTCAACTCCCAAAACCAAAATATTCATCGGTTTTTTCAGTTGGTATTGGGAAATATTACTCCACAAAGCCCCAGGTAATGGCCCATCGTCAACATCAAAAGTAGACCATGACAACTCCTCTTCAGTTTTATCTATTCCACTCCATAACGGAGTCCAAAGTGCTAAACTTGATACCAGTAACCCCGATAATGTGATCCCCATTACAACTGTCAAAATCCAAAACAGCCATCTGGGCATCGCCAAACCCAGTCGAGAATAAAGCTGACTAGGAATAGAACTTGCTTTTTTTCTTGAGACTGGCTCAATTGTGCCTACCTGACCATTTACAGGAGCTTGGTTTGGTAACCCCCGCACTTGATAAGACCTTTCATGATTATCCCAACTTTCCACTTGTTTAACCACGATTAACTCCCCACTAACCAATCCCTTAACGTAATATTAATTCAACCGAAAAATATTGCCACTTTTAAAGCCGGCTGTACACTTAAAGTGTCCTAAATTAGGTTGGCAATAAAACATGACTAATCGATTATTTCCCGTAATTCTTGCAGGTGGAAAAGGCGAACGTTTTTGGCCTCTTTCTCGACGAACCCGACCTAAGCAATTTTTAAATCTTGATGGCAGCAACCGTAGTTTAATGCAAGCCACTGCCGATCGACTACTACCCTTGACTGATGGTTGGGATTCCTTATGGGTGATAACTTCTAGTTTGATCGCAGAAGGTGTTAAAGAGCAATTACCCGAATTGCCTTCAGCTAACTTGCTTGTAGAACCACAAGGGAGAGATACAGCAGCAGCAGTTGCCTGGGCTAGTTTGGAAATTAAAAAGCGGTATGGTGAAGACGCTATAATTGGTTTTTTCCCTGCCGATCATTGGATTGCCGATCAAGAGGCATTTGCACGTACATTAAGTGCAGCAGCAGAGTTAGCGGCAGAAAACC
The DNA here is from genome assembly GCA_002361335.1 of Richelia sp. UBA3308. Taxonomy (GTDB): domain Bacteria; phylum Cyanobacteriota; class Cyanobacteriia; order Cyanobacteriales; family Nostocaceae; genus Rivularia. The sequence goes on from DESS01000157.1 coordinate 23,857, forward strand.
CAGCGATTGTAACATTGGGGATCAAACCAACATTTCCATCCACAGGCTACGGCTATATAGAACAAGGTGAAAAATTTGGTAGCTTTAACAACTTGCCAGCCTATCACGTTAACCGCTTTACTGAAAAGCCCAACCGCGAAACAGCAGAAAGTTTTTTACAAACCGGAAGATTTAGCTGGAATAGCGGCATGTTTATTTTTCGAGCAGGTGTTGTAATTAATGAACTATACGCTCATGCTCCAGAAATCATCGAACCCATCGAAAAAAATGGTCCCGAAATTTATCCCCAATTGCCCAAATTAAGCGTAGACTATGCCTTGATGGAAAAAACCAATCTAGCATATGTCTTACCAGTAGAATTTGGCTGGGACGATTTAGGAGATTGGAACGCCATTGAAAGGCTGCTCAAAAAAGAAAAAGAACCAAACGTCGAATTAGCTACTCATGTAGGATTAGATACCCAAGGAGCTATTATTTACGCCAGCAGCGAAGATGATGTAATTGTTACTATCGGGCTTGAGGATATAGTGGTCGTTCGCGACAAGAATGTCACCCTAATTGTTAAAAAAGAACGCACCCAAGAAATTAAACAGGTACTTAAAAATCTACAATCTGATTCCCGCTTTACCGAATTACTATAAGGTAATTATGTACTAATATGCAATAAATATTAGAAACTAACTATTACGAACTTGGAACGGTTAAAAAAACTGTTCCAGTTACCTAAATTCTAGTATCGGTTGACCTTTTGATAGAAGCGTAAAAGCTTTTTTACTAGTATAACTATTCAATTACCAGTAGTGGAAGGGGGATGGGGAGACAAGGAAGAGATAGAAACCACTAAGAACTAATAACTAATAACTAATAACTAAGAAGTAAGAAGTAATAAGTAATAACTAATAAGTAATAACTAATAAGTGATAAATAGTATCTACTGGCTAACAAAGAACAACTAATATCTAACAACTAACAACTAAAAACTAACAACTAATTAAAAAATGTTTCTGACTCAAACTGTTCCTCGTCAAAAAGAAATTATTGAAGTTTTATTCCGCAATGGCTGGGATTATATGCGACGGCTGATTACTCTTGGTAAAGCCGATGAACCCCAGCTACCGACTCCTGCGGTGTTAAAAAATATTTTGGTGGATTTAGGTCCTGTTTACATTAAACTTGGTCAATTACTTTCTACACGCCCGGATTTGCTCAGCGCATCCTATATTGAAGAACTTTCCACCTTACAAGATGATGTACCTCCCGTACCTTGGGCGGATGTAGAAGTACTTATTCGCAAGCAATTAAAAGGTCCTTTAGAAGAAAGCTTTGCCACAATTAATCCCGTACCTGTAGCAGCAGGTTCTATCGCCCAAACACATAAAGCTACTCTTGTCAATGGAGAGGAAGTTGCAATTAAGGTACAGCGTCCGGGAATTGATCTGATTGTTGACCAAGATATTGCTTTAATTCAAGGTATCGCCGAATTAGTTGCTCGTACTGATTTTGGAGAAGCCAACGAAATTAAAGCGATCGCCGACGAATTTTGTAGCGCATTACAAGCAGAATTAGATTTTACCCGAGAAGCTGGTTTTACTGACCAATTACGGCGCAATTTATCTCAAAGTCGTTGGTTCGATCCTAAAGATATAGTCGTTGCCAAAATTTACTGGGATTTAACTACGCCAAAAATAATGGTGATGGAATGGCTCGATGGTGCGCCCATATTATCAGCGACTATAGGCGATGATAATAATGGTAGGAGTGCCGAAGCCGAACGTAAAAGAATTACTAGTCTATTATTTGCAGTTTTTTCCCAACAATTATATGTTGATGGTTTCTTTCATGCAGATCCCCATCCCGGCAACATATTTTATCTCAAAGATGGTCGTGTTGCTTTGTTAGACTGCGGTATGGTGGGAAGACTCGATCCCCGCACCCAGCAAATATTAATCGAAATGTTGCTTGCGATCGTCGATTTAGATGCTCAAAGGTGTGCCCAATTAACTTTGCAGCTAGCAGGCTCATCCAAACGGGTAGATATGTTGCGTCTGGAAAATGATTACGATCGCATGCTGCGAAAATATTTCAACCTCAGCTTAGCTCAACTTAATTTCTCCGAAGTCGTTTACGAAACTTTTCAAGTTTCCCGCAACAACAACATCCGCTTACCCAGCAACATGGGATTGTATGCTAAAACCATCGCCAATTTAGAAGGATTAGCACGAGCATTCAACCCAGAACTAAATTTCCTAGAAGAAATTAAACCATTATTGACGGACTTATTCCGTCAACAATTAGTCGGAGATGCACCGGTTCGTTCCCTTCTGAGAACCGCACTGGACTTAAAAAGTCTTTCTTTACAATTCCCCCGTCAAATTGAATATCTTTTGGAAAAAGTATCAACAGAAACTTTACAGTGGAACTTAACTGTTAAAGGTTTAGATAGTTTACGTCGCACCACAGACGATGCTGCCAATCGACTATCTTTCAGTATTTTAGTAGGTTCACTGATAATGGGTGCAGCAATTATTTCTACCAACGCTCAAACTGCCCAATTATCTCTGATCAGTAACATTTTGTTTGCTGCTGCTAGTTTGTTAGGTTTGTGGTTAATCATTAGTATTTTGCGCTCCGGGCGTTTACGCTAGGGCCTTTAGATGGGGAGACAAGGGGAGTAAACGGGGAGTAAACGGAGATGGGGAGACAAGGGGAGAAGAATAAACGATAAATAATTTCTTCTAAATTCTAAATTCTAAATTCTAAATTCTAAATTCTCACCACTCCTCACTACTTTATTGTGCATCACCAAAATCACCGAAGTAAAATTTATGTCTATTATTATTGCTCAGGATTTGAGTAAAGTTTATCCAGTTGCTGTTAAAGAACCAGGTATTAAAGGCACAATTTCTCATTTTTTCCGCCGCAAGTACCGGGAAATTAAAGCTGTTAATAATATTTCTTTTGAAATTACACCTGGTGAGGTGGTGGGTTTTCTGGGAGCAAATGGTGCCGGGAAAACTACTACTCTTAAAATGCTCACTGGGTTAATTCATCCTTCTAGTGGTAATGTCAGAGTCGCGGGTAAAGTTCCGTTTCGTCGGGAAGGAGGGTTTTTACAACAAATCACTTTGGTAATGGGACAAAAGCAGCAGTTGTTATGGGATTTACCGGCACTCGATTCTTTAAAGATTAACGCTGCTGTTTACAATATTTCTGATAAAGAGTTTCTTCATCGACTCGGTGAATTAACGGAAATGCTTTCACTGCAAGGTAAGCTGACTCAACCCGTGCGGAAAATGTCTTTGGGGGAACGGATGAAGGCTGAGTTGTTGGCGGCACTTTTGCATCGTCCCCAAGTATTATTTTTGGATGAACCGACTTTAGGATTGGATGTCAACGCTCAAGTCAATGTGCGGGATTTTTTGCGTGAATACAATCACCGTTATCAAGCAACGGTTTTGTTGACTAGTCATTACATGGCCGATATTACGGCTTTGTGTGAACGGGTGTTGTTAATCCATCAAGGACAATTAATTTATGACGGTAGTTTAGATGGACTTTTACAAAGGTTTGCACCTTATCGAGTAGTTAATGTGGAATTAGCACAACCCCCAGACACAGTTAAATTGGAGACATATGGCGACATTCAGTCCCAAGATGGCAGAATAGTTGGTTTTATGATTCCTCAAGATAAATTAACCGCTACAGTATCGCGTATTTTAACTGAGTTAGAAGTCGTTGATTTAACAGTTACTGAGCCGCCTATAGAAGAAGTGATTGGGAAAGTATTTCAAGCGGGGGTAATATAAAGTTTTTTACTGGAGTTAGCACGGGCTTTCTCTGCCCGTACCACAAGAAGAGTATTTTCAACAGCAAGGGCTGCTGGCATCTAATTAGTATTGACTCTAGCAATAAATTTTCATTACAAATGATTAACAAAAAGCTAACCCGTCGAATCTTCGACGGGCTTTACTTTTGTAAGTTCTTGAATTTGTTGCTGTATTCGTTTCAAAGATGAGTTTTCCCTCCTTAAACGGCTGACTCCCCCAGCAATTGAGCCTCCCTTGTATTTAAAGCCTGCTCTAGAGATTTTACTTTGTTTTTAAGTTCTACAACGTCTCCTTGGAGGGCATTTAAATCGATTTCTTCTTCTTCTTTTAAATACGCTTCAATCCAATCGATAATCACATCTGTAATTTTCTTGTTTTCAGTTTCAAGTTTATTAGTAAACTGCTTTTTCATCTTTGGATCTACTTGAACTTGTATAAAAGTTCGGTTAACCGGTTTCTTCATCTTTTTCTCTTTACTCCGACTTCTCAAACCTAGCAATCATGGACTGTAATGACAACTGTAATGAGTTGCGTATTGACATAATAGTGACAATAGCATTACAATTGATTTAGTTAACAATCAACACAATTATGAAAAGCCCAACAGACTTACAAACTAGAGCTAAGAATCTAGCAAACTCAGCGGCTCTCACGGCACAAGAAGCCGCCCGTTGCTTTGAGCAAGGCTACTACTACCAAGCCCAGGTGCTAATCAACCAATCCTTCGAGTATTGCCAGCAATGCAAAATTTATAGTGCACAACTTCTGAGACAATAATAAAAATGGCACCAAGTAATTTCTACTTGGTGCCTCAAACAAAATAAAAAATAAACACAATAAGGTCTAATAAAGTCTAACAATATCATGAAAAACCCATTTACGAAAGAAGCAGCTAAAATTATCCTTCCCTTCGTCAAGGTAATAAAAAAACTAGAAGTACTAAAAAAAGGCAAAGCAGCAGGAGCGGTAATGCTGCTGGTTTACACCGTGGCAGGTGGTGCAACTTGCTTCACCTTCCTTAGTAAAGACGCATTTTTTCGAGTCAACCGCCAACAACGACGCGGCGCAGCCTATGGAATGGAAATAACACAACACCACGATGGTGAATACATAGTAAAAGATTCGACGGAAAACTTCTACTTAGTACGCCCGAATCAGTTAGATCGGCATCAACGCTGTGAATGTCCAAATTGCTTTGATTATGGTGTTAAATGCAAGCACCAAATAGCGGTTGCCCAATTCAAAAAACAAGAAGAAATCAGAAAACCTAAACAGGTTTACAAAAAAAACAAACAAGAGTGGCTTGTTTATTGTGAAATTGTTAAAAGTATAGTCAGTGAAGACATTGAAGCACTAGGAATTAAAGTTATCCTGGCAGAAGTTGAAGAAATATTGTCAATAGTTACTAACAAAGGCTGGGTATTTCGGGATTTCACCGGCTGGAGCATTCGCACTCGTGCAGGAAAAACGTTTCTAGCCGATTCTATGGATGATGCGATCGCAATTTTGGCCCTGGCTTAGTCAATCCCAAGTTTATAGCAGCTAACAACTAACAACTAACAACTATCAACTATCAACTAACTTTGATGATGAAAAAAATTATCAGAAAAGCCGTAACATTGCTTTCGGTATATTACGCGGAGATGGTAGAATATCGCGCCGAACTAATATTATGGGTTTTGACAGGTTCATTACCTATAATCATGATGGGAGTTTGGACAGAAGCTGCCGAAGGCGGACAATTTGGTTTATCTTCTTTAGAATTTGCTCGTTATTTTCTGGCAGTATTTTTAGTCAGACAGTTAACAGTGGTTTGGGTTATTTGGGATTTTGAAAAAGAAGTTGTAGAAGGAAAACTTTCACCACGTTTGTTACAACCTTTAGATCCAGTATGGCATCATGTTTCTTCTCATTTATCAGAAAGAATTGCCCGTACACCCTTTGCGATATTTTTGATAGTCTTATTTTTTGCACTTTATCCCCAAGCTTTTTGGATACCAAGTTTCACTCAATTAATATTATTTTTTATCGCTGCAGCAATGGCTTTTGCGTTGCGCTTCATGATTCAATACACTTTTGCTATGTTCGCATTTTGGACAGAAAGAGCTTATGCTTTACACGATTTTTGGTTTTTATTCTATCTGTTTTTATCGGGAACTATAGCACCCTTAGAAGTATTTCCCGAACCAGTCAGACAGATAGTATTATTAACACCTTTTCCTTATTTTATTGACTTTCCGGTGAGTATTTTAGTAGGCTTACCAACCGATATTCCGAGAGGATTTTTATCAACATTAGGTTGGTTTTTAATATGTTTGGGAATTAATCGAATACTTTGGCGACAAGGATTGAAGAAGTATTCCGGAATGGGAGCTTGAGGAGAATTTAGAATTGGGCATTGGGCATTGGGCATTGGGCATTGGGCATTGGGCATTGGAAATTAAGAGCAATTTTGGGAAATATA
>DESS01000405.1 GCA_002361335.1 Richelia sp. UBA3308
CCCTTTCGGCCCAATGCCCAATAACCACTTTTTACGTTAAATTCAAAAAACCAGTAGTAGTTTCCGTTTCCTATGTCATCTGTTTTGCAAGCTATTAGAAGTCGTGATGTTCGTTCCCTTGACATAAATCCGAATCATTGGTATGTGATAGGGCGTAGTAGTGAGGTAAAAAATCAACCCGTACAAGTGACGCTATGGAAACAAGCTATAGTAGTTTATCGCGATCGCAACGGAGAAATTCAGGCTTTAGAAGATAGATGTCCCCATCGTCAAGTAAAGTTGAGTCACGGCAAGATAATTGGTGATCAGTTGGAATGCGCTTATCACGGTTGGCGTTTTAATAATCAAGGTGAATGTAGTGGGGTTCCTTATTTAGCGGATAATCAAAAGTTACCTAGTTGTAAAATCAAGGTTTATCCGGTGAAGGAACAAGATGGGTTTATTTGGCTTTTTCCAGGAGATGTAGAGACGCAAAATTTTGCGTCTCCAAATTTTGCGTCTCTACAGCAGCAACCAATGGGTGTTCCAGAGTGGAATCATTTAAACTATATCGCTACAGTTTCAATTATTAAATGTCAAGCCCATTATTCTTATTTAATTGAAAATTTGATGGATATGTACCATGGACATTTACATCTTAATTATCAAGCATGGGCGGAAGCAGCGTTAGAAAATATTAAGGAAGATGATAATCGAGTAGATGTTCTTTATACTGCTCAAAGTTATTATAAAATCGATAAAATTTGGTCTATTTCCCAGTTGTTTTTCCCAGCTTTACGTCGGTTGCATCCGGAACCTTTGAATGTCAGCTATATTTATCCTCATTGGATGTCAACATTAGGTTCTGATTTTAAAATTTATTGTTTACTTTGTCCGATAAATGAAACTGAGACAAAAGCTTATTTAATTCATTTCACTTCATTAAATGCTTTTTGGCGCTTGCATAAATTACCGGTTTGGTTCCGTCGATTTCTAAAAAACAGTTTATTTGGTTCGGCGCAAAAACTACTTGATGGATTAGTAGTTCAAGACGTGAAAATGATTGAAGAAGAACAAATTGCTTATTTAGAAAATCCCCAAAGGAAGAATTATGAATTAAATAAAGCATTGGTAAGCGTACAGCGATTGATGAAAAATAAAGTTGAGAAAATGGAGGAATAATTTAGAATTTAGAATTTAGAATTTAGAAGGAAGAATTTAGAAGGAAGAATTTAGAAGGAAGAATTTAGAAGGAAGAATTTAGAAGGAAGAATAACTTATGTTTAAAGGAAGCATCCCAATTTTGAACAAATATTTTACCCGACACCCGCTTAAGGGTGCGGCTACACAAACAAAGCCCACGCACCATCTGGGCTTAGTAATACTAGCCCCAGGCTTTTAGGCTGTAGGCTTTTTCTGAAAAGGATGCTCCCTGTTTAAAAACATTAATTCCTCCTATACTTTCCATGAATGAAATAAGAAGATAAAAATTATTAGGTTTCCGCGTCTCAAAATCCAAGTTTTCTTTTTTTACTGAAGCTGTAGATAGGAACTAAAGTTTTTTCAAATTTTTAACCAACTTCTAACTTTATCCTAACTCCAACATACGGCAGTTTTCAGGTAAATGAAGTACAGTACTATACTTTAAAACTCTTGTGGTACGGGCAGAGAAAGCCCGTAATAATGTACCTCACGAGAGATAAAATTTCCTGTAATTTGTAAATGTAGCGATACGCCTTCGGGGTTGAGAGCAAAAAACAGCGCAATGAAGACGATCGCATGATTATAGATATACTAAATGTAGATTTTTATCTAATATTTATAGTATGAGTTATTGCCTAAATCCCGATTGCCCGCAGCCAGAAAATCAAAACAATGCTCAAACTTGTTTAACTTGTGGCACTAAATTACTATTAAAAAAACGTTATCGTGCGGTTAAGCCAATTGGACAAGGTGGTTTTGGTAGAACTTTTTTAGCTGTAGATGAAAATAAACCCTCAAAATCAGCTTGCGTTATCAAACAGTTTCTTCCTCAAGCACAAGGTACTAATAATAGTCAACAAGCGGCTAAATTATTTCAACAGGAAGCTTTAAGACTAAATAATTTAGGTCAACACGATCAAATACCGAATTTGTTAGAATATCTCACTGAAGAATCACATCAATATTTAGTACAAGAATACATTGATGGACATAATTTAGCACAAATATTAGCAGAACAAGGTACTTTTAAGGAACAGCAAATTTGGGAATTATTAAATAGTTTATTACCTGTACTGGAATTTATTCACGATCGCGAAGTTATTCATCGAGATATTAAACCACAGAATATTATCCGCAGTCGAAATGGAAAACTATATTTAGTAGATTTTGGTGCTGCTAAAGTTCTTACGGGAACCGCATTACTGCAAACAGGAACTAGTATCGGAACTCCTGAATTTGTTGCACCAGAACAAATTAGAGGTAAAGCTACTTATAGTAGTGATTTGTATAGTTTAGGAACAACTTGTATTTATTTATTAACCGAAATTTCTCCTTTTGATTTATTTGATATTTCGGAATATACCTGGGTGTGGCGACAATATTTAGTTGATAATCCTGTGAGTGATAAATTAAGTAATATTTTAGATAAACTAATTGAAAATGCCACCAGTCGCCGCTATCAATCCGCAACTGAAGTACTCAAAGATATTCATTCTCAATCGGCTTTGACTGTTAGTGATAAGCAATCTGTCAGTGAGAAAAAATCAAATAAAGTATCAAATAGATCAAAAATTAAACCTTTCAATAATTCCTCTTGGCAATGTATTGATACTTTAACTGCTCATAAAAAATCAATTACTTCTATTGATATTAGTCCAGATGGAAAACTTCTTGTAAGTGGAAGTCATGACGGTACAATAAAACTGTGGTCAATAAATACAGGTAAATTAATTTCTCGGTTATATAATGGACGTAGTGTTTATACTGTTGCTTTTAGCCCCGATGGTTCAATTATTGCTAGTGGTGATTCAGCAAACAAAATCAAACTTTGGCATGTAAATTCCGGTAAAAAAATTCGGATAATAAAAGCACATCAAGGTTTTTTTACTGGAGTTTATTGTTTAAAATTTAGTCGAGAGGATCAAATTATTGTTAGTGCTGGTGGCGACAAAACAGTAAAATTGTCCGATGTAAATACGGGAAAACTCATTCGTACTCTTAAAAATCACAATAAATTGATTCGTTGTCTGGATATCAGCCCAGATGGAAAATTAATTGTTAGTGCTAGCGTTGACGGAACAGCCATAATTTGGGAATTAAATACAGGTAAAATACTCAAAATTCTTGATGCTTTTGATATAGGTAGATCCGTTGCTTTTAGCCCTGATGGACAAATTATTGCTACTGGTAGCGATAACAATACTATCAAACTTTGGGAAGTAATTAGCGGACAAGAAATTTGTACCCTTGACTCTGAAAACTGGACTAAATACCTTAATTTTAGTGCAAACTGGGTTAGATATGTTATTTTTAGCCCCAATGGCGAAATTCTTGCAACTACTAATTATAGCGGTGATATTAAATTATGGGATATAAATACAAAGCAGGAAATATCTACTTTAACTGGACATTTAGCTAAAGTTAATTCCCTTGCTTTTAGCCCTGATGGACAAACTTTATTTAGCGCTAGTAAAGATCAAACTATTAAAATTTGGCGACATGAATGAATTGTGAGCGCCCCAGGAGGGGAAGTAAAAAGTCTGACATTCAAAATTTCAATTCATAAGCTGCTACGCATTTAAATTATATTCATTTGGCATTGGTTAATGGCTACAATTCTTGTCCCTTCTTCCTTACTGTTGTGCATTAAAAATGCACAACAGCTTATCCACCATTAAAGAAGGATCTGGTATTGAGGCAACATTTAGATAAATTTTTTATTTCAATCTACCCACTCTACCCATTCACGCCCTGCTTTTTCCGCAGCTTCAGGGGTGTAGTACAACTTCCTTTCGCCAAAAACTTCCCCATCCGAGCTGATAACTCTAAATTGCCATTCCATTGCTTCTGTATAAAAAACCAATAATGTCAGATTGTAAATGCCAACAACTAAATGAACGGTTGTTTGAGCCATAGTATTGCTGCTAAAAACGGCAGGAGTATTGCAATTACAGACTTGTTATATATCCCAGAGTCATTAATTTTCAAGTTTTTTCTATACTTTTGGCTTGGGGTAGAATTTTAAATTAAGCTTGACAAAAATTTATAAAATACCATATATCTGAAACACGGCACAATAGAGATGTGTAAGTGCATTCGATGCCTTTGTAAAATGAGTTACTGTCTTAATCCTAATTGTCCAAATCCACAGAATGGGAATAATCAAAAGTTTTGTTTGAGTTGCGGTTATAAGTTACTTCTCAAGGAACGTTATCGTGCCATAAAACCTATAGGCAAAGGTGGTTTTAGCAGAACTTTTTTAGCTCGAGATGAAGATAAACCCTCAAAACCTCATTGTGTAATTAAACAGTTTTATCCGCAAGCTCAAGGTACTGGTACTTTAGCTAAAGCTATCGAATTATTCAATCAGGAAGCCATGCGTTTGGATGAATTGGGTAAACATCGGCAAATACCCGAGCTTTTAGCTTATTTTACCCAAGATGATAGACAGTATTTGGTGCAAGAATTTATTGACGGCTTGAATTTAGCCCAGGAATTGCGGCAAGGCGGCGTTTACAGTCAAACTCAAATTCAACAACTGCTACATGAATTGTTGAGAATCTTACAGTTTTGTCATCAAAAACAAGTTATTCACCGCGATATCAAACCTGAAAATATTATTCGTCGTCAAAATCCTCCCAAGTTGAGGGGACAAATTGTATTAGTAGATTTTGGTGCTTCCAAAGTTGTAACTCAAACTTCCATGCATCAAACCGGTACAAGTATTGGTAGCCCTGAATACGTCGCACCTGAACAAATTCGAGGTAGGGCACTTTTTGCCAGCGATATTTACAGTTTGGCTGTTACCTGTATTCATTTGTTAACAGCGCGATCGCCATTTGATTTGTACGATATAAATAATGATATTTGGCTGTGGCGAAATTATCTCAAAACTAGCATTAATCAGGATTTAAGTCAGATTTTAGATAAAATGCTGGCAACTACTCCCGCACGTCGTTACAAATCTGTTGATGAAGTACTCAAAGATTTGAATTCATTACCGACTTTAATTTCACAAACTGGTAATTTTGTCAAACCAATTCAAACACCAGTAAAACCAGCTCCACCTACAAAAATTTCATCGTCTAAAATCGATGAAGAATTAGAGGAGATGAAAACTATGTTTATAAAAAATAAAAATTCTCAAAAGAAAAATTCCACTTCATCTCCTCAAGGTACACCGCCATCGAAGCATAACAAAATTGATGATGAATTGGAAGAATTAAAAAAGAAATATCGCAATAATAATTCTTAGGGAATTGGGCATGGGGCATAGGGCATGGGGCATGGGGCGTTGATTATATCAGAAAATTATATTATTTATATAAATATTTTTATTGTTACAATTTCAAGTTTTAAATACAAATTTAAACTACAAATTTAAACTATAAATTAAAACTACAAATCTCAACTAAAAAATTTTCTGTATCAATAATCAAATACAATCATAAAAAAATTGTAAATTTTCAGAATAAGTTACTTATCCATTGGAAATTGATTAGTTAACATGAGTAGATAAATTTACAACTTATTGAAAATGTTAATAGTATGAAATACGCCAAAATTTTGTCTTTGGGTTTAGTAGTATTTACATTACTAGGATGTAATCAACCTCCTCTAGCAAGCCAAAAAAATACTTCTAGTGAAGCATCAAATACATTGGAAAAAGAAAATTATTCTCGCCGAAAGGTGGCTACAAACGTAGAAAATAAAACCATAACCCAAGGCAAAGAATCTAAGACAGGTAAATTGATTGGGGGAGCCTTTGATTGTGATAATGATGGAAAAGCAGATGATTCTCGTATAGATTACGATGGTGATGGAATACCCGATGATTGCCTAGTTAATAATGAAGATGAAATCGAACCCCTAATCGATGAAAGTTCCTATGAAACTGTAATGAATTCTTTGCAGCTGTTAGCCGGAGATTGCAAAGAAACTCAAAAAATTCAAGAAAATTTTAAATATACAGTTTGTAAACTTGGTAATAAACCCGTAAAAGCCAGCGAATCTCATAATGAATTAGGTGATGGTTTAGGGTTTTGGTTTGTTGAAGGTAAAGTCATCGCAGTTCAAAAATTTCATACCGGAGAAACTTTTGTTTTCAATTTTGAAGGTAATCTTACATCAGCATTCGCCGATAATCCCAACACTGGAAAATTTGAAAAGTTAAAAAGCATTCCCGATAAAGAGCGTAAATTTATCGAAGAAACCCTACGGGATGGTTACAAGGATATATTTAAAGTTTTTAATCTCTAAAGGAGTTTTTTAAGTACCATCTCGCGCCCCAAATTAGGATTATATTTGGGGTAAACCCCCCCCAAAGCTGCTTACCGCTGCCTCATGGGCAGTGTTTTTTTATCAGTGATCCTAGAAGCCCGAAGAAAGTAACTACCTTATTGTCGCAAATACAGCACTTTGCCTTTTAATTGAGGTATTTGTGCTAAGCTACTACGCATTTAACTTATATATTTATTTGGCATTGGTTAATGGCTATAACTTTTGTTCCTTCTTCCTTGCTGTTTGTTGTGCATTCAAAATGCACAACAGCTTATCACCGGCAATCAAATCTGCTGTCAATGAATGTTCATAACCGAGTTTAACTATGGCACCATCACAAACCCTACAATATATGGGATGAATCAAAAATTAACTCAAGTCAAGAATATATTGTTGCTGAAAAAAATCTTAATCGATCGCAAAATATACTTTATCCCCTATTGTTAAGATACATTTAAGAAAAGAGATTAAAATTATATGTATAAACCGATAAAATCACTTTTTCAGAAACTTCAACAGAATTGGCCTTTTGGAAATAAATGGTTTTTAAATACACCTCAAAGAGCTTTGGTAAGAGCTTATGAAGCCGCTTTGAGAATTCGAGATATTGAAGATAAACATTTTCACGGTAATAAAATATCTTACGAATCAACCGAATATACAGCAAACGTTCTATCTTATTGGCAAGCACAACTAGAAAAAAACCTGAAAACAATCAACTTGAGACTAACAGAATTTCAACAAAGTCGTTATGTGTTAAATATATCTGATAAAACATTCTTAGATAGATTGAAATTTATTGATGAAGTCACAGCAAAATATGCCATTGATAAAGAGTTTCCTTCTCCACAATTAGTAGTAAATTCCCAATCAAACTTTCAAAATTCAAACGTAAACAGTGAATCTGATGATACTCATGTAGAAAAAATGAAAGTTAAACCTGTCTCCAAAAAAACAGGTTTATTTCCAGGTTCCATTACTAGAACTATTACAAAAATTTTCAAAGAATTATCCCCACAAGCAGAAGAAAAACTTGTTGAAAATTTGCAAATTTCTAGAAAAAGAACAAGAATTGCTTTAAAATTTTTAGCGACTTTAATAATAGTACCTTTTTTAACTTATTTACTATGCAAACAATTATTATTTTATCCAATAGTAGAGCGAGTTAGAAATGATATCACTACCGATATGTTTATAAATACTCATGTCGAAGACAAAGCATTGCATGAATTCACATTTTATCAAAAACAATTAAGATTTGAAAAACTAATTCTTCAAGCCCCATCTCTATCATCAGAAGAAATACAGCGAAAACAGAAGGAAAAAGCGATACAAATAGCAGAAGAATTTCACCACGAAAGCAACAGCGCTATTAGCAACGTATTCGCCGATTTATTATCACTAATTGTATTTGCATTGATAGTTGCTACCAGTAAAAGAGAAATCGCAATACTCAAATCATTTCTTGATAATATTATTTACGGACTTAGTGATAGTGCGAAAGCTTTTCTGATTATTTTAGTAACAGATATATTTGTCGGTTTCCATTCACCCCATGGATGGCTAATAATTCTTCAAGGATTAGCAGAACATTTAGGTATTCCACCCGCAAGAGACACAATATTTATATTTATCGCTACCTTCCCCGTAATTTTAGATACTATCTTTAAATACTGGATATTTCGTTACTTGAGTCGTATTTCACCATCAGCATTAGCTACATTTAAGGAAATGAATGAATAATCGTTTAATTTTTTCTAATTTTAAAACCCTCATTACCTTCAACTTGAGAATACTCCACTTGTACATCTTTAACAATAGCAGCAGTAGGTCCAGTATGACACCATTGAATCATTTCTTCGACAACTTCGGGTGCACCTTCAAAAACTGCTTCTACACGACTATCGGCAAGATTTCTTACCCATCCGTTTAAACCTAACTTTTTCGCTGTATTCATTGTGGAATATCGGTACCCTACCCCTTGGACTTTACCAGATATAAACACATGGGCACGAGTTTGTTTTTCATCAGTGGGATTTGACATCACTTTTTTTCTTTTATTTTCACCTATAACTGTTAATTGATATCGCAATTTTAAATCCATAACCGAAAATTAAAAAACCGGTTTTTTGAAAAAACTGAATTTTTTAATACTTTAAATCTTAAAAACTCCTATAACATTACTATAAGCTATGAAATAGCTAATTTGAGACTAAAAACCTATACAATTACAGTACTCAAACAAAAATCCTGTTGACTAAAATCTAAAATGGAACTACCTCCCCTCAACACTGATACAATTTGGGCAATTCTCAAGGAAGAAATTGATGATACCACCGTTAATCAGTTGGTATGGCACTACTTGGGTTATCGTTACGACGAGTCTACAGGTAAATGGGATGCCACTAATGTATCCCAAGAATGGCGTTCGGAATATCCAGAACCACCTGATTTTATCGCCAATCGTCCCCCAACGGTTAAATTAACTCGTTCTATACCCAAAGAAAATAAACAAATTATAAAAGAACAATTGGGTTTTAAAGGTTACAAAATTGGTGAATTTGGCCCCCGTCAAACACGCAGAGCAACAGCAGCAAATTGGTTATTAAGTTACATGAAAATTAATGGATAATTAATAATTGGGGATTGGGGATTCGATCAATTTTTTACTAAAAAAAAGCTATAAATCCGCAGTGGAAGCTGATAAAGATATTAAATATGTCAACAATTAACAGTTATGAACTATAGTGTAAATAATTAAATAGGTAATTGAATTATAAATTCAGTTCCTTCGCCTACCGTAGAATTAAAACTGAGTTTACCATTGTGGGTTTCTTCCACAATTTGTTTGGCGATCGCCAGTCCTAATCCCGTACCTTTACCAATTTCTTTAGTAGTAAAAAGATGGTCAAAAATCCGCGTTTTAACTTCTTTTGGCATACCAGGACCATTATCTTTAATGCTAATTAATACTGTTTTATTATGAGAAACTTCAGTGTTAATAGTTATTTGGTGAGGATTAACTTTTAGTTCGGCAAATGTTTGTTTTTCACTTAATATATCAAAAGCATCTATGGCGTTAGATATAATGTTCATAAATACTTGATTTAACCGTCCGAGGAAACATTTAACTGGCGGTAATTGTCCGTAATTTTTAATAATTTCAATTGCCGGACGTTTGTCGTTTGCTTTGAGACGATATTTTAAAATTAAGATTGTGCTATCAATACCTTCATGGATATTACAAGCGACTTTTTCCGCAGTATCGGATCTAGAAAAAGTTCGTAAACTAGTACTAATATCTGTAATTCTTTCTGTTGCTAATTTCATCGAATCTAGCAAATTTGGTAAATCTTCGCGGAGGTATTCTAAATCAATATCTTCTGCATGTATTGTAATTTCCTCTTCTGGATCGGGATAGTTTTTTTGATAGCATTCTATATGATCAAATAAGTCTTTTATATATTCTTCCGCATTACTAACACTTCCTGTTATAAATCCGATAGGGTTATTAACAGGAAGTGTGCTACTCCAGCAACTAAGTTACCCAAAGTTGCCATTTTTTCACTCTGTAAAAGTTGAAATAGATTTTCCAGGTATAAAATGGTTGAGGAGTGGTAAACAGAGTAAGCTCTTTGGTTGCTTTTTCAGTAAGTATTCATCAATTACAGGTAAATCTGTAATTAAATCATCAATTACTACCAATTCTTGAGTATTTTTGACATATTGTATGAATTTTGTTGGTAAATTGGGATTATTTTCCAAGGATTCGTAACAAAGCTGTGTTTCTGATGGTGTGGTAATTGCTTCAACATACCATTGTCCATTACTATTGGGGAGAATCAAAGCCGTGCGATCGCCACCAGAGTTTTGTAAAATAATTTGGGTGAGTTGGGTTAGTAGTTGATTTATTTCGATGGTACGAGAAAGGGTTTGAGATGCTTTGAGGATACTCGTAAAGTCGAGAGCGTTATTAATGCTTGCGATCGAAGAGTTAGTTGTTAATGTGGAACTGTGAATTGAGATATTTGCTGTGGAAATTTTAGCTGAAGTAAGAAGTAATAAGTAAGAAGTAATAAATAAGAAGTAATAAGTAATAAGTAATAGATAATAACTGCCGTCTTTTTAATCGGGTAATATAGTAAGTAATTATCCGGACTTGATATCATAAATGGCTAAAGATACACCAAGAACCAAAATAATAAAGACTATGCAAGGCATAGTCTCTATAAATTAATCAAATATGAACTATATATTTTGGGGCGTTTTCTGTAATTGGGGTTGTTCTTCTGGTAGAATAGCTGCTTCTACCGGACAAACTTGGATGCAAATACCACAGTCAATACAGGTATTAAAATCAATCCAAAACCAATCTGTTCCTTTAACATTTTTACCAGGCCCCGGATGAATACAAGCTACTGGACAAGCATCTACGCAATCGGCAACGCCTTCACAAACATCAGTAACAATTGTGTGTGCCATGTTTCCCCTCTCTCTTCAATTATGAATAATATCAAGTCCGGCAAATAGTTACTAGTAATAACTTTTAACCTTTAACATCCAGGCTATCAATTATCAAGAATTGTGAATTGTTAATTGTTGATTGTTAACTGACTTAATAGTTTTTGAACCATCGGCTTTTATCCAAGCAATTTGAGCGATGCCTCTGTTCCGTGCATATTCTTGAATGGCTTGGGAATTTTTTCCACCTAATTCCATTTCGACTCTTACTAAATGGGTAGAGGAACGTAACTTATCGGCGTAGGCAAATGCAGCGGCGCTGGCGCTAGTATTTTCCGGTACTACTAACCAGTTGCTAGCAGGTGTGGTTTGCGGTAACTGCCCAGAAGTTAATAAAAGGTGGTATAAATCTTCAATAAATAAAGCAAAGCCGGTACCCGGGATATTTTCACCTTGGGGATGATATAACCCTAAAAGTTTATCGTAACGTCCCCCTCGTCCTATAACCCGTGCTTGGTTACCAATATCGCTCACAACTTCAAATACAATACCCGTATAGTAGTCAAAGGTTTGAATTAAACTGAGGTCGAGAATAAGTGAAAATTTTCCTTGGGATTCTATCAACTCTACCAAAGAAGAAAGGTTGTTTACCGCTTCTTGCTGCCTAAAATCTAGGTCTAAAGTACTAATTTTTTGTAAAACATCCGCACTTTTACCCCGTAAATCCAACATTATTTTGGCGCGATCGCGAAGTTCGTTACTTAGGGGTAAAGTCTCTATCATTACTCTATCTAAATTAGCGATCGCCCTACGAACTTTACTTTGTAAATCGGCGGGGAAGGCTTTGAGTAAAGAGCGGGTAATTCCAGCTTCGCCAACAATTAAATGCCAATTTTGTAGCTTGAGTGCTCGTAAACAAGCAGCTACTAACAACAAAACTTCTGCATCAGCGACTATACCACCACCACCAAGTAATTCAACACCAGCTTGATAAAACTCTTGCTGACGATTGTGTTTTAATTCCGGCGATCGCCCGAAGACGTTGGCGTTGTAATATAGGCGTTGGGGATAATTAATGCCAGCCATGCGCGTCACCGCAGCACGAGCGATAGAAGCCGTTAATTCGGGACGCAATCCCAATTCTTCCTCTTGGAGATTTTGTAATTGAATCACCGTTGAACGTTCAATTGCATCTCCCGCCATCAAGGTGTCCATACGTTCCAAAGTTGAGGTGATAATTCTGTGATAACCCCAACCTTGAAAGACTTGTTCTAATCTGTCTTCAATCCAGCGCTTTTGAGCTACATCTAAGGGTAATAAATCCCTAGCTCCTGCAGGAGGTTGATACACCATTATTTTTTCTTCCCACCAAAGAAACCACCAAATAAACCGCCACTATCAGATTTGGAAGATTTACCGGCAGCTGCGCTTACAGTAGTCTTTTTGTTCGCACTTGCTGCTGGTTTCTTTCCTGAAATCTTGTCAATTTTAGTTTTCCCTTCCAACGCAATTTCGTCTTTAGGGTCTAATTGTAAAGCACGGTCAAAATGAATTTTTGCCATCTTAATTTGATTTTGCTTCAAATAGACCACTCCAAGCAAGCTATGACACTGATTATTATTTGGCTGCATCTTCAAAGCATCCTGCAACTCAACCCGAGCTTTTAACAATTGATTCTTGGCAATCAGTTCTTGAGCCCGACGCATATACCCTGCAAAAACTGGATCTTCTTTGGGTTGCGGCGGTGGTGGTGCAACGTTATTTCCATTAACAGCATTAGAGTTTTTAGATACAGTAGGTGTTGAAGATGCTGTGCTTAAAGATTTACCCGCACTCCGGATCAAATAAACTAAATTCAACTCACTGATTTGAGCGATCGCGTCTTTTACCTGCCCTAAAGACTTATATTGAAATTTAGTGATTTGGGATATAGCATTTTTATAAGCACTTTCAAAATTAGGGGTACCTGCCAATTGTCTGGCATTTTCAGTAGTCAGTTCCACAGAAGTGGATTCTTCAGCTAGACGCTTGGCCATTTGCATTAAAACTGCATTATGTTCCCCACGATTTTTGTCTTGATAAAGTTGTTCATAAGCTGGATTTACTAACTTCGATAATAATTGACTCGCCAACCGTTTTTCCTCATCACTAGCGGCAGCACAGCTATCAGGATGTAAGCGACGTGCAATTTTAAGGTAACGTTTACGGATTTCCTGAGCATCCGCATCCACTCGAACGCATAAAACTGCGTGATAATCTATCAAATCATATTTAAATAGACCGCGTTCTATTTGAAAAGACATAAACTGATTTTATACTAAAAACGAACATTAATCTTACTAGTTTACTTCCCTTCCTTGGGTGTTTGTCAGTAGTTAATTGTTCGTAATTTATCAATTAATTATCAGTATTAGTTATTCGTTAATCGTCACAAAAAGTTTTATTTTCCGGTTTAAAACTGTTAATAATCCTCATAATTAAGGATAAACAACAGTATTAGCAAAACTATTTGTCTATTTGTTTTCCGAATATTTACTTATCTAATGTCACTATAGTTATATTATTGATACTAATTCAGTTAGGAAACCCCGGTTTCAAAGAAAGTACTTAAATAACTTATATTTCTCACTTTCTTCAGTTGATAAGCTAGTAGTTGTACTTCATACTGTTAAGTAGAATTTACCCAAGAATATTATGGCAGGCTACAATCCCGACTTTCTAGGGAATGGCATTAACCTCCCCGTACCCAGCTTTGCTCCATCTTTAGCTGGGGATGTGCTCCGCAGTTCTTTATTAGAAGATGATATTTTTGCTACCTATATTAACTACTCCATCATCACCCATCGCGTTAGGCGATCGGCCATTGTCACTTGTGTAAATATCGACCAGAATCTGATCAAAAATGTACCAAGGAAACGAGGTTGGGATATTGATACTCGTATCGGTGCCGATTTTCAACTTGATAATGACTATTATCGCAGCAATCCCTGGGATAGAGGACATTTAGCCAGACGTGGTAGTTTAGCTTGGGGAAAAACAGAAAGGGAAGCAAAACGAGCTTCCGATGATACCTTTTATTATTCTAATGCAGCACTACAGCACGAAAATTTCAATCAAGATGAATGGTTAGCTTTAGAAAATTGGGTGTTTGACCTTAATTTAGATAGCAATGGTAAAATAACCGTTTTCACTGGCCCAGTTTATGGAGATTTTCCTCGTACTATTAGCCCAGCAGGAAGAAAACCAGCACTTATTCCTTCAGCTTTCTTTAAAGTTGTTTGCTTTGTAAATAAAGACAGTAACAAACTTGATGTTCGTGCTTTTTTGATGTTCCAAGATGAAGAAGCTTTAAGGGACAAGCAAGGTAATAAATTGTTTAATTTTCAAAACTATCAGGTGACAATTACTGAAATTGAAAGATTAACAGGTTTGGAATTTGACTCGGAGATTTACGAGAAAAATCCTTTGTTATTTAATGAAAATCCCGAAAAGCAAGAAGAACTTAATATCCAACAATTTCCCGAACGCATTGAAGTTGATACACCATCAGAAATGATTGCCAGAGGTGAACCCAGAGATGCGATCGCTGTAGATAATGCTGCTATTTTTATTGCTGCTGCCATGGTGAATCCGTCAGGAGATGAACGAGAATGGGAATGGGTTTCCCTAATAAATCTTTCCTCGGAGTCAGTTAATTTAGAAGGTTGGACATTATCAGATACCAAACGCGAGCCATTACAACTAAATTCAATTTTGAACGAACAACAGCGAATTTTACAACCAGGGGAAGCACTCAGAATACAACCTTTAAGTCCGGTAATGTTATCGAATCGTGGTGGGGTAATTAGTCTTTACGATAAACCCCAATCCAATCAAGGTAAAGGAAGACGAATTGATCGAGTTCATTACACTGGAAAAGATGCTGAGCGAGAAGACGCGATTGTAAGCTTCCTTCGCCGTGGTAGATTTTAGCGTCCATTGCCTGAGCCACTCCGCTGCCTAAAGGCGAGCGGGAAACGAAGCATTCAGCAGAGCCATGCTGTGGAATTTTGTAAAAAGTTGAGTCAAAATACAGGAGTTTATCGAAGATTTTTTAAGTTTTATATATTTTAATAACCAATAGTAAATTCCGAATGACACGTACAAAAGCCATCACGGATGCAATTACCACTCTGACGGATGCAGAAAACCGCTTTGGGTTTGTTCGTATTGAAGATGAGCAGTTTTTCTCGGAGTGGTGCGAGGAATTACCAAATCTCAGCGAAACGGAAAAAGAAAACCTTGATGTGCTGCGACGTAGATATATTTATCATCGAACTAATGGGAATTTGCTGGAGGGAACGGTTATGCTGTTGCTGGTTTCTCCGTTACTTGCGCTAGCTGGATTTTACGATCCACCATTCCGTATTAAAGCGGAAGAATCAGTTAATTTGGTGGTGGATGATAGTGAAGAAATTTTGCGGGGAAGAATTGATGTGCTGGTATTACAAGATAAGTTGTGGGTAATGGTACTCGAATCAAAAAAGACTACTTTGTCAGTTTGGTCTGCTGTACCGCAAGCTTTGGCTTATTTGATGGCAAATCCTAACCCCAATTTACCTGTATATGGCATGGTGACGAATGGGGACGATATTTTATTTATCAAGGTAGTACAAGAAGATACCCCGAAGTACAATTTGTCACGGGTGTTTGCTCCGTTTACTTCAGCGAAAGAACTTTACATTGTTTTACAAATTCTCAAAAATTTCGGTCATTTAGTTACTTGTGTGAATTAATCTCAAATACAAACTTAACCTTTCTTCTCCACCTTCCAGACATCATGAGCTTTCCCCAATTCCGAACTCAAAGTTTGATGAATATAACCATTAGTAGCTAAAATTCTGCCCGATTCCATATTGAAATCCGTACCATCATATGCTGTAACCTTACCTCCAGCTTCCCGTAAAATAATTATCCCAGCAGTAATATCCCAAGGAGAAAGACCTCTTTCCCAGTATCCATCCAAACGTCCGCAGGCAACATGAGCTAAATCGATTGCGGCCGAACCACCGCGTCTTACACCTTGAGTCAAATGAGTCAGATGACAAAACTCTGTATAATTATTATCTTCAGTTTCACGGCGGTCATAAGCAAAACCCGTAACCAACAAACTTTTACTTAACTCAGAAGTCTGAGAAACCTTGATATTACTACGATTACAAGTGGCTCCCAAATCTTGAGCAGCGCGGTACAATTCATCATGAGAAGGGTCGTAAATTACACCAACTTGTGGAACACCATTAATTAAAAGCCCAATTGAAACAGAAAAAAACGGATATTGGTGAGCAAAATTAGTAGTACCATCCAAAGGGTCAATAGCCCAAAGAAACTCTTGATTTTGATTGCCTAATAAACCCTCTTCTTCAGCAAGAATAGCGTGTTCGGGAAAATGGCGGCGTAAAGTTTCCAAAACCACAGCTTCCGAAGCTTTATCAGCAACAGTGACTAAATCCCCAGGACGTTTTTCAGTGGTTTTATCTTCCACCTTACCCAAATAACCTTGTAAAACAGCACCAGCAGCCAGCGCCGCTTCTGTAGCAATATCTAGAAAAATTTGTAAATTAGTCATAAGTCATATCATGTCCGGTTAAACAGTTATCATATCTGTGGGCGTTGAGTAATGAGTAATGAGTAATGAGTAATAGGTAATAACCGCCATTGTTAAGTCTTGGTTATATAGTAAGTAA
>DESS01000156.1:0-103544 GCA_002361335.1 Richelia sp. UBA3308
TTGGAGAAGACATCGATTTGATTGAGTTTGAATACCTGCTTTCTTACAATTAATTCAATTTGGAGTAATCATGGCTGCATCTGGATTCTTTCGCAAACTCCACCGTAAAACTGCTTTAATTATCTTCCTACCTTTGTTAATAAGTGCTTTGACAGGAATTATATACCGATTGGGAAAAAGTTGGTTTGGAATGTCAAATCAGGTAGGAAGTATTTTTATGGTGATTCATCAAGGAGAATATCTTGGAACTCCACTCGTACCAATTTACGTGCTTTTAGTTGGCTTGGGGCTATTAGGAATGATTGTTACAGGTTTGAGCATGACTGGAATATTTAATCAAAATCGTGCTTCTCAATCAAGAAAACTCAATGCTCGTAAAGTTCACCGTATACTTGCACCTATTGTATTTTTACCTTTAACAGTAAGCGCAGTAACCGGGATAATTTATCGCTTGGGAAAAAGCTGGTTTGGAATGTCCCCAGAAAATGCAGCAATTTTTATGAGAATTCATCAAGGAAGTTATCTGGGGGATTTCTTCAAGCCAATTTATGTTTTGTTAGTTGGTTTGGGATTAATTCTGATGTTGATTACAGGAATAAATCAGACGGGAATATTTCGTCAGCGTCGTCAGCCAAGAGAAGATTTAGGAAATTAAATATCATCAATAGTCATGTACCAGAGATGAGTTTGCCTTATTCACTAAACGTCTTGTATGCTTAATTTTCCCTTGTTACATAAGTTCTAATCGTCAATATACTTCTGTCTTCGCTAATTGCCGCAATAATTTTTCTACTTCTTTAGGATTACGGATATTCATAAATCCTATTTCTTCATTCCAAGAATCACCATCATTGCCTCTACGTAAGCGAGTTGTAATAATAATATCACCCGTACCATTTCTTTTGTCCTTGCGATACAAATCCTTCAGTTGAGTAGGTGCATAGTTCCTGATGCTTGTAGTTAGACCACTTTCAATTGAAATTGCTCTTTTATCAGTAATCAAGTATACCGTTCTAAATGCCTTGAACCATTCTCGTAATGGACTCGAAAGCATCCAGACTCCAGCTAAAACAAAAACTATTGAAAAAAGAAAAAATATATTCTCAAACTCAAATTTGATTCCTTCACTAAAGTCTGGAATCTTAAAATCTTCTGCATCATACATGAAAAATATTGTAAGGGTAGTAAATGGAATACCCATACACAAATAGATTAGTGATTCAAAAGTGAAAAAGCGAGGAAGGGGCTGCCCAACCCATACTAATGATTCTCCAATTTCAAGCTCTTTATCAATTGCTCTGCGGAGCTTTGCTGAGATTTTTGGTTTATTTAACATAGTTAATTTCTCCATCTAACGAAAAGTAATTATCCCTGATTACGAATCAATCGCTCATAGAAAAATAGACAACCGTGCTTAATCTTCAGATAATTTTGCTTTTATATTTTTTAGGCTCTCTGTCATTTCTATGGGGAAAAGAATAACAGTATTTGAAGGGCTGGCTCCGAGAGCATCAATAGTTTGCAATCTTCTTAATTCCAAAGCTATTGGATGACTTTTCATTACCATAGCAGCTTGCATTAAATTCTCTGCTGCTAATTTGTCACCTTCGGCTTTGGTAATTGTTGCTCTCTTTTCTCGTTCCGCAGAAGCCTGACGCGACATCATTCTTTTTAAATCTTCAGGTAATTCGATATCCTGCAAGCGAACCGAATCAAGGTGTAGTCCCCATTCCTGCGCTTTCTCCTCAACCGCTTCCAGGATTTGTGCTTGAATTCGCTCCCGCTCGGACAACAATTCATCTAATGTTAATCCACCGATAACATCTCTGAGTGCAGCTTGAGCGTATTGCGAGATAGCAAACTGAAAATCTCGAATAGAGGTAACAGCTTTTTCTGAATCGCTGACTAGAAAAAATAAAGCACTATCAATTTCTGCCGGTACATTATCTCGGGTAATGACTTTTTGATGGGGAATATTAATCACCAAAGTCCGCGTATCTATAAAACGCACTGTTTCAATTCCTGGAACCACATAAAAAATTCCAGGTCCCTTAACACCAACGAATTTACCTAAACGAAGAACAACTCCCCTTTCCCATTCTGCGGCAACACGTACACCGCTCACAACAACAATCCAAGATCCACCAGCTACCGCAGCCGCAGCCTTTTTCTGAGGAGAACCGAGCATGGCGATCGCCGTTAATCCTAAGATAGGAATTAAAGTTAAAACACCTCGCAATCCCTTACCTAAAGAAATATGTCCTTCTGAAGGAGTTGCGTACAGTTTTGAAGAGTCCTGCATATATAACCTCCATTATATTATTTGAAGAGTTAATAGATATATATCGTAATATCGTATTTGCTCTATTCAGCTTTATCTTACTAACTAATTCTTACATATTCATAAGACTTTAAGTGCTTTCTGCAACTATTTTTCATAAAATAAATAGACCTTGCTCAATTAAGTAATGAATTATATTTATTTACATTTTGTCAGAGATGCGAAATCTGTGTAGAGACGTAGCACTGCTACGTCTTATGTGATGTGAAATTCCCAATTCATCCGCACGATTAAGCAACGCCAATAAATAGATTGAGTATATCTAATTTATCATCTGTAAAAAGATATAGAACCAAAAATAAAACATCAAATCATCTGATATTCAAAATAACGATAGAGGCAGCATATAGAATATTAAATCTTAACTATCTTCACTAAGACGGCATTTTCCTCATAAGTTCCTCAAGTTTTTCTCCTAAGTTGAAATTAGATTGAGTAGTAGCGGCTCGACTTAAATTAGACGAATACGGAATTAATAAAACCCAGGAGAACTGCATCATGTTATTTCGCCAACTATTTGATAATCAAACTTCAACTTATAGCTACTTAATAGCCGATGAATCAACGAAAGAAGCCGTATTAGTTGACCCAGTAATAGAACAAGTTGACCGCGACTATAAATTAATTAAAGAACTCGGCTTAAGTTTGTATTACTGTATAGAAACCCATACCCATGCAGACCATATTACTGCTACTTATGAACTGCGTAAACTTACAGGTTGTCTGGGTGTAGTTCCAGAAAAATCAAAAGCCACTTGTGCAGATATCAGTATTGAAGAAGGGGATAACTTGGGAGTTGGTGGAGTAAACATTGAAGCCATTGCAACTCCCGGTCATACAAGCTGTCACATGGCATATTTAGTTAATGAAGAACTTGTATTAACTGGAGATGCGCTATTTATTCGCGGTTGCGGTCGTACTGATTTTCAAAGTGGTGATGCGGGTACTTTGTATGACTCAGTAACGCAAAAGCTATTTACCTTACCTTCCGAAACATTAATTTATCCAGCCCACGACTACAGAGGACACACCGTTTCCACCATCGGGGAAGAAAAACAATTTAATCCTCGGTTTGCAGCACGTACCCGTGAAGAATTTATTGAATTAATGAATAATTTAGACCTTCCAAATCCGAAAAAGATTATGGAAGCAGTTCCGGCTAACGAGATGTGCGGTAGGGTTGCAGCGTGAAGGGATGGGGAGATGGGGAGATTAATTTATCTAAGGAGCGAGACGCTCCCACTACATTTTTAATACTCACTGATAACTGGTAACTGAAATGAGTATTTATCTTAAAAAAGGAT
Organism: Richelia sp. UBA3308; assembly: GCA_002361335.1. Classification (GTDB taxonomy): domain Bacteria; phylum Cyanobacteriota; class Cyanobacteriia; order Cyanobacteriales; family Nostocaceae; genus Rivularia. The sequence goes on from DESS01000156.1 coordinate 3,646, forward strand.
TTATCATCATGACTAGCTTTGTTGAGAATAAACTGCAAGAAATAGATGCTTTTACCCTCAAGCAATGGATGGAAGAAGATGGAGCATTGTTAATTGATGTTAGGGAAAAAAAACGAATTTGCAGCAGAACATATCCCTGGTGCTAAATTGATGCCTCTTTCCCATTTTCATCCTGAAAAAATATCAAACGAAGCACATAGAAAGATTGTTTTACAGTGTCAGTCGGGTAATCGTTCGGCTAAAGCTGCTGATAAAATGTTTGCTGCGGGATTAAGGGAAGTTGTTCATCTAAAAGGAGGTTTCCCAACTTGGAAAGCCGCAGGATATCCAACTGAGGTAAATAAAAAAGCACCAATTAGTATGTTTCGTCAAGTTCAAATTGCTGCCGGTTCTTTGGTATTCTTAGGAACAGTTTTAGGTGCTTTTGTATCTCCGTGGTTTCTCATTCTCAGCGGTTTTGTAGGTGCTGGTTTAGTATTCGCTGGAGTTACAGATACTTGCGCGATGGCAATGTTACTAGCAAAATTACCATTAAATCAACCGAAAGTTAAACCCGAAGATATGCTGGTTTGAAATTCATAGACGTTGCATTGCAACGTCTCCAAAAACTACTGCACAAACGCAACATATCCAGTTTATACAACATAATAAATATGAGATTATATCAACTGTCATCCAGAAAACATTTGTTATTGAAATACAAAATAATTATTTTAAATAAAACTTACAAAACAAAGTACTTTCTTTCGTAATTTTTGCGCTACTAAAAGCATATTTATCAATTAATTAATTATTGCTGCATCGATGCTGTATTAATTGATTAATTTCCAATGCAATATTCAAGAATCTCGTTTGAAGAGCTTCTCCTTGATTTCTTCGTGCTTGTAAAGCATTTTCAATGGTTTCACCTGCTTCTAATTGTAGCGTTGATAATTTTTCTCCCAAGCGAATGGTGAGATGGTGGGGATTAACTGTTGGTTTAGATGGAATCTCAGAAGGTAGTTTTGTGAAATGTTTAACAGAACGTTTTTTCATATTTTTATAACATAATTTTGGCTATTCTGTGTTGGATAAAGAACGGTTTTATGAGTAATATGACCTCTTAATTCAAAAGCTTCACCCAAATCTTTTTTAGCGATTTGACGAGCTTGTTTCAAAGATATAGTCTTTTCACTACGTTTGACGGAAATTTCCGGACGCAAACCACTTGTTACCATCCGAACTTGGTTTTTTTCGTCTATACCTACCAAAACACTTGCACCAAAAACAGGTAATCCCTGATGATTTTGCTGGAGACGAATAAACTGCAAACCGCTCCATTCAAAAGAGTCTATTTCAGTTAGTTCCTCTGCATCTTCCGAACTCAACCCTAAAGCAGCAGGATTTTCCATCAAGAATGATTGACTGACTCCAACAGCACTACCCACCATTGGCATCGATAGTTTACCTTCTATCCAGCTAGGGGTTCCAGTTGTTGTATTCCATTTTACAGAAGCTCCCGGACGCTTTTCTAAAAGCGCTTTACTTTCCTCGGAAGCAAAAGCCATTGGTTCGACAGTTTTATCGGATAATAAAGCATCAATACGATTTCTGTTGGCATGGTGACGTAAGCTAGATTCTTCATGAAACATATATATTTTCTCCTTTTTTCTTTAAGTTGCTGTTGTCTTCAATTTCAAACCTAAAAGAAAAATATGAGGAACTTGTGAGGAAATATACTCGCTAGTAAAAACTATCACTCATCTATTTCACTGTTTACTTATTCGGTATATTTCTATAAAAGTACTATCTGACAGTATTTATGCTCGATATAATATTGCGCTGTCCATTATTTCTTCAATTTGTCAAGTATAAAATAGTCTCTTTTAGAAAAACTTTTCTCAAAACAATTTCCGTTTCAGCTTCGCAATATTTAAACCTTATAGCATTTATCAATCTACTGAGGTACAGCGATAACCTCACCCCGATAAAGCTGTGCTTTATCCCCCCTCTCCTTGTTACGGAGAGGGGTTGGGGGTGAGGTGGAGGAGATGTACTTCACCAGACTGGGAAACGCTATAAAGGTTTAATTCATCGAAATTTTTAGTTTTATGAAGCAGGCTTGATAAAATCACAGAAAATGAAATATCCGCGCTCCCAGCCAAAAATATAAAATTTGTTCTATTGTAAAGATTGAAGATAACAATATTCTCTTTTTGGAAATACTATTTAAAACCTTACTATGCAGGAGAAACAACGATTTTCACTCGAACTTGCGATAGAACGAAATCCTTTGGTTGTTACTCCCGAAACACCTTTAGTTGAAGCAATTAATTTGATGAGTCAGGGGTGGGTAAAAGTTTGTCATATCAACCAAAATAATTTGACAAACAATGATTCGGAAGTATTATCAGCCCATAGTAGCTTTGTTTTAGTCATCCAAGAAGAGCAGATAGTTGGTATTTTTACCGAGCGTGATATGGTGCAGCTACTTGCTGCTGGTAGAAAACTACAAGGAATAACCATCGCAGAAGTGATGAGTGGGGAAGTAGTAACGCTCAAAGCAACTGATGTTGAAGATGTTTTTACAGTTCTGAGTTTAACTTGCGAGCGAAATATTCGCCATTTACCAATAGTTGATGAGCAAAATCAACTTTTAGGAATAATTACCCCCGCAGGATTGCGACGAGCGCTGCATCCTACCGAATGGCTGAGATTTCGTCGGGTTACGGAAGTCGTTAATACCCGAGTGATTCATACTCTTCCTACAACATCGGTGCTTGATACAATCAAATTGATGGTTGAGCATCATGTTAGCTGTGTAGTAATTGTACGGGATGATAGGGCATCGGGCATTGGGCATCGGGCATTGGCAGACGTAAATTCTACCCCCTCTCCTGCTCTTATCCCTATCGGAATCATCACCGAGCGCGATATTTTACAACTTCAGAAATTGGAGTTGGATTTAGAAAGCACGCGGTTAGAAACGGTAATGAGTAAGCCGTTGTGTTTAGTGAGTACGGATGAGTCTTTATGGTCAGTACATCAGAAAATGCACCAGCATCAGGTAAGAAGGTTGGTGGTTGCTGGCCAAACGGGGGAATTAGAAGGAATAATCACCGAAACTACTTTATTACAAGCTTTAGACCCAACTGAGATGTATGGGGTTATAGAGTTATTACAGGAAAAAGTAGAGCGCTTGCAAGTAGAAAGAAGCGAACTATCCCAAAGTTACACCAAGCAATCTCAACTTTATGAGCAAGTACAGACAGCCCTTGCAGAACGCAAGCAGATAGAAAAAGCACTGCGAGAAGAAAGAAATTTAGTCTCTGCGATTTTGGATATTGCTGGTGCTTTAATTGTTGTTCTCGATAAACACGGACAAATTGTAAGCTTTAACCAAGCCTGCGAAAAAACAACTGGTTATAGCTTTGAAGAACTTGAAAATAGAAAGGTATGGAATTTTATTGTCCCAGAAGAGATAGAAACTACTACAAAAGTTTTTGAGCAGCTTAAAAAAGGTCAATATCCCAATCAACACCAGAACTCTTGGATAACAAAAAATGGCAGTCGTCGTTTAATTAGCTGGTCAAATACTTGTTTAATTGATGATGATGGTTCGGTAAAATATATTATTGCAACTGGAATTGATGTTACTGAAAAAAAACAATTAGAAGAAGACTTAAATCGCTTTTTCTCGCTTTCTCTTGACATGCTTTGTATCGCTGGATTAGATGGTTATTTTAAACAAATAAATCCAGCTTTTCAACACACTTTAGGATATACGGAAGCAGAATTATTAGAACATTCCTTTTTAAGTTTTATTCATCCGGATGATATTGCACCAACTTTAGCGGAAATGGATAAACTTTCCCAGGGAGTTAAAACAATTGCTTTTGAAAACCGCTACCGCTGCAAAGATGGCTCTTATAAGTGGTTGCAGTGGAATGCAACTCCTTACGAGCAAATGCTTTATTCGGTAGCGCGAGATGTAACTGAGTATAAGCAAACGCAAGAAAAAATTAACGAGCAAGCTGCTTTATTAGATGTTGCAGCTGACGCAATCATGGTTCGGAATTGGCAAAACCAAATCCTATTTTGGAATCGAGGAGCAGAACGTTTGTATGGTCATAATTGTGCAGAAGTATTGAATCAGAATACCGATGAACTAATTTACCGCAATTCTTTATCGCAAATAGAAGAAATTCATCAAGTATTGCTCAAAGAGAATTATTGGAAAGGAGAACTACATCAAGTTACTAAAGCTGGCAATAATATCATTGTTTTTAGTACTTGGAATTTGGTACGCGATGAGCAAGGTAATCCCAAATCAATACTAATTGTTAATACCGATATTACCGAGAAAAAGAAATTGGAAGCTCAATTCCTCCGCGCTCAACGTTTAGAAAGTATCGGTACTTTGTCTGGTGGAATTGCTCACGATTTGAATAATATTCTTACGCCGATTTTGGCGATTTCTCAACTTCTTCCGCTTACACTTCCTTCTTCAGATGAACAAACAAAACATTTATTTGATGTACTTGAAACTAGCGCCAAACGGGGAGCAACTTTAGTAAAGCAGGTGTTATCTTTTGCACGAGGAATTCAAGGCGATCGCACTTCCCTACAAGTTAAACATATTATCTCGGAGATTAAAGATTTTGTTCGCAACACTTTTCCTAAATCAATCGAAATTCAAGTCAGTTTAGCTGATAATTTACGGTTAATTAGCGCCGATGCGACACAAATTCACCAAGTTTTGATGAATCTTTGTGTCAATGCTCGCGATGCCATGCCTAGCGGCGGTAGGTTGAGTATAAAAGCCGAAAACATTGATATCGATGAAAATTACGCCAGGATGAATCTTGATGCTAATATGGGGGATTACGTTGTAATTACAGTTACAGATACGGGTACGGGTATTCCTCCAGAAACTTTAGAAAGAATTTTTGAGCCGTTTTTTACTACCAAAGAACAAGGTAAAGGTACGGGGTTGGGACTTTCAACCACAATTGGTATTATTAAAAGTCACGGTGGCTTTATTAATGTTTATAGCGAAGTCGGTGAAGGAACAAAATTTAAAGTTTATTTGCCAGCAATCCAAACGGCAGAAGTTGCAAAAGATGAAAAATTAGAAATTCCCAAAGGGGAAGGAGAATTAATTCTTATAGCTGATGATGAAATGAGCGTTAGGGACATTACAAAAGCATCTTTAGAAAATTACAATTATCAAGTAATTATCGCTAGCGATGGAATTGAAGCTATTGCTCTTTATGCCCAGCACAAAAAAGAAATTAGCGCTGTATTGGTAGATATGATGATGCCGGAAATGGATGGTGTGACAACTATCCGCACGCTGCAAAGAATGAACCCTCAAGTTAAAATAATCGCTGTAAGTGGATTAGCTACTAGTGATAAAGTAAGCGCAGCGATGAATAGTGGTGCAAAGTCATTTTTATCAAAACCTTATACTAGTGAAGAGTTATTAATAAAACTGCATCAAGTTATCAATCTTGAATGATATTTTAATTCGTATTCTTGGTCAAATTATTTTTTCCCTCACAAGTTCCTCACATTTTTCTTTTACCTTATATATTGAACTTGCCATTAATCAGATTAGCTATCTGATTACTGTCTACAAAGATAGTTTTATATTCAGGACTTACGCAACTGGCACATTGCGATCGCCAATACCCAGTACTCTAGTACTATAAAACTCATTGATAAAATCAGCCCTTCTTATAATTGTTAACAGTAATTAATCTGGTAAGTAGTCTTTAACATTTCATGAGAAAATGATTATGTGGTGCATCAGTAAATTTTTTAGCAATGAGATTTACTAAACTTAATTATTGTCAATACTTATTAAGTAGTCAGATTAATTATACTATTACAAACTTAGCAGAACATTTAGAACAAATAAGCCATGACACAATCAATCGCTATCTTAAAAATGAAAAATTAACTCCACGTTTACTTTGGGACAACGCTAAAGATTTAATAGTGGTTGACGAGGATGCTTATATTATATTTGATGATACGGTTTTAGATAAAAGATTTTCTGAAGAAATGGAGATAGTCCGAAGGCAATATAGTGGAAATGAGCATGGTATTGTCAGGGGAATAGGAATAGTCAATTGTATCTATGTTAATCCTAAAACATTACAATTTTGGGTAATAGATTATCGTATTTTTAATCCAGAAAATGATGGTTTAAGTAAAATTGACCATGTTAAAAATATGCTGCTAGGTCTTGTATATCAAAGAAATTTGCCCTTTGAGACAGTTTTAATGGATACATGGTATGCAGTCAACAAGTTAATGCTTTATATCGATAGTTTAGATAAGATTTATTATTGTCCATTAAAAACTAATCGTCTAGTTGATGATAGTTTTGGTAAGGAAAAATATAAAAATATTAAAAATTTAGAATGGAGTGATGAAGATATAGAAAGTGGTAAAATAATAAAAATTAAAGGGTTTCCTGCTGATAAGAAAGTGAAACTTTTCCGTGTTACTGTCTCCACCGATAGAACGGATTATGTCGCAACTAACGACTTATCTCAAAGTTCCTTGGATGTTGCACAACAGGTGTGTAAAATCCGCTGGAAAATAGAGGAGTTTCATAGAGAAATAAAGCAGTTAACTGGTATTGAATCTTGTCAATGTCGCAAAGCACGTCTTCAAAGAAATCATATTTCTTGCGCCATGTTAGTTTGGCTTCGTCTCAAGAACTTAGCTTATAAAACAGGTCAAACTATTTATCAAATCAAGCATAATTTACTTTCCAATTATCTAATTGAGCAGCTAAAACGCCCAGATATTATGATGTCTCCCGTGTAGCTTTTTATGCGCTCGGTGCGCTTCGCGCACCATTGCTTGTGCCAGTTGCGTAAGTCCTGATATTTACCGGGCATCACCTTTTACCTATAAATATAAAACTATTTTTCTTCTATACTATTTTTCAATAACTATATACACAAAAGTTTTTAACATTATCAAAAAATATCATAATTTATTGCATCGGCAGCATTCAATTTTTATAATTATATACTCTTTAAAACAACAACACCCAAGCATCTACTTGCTTAGTGATTTCCTCTTATTTGTTGCTTTTACAGGGACGTACTAACCAATCATTCAGAATTATTAGTAACGTTGCCCCCTGACTCTTACAGCGAGGAATTATAAGCTTTCGAGTTGGGTGTTGTTGTTAGTTTTCGAGACAGATTATGAAACAGTTTACTTACCTCTTCACTTAATTTAACCTGTACTTACCAGGCTATTTTATCTGCCAGGGAAGCCTTAATTAGCTTCATTTTTAATATAGCAATTATTAGTTAGATGTAGACAATTTTGAAACGAATCTTTACCTTTAAATAACTTAATAATTTGTGGTTCAAATAGTTTACTTTTTGTGGCGATAGCTATCAAACAAGATTTTCACTATAGCATTCCTAAATCATTTGTGAGATTTTAGAAACCCGGTTTTTCCAACAATACCTTTGCCAATTTACGAGGTTGGATTGATGCTCAAACTCTCATTTCTACGAAGCTGGGCAAAAATAATAAGTCTTAAAAATTCCTTCTAGGTTCCTCGCAAGGCTTTTTTTAGCATATTTAACGTAGGATAAAGGGTTTGGGAGCCTAAACTATCTTGTCAGCTAAACGCTTATGTATGAGTGATTTTGCCAATTTTGCCAAAATTTGTGTAGGCTCTTTTTTTGGCAAAGGTATTGTCCAAAAAACCGGGTTTCTGGCACCTACCTTTCTCACGACTCATCTAGGATTGATTGCTATATTGGCTATTGTAAAGAAATTAATTCGATTTATCGAGCTTTAACAGGGGTACCTGCTTCTATTTGTTCGCTTGGATATAAAATAACTATTTCATTCTTATTTAGTCCTTTTGCAATTTCTACCTCGTAATTGCTGCGATTTCCTATTTTTACAGTTTTACGATGGGCTTTTCCATCTTCCACTACAAATACGCACCAACTACCATTACAGCGGAAAATACTGCTTAAAGGAACTTTCAGGACGTTTTTATCTTCCCAAACCACGATTTGCACATCAACTCGATAAGCGTCACCGAAAAAACTAGCAGAATCCACAAAATCACCAATCACATTAACACGCTGTTCTTCTACTCCCAAAGCGGAAATTTTTGTGAAAGCTGAAGGTTCTATTAACCTTACCTCCGCTTTTAAAGAGTTTTGAACAGAATTTTCAATATTATCTCCTTGCTCAATTAAAATTGTATTTCCCGGTTTAATATTGAGTGCATCTCGCGATAAAACATCAATTACTAATTCTAAATCTTTGGGGTTGCCTACTTTGATTAAGGGAGTACCTTCGCTGACAAAATTAGAACTTTTTTGTAATATCCGCAATACTCTTCCATCAATCGGTGAATAAATATTAGTCCGCGATGCATCATCTTGAAGCTTGGAAAGTTGTGCTTCAATACTGGCAATTTGAGCATCATATACTTTAAGTAAATAATCCGGGTCGCGTTGTTCTTTTTGCAATACCTTTAACTCTGCTTGTGCTGCTTCTACTTCTTTGGCTGCTGATGTTGCTACTAAAACAGCAGACTCTAGCTCTTTTTCTTTTGTAGTTTGATTAAGTTCCGCTCTTTCTTCGTCTTGTCTTGGTATTGCTCCTTTGGCTGCTAACTCTTGAGCGCGTTGTGTATCGCGTTTTGCTTGTGCGAGTGCAGCCCGTGCTTGAGCTACTTTAGCTTCAGCTTGAAGTTGGTTGGCGATCGCCGCACTGATGCGACTGCGAGTTTGAGCTAATTTTTCTGATTTTGGTCTTAAAGTAGCGACTCCTTGACGTTGTGCTTTGGCTTCTGCCAATTTTCCCAAAGCTTCTTTGACTGCTGTATTCAAAGGTAAAGGGTCAATACTTGCAACTACATTTCCTTTTTTCACAGAGTCCCCTTCATCTAACTTGATTCTATCAAGACGACCGCTTACAGTTGCCGAAATGACAAAATCTTCCTTGATTCGAGTTTTACCTTCAGCATTTACCGTAACTTGCAGCGTACCTCGTTCAACAAGTTTAGTATCTACCAATATTGGTTTAGGACGAAACGCTAAAACAACAAGTACGCAAGTAGCAAGCCCAATAGAAGTATAAATTAAAGAAGAGCGCGTCAATTTAGGCAAGCGTTTTTTGAACCAATTAGATTCCATCTCCTGTTGGTGCGTGTCTTTTTTTTCGGGTAAGGGTAGTTGTTTCATAAACCCTCTAAATATTATTTTCAAGAAGTTTAATTGTAAACAATCTGTTTCAGATTGAAAGAAGCTATAAAATTAAACAAATATGTTACCTGCGTTGCGACAATAATTTACTTAATACTACCAAGTAAATATTGGTAAATAAAAGCTAATTTATTTTATTTTTGTGCCACAAGACTTGATTCACTTGGTAGTATTATAAATATAAACCATAGATAGTAAATAGATAGTAAATCGTTGTATTAATTAATTATGTAAAGGCAACAAAGGTTCTACAGGTACTTGTATCTTCACCTTCTTAATTATTATCGGAAACTTAAAGATTATTATCTAAATTTTTCCATTGATATCATCTAATTATCAAAGATAAGTTCTAGAAAGTATATCAACAGGAATGGCCGCAATTGTCACAGTGTCCGGTTGGTGCGTGACACTGAAAACATTGTTACTACGTTCACAAATAGTCGAAGTGTCACAGCACCCTACAAGAAAAATATGCCAGTTGCGGGCCGTCCTAATCAAGATAACCAGGGGAGGCAACAAATGGAAGTCTTTGACTATGTAATTCTAGGAGCCGGATTGGGCGGACTTGCAGCCGCAGCTTGCTTAACTCAGCAGGGAAAACGGGTAGCAGTATTTGAGAAACATTATTTACCTGGTGGTTGCTGCCACACTTTTAATTATGGTGAATACAGCTTTTGTGCTGACGTACATTATATCTCTCAATGCGGTGCTGGTAAGACTATTGACCAATTTCTTAACTACATTGAAAGGAATATTGCTTTTAATAGCCTAGATCCTAACTGTATCGATAGGATAATTACGCCAAAAGCAAATTTTGATATTCCTTTGGGATGGGGATATTTGAGAAGACATTTACTTAGAGATTTTCCGGAAGAAGCAGAAGCAATTAATAACTATTGCGATGAAATCAAGGATTTATATCAACAAATTCGCGATTTAGGACGGGAAGTACATTGGTATAACCAAAAATGGTACGATTGGTTGAAGTTTCCCAAATATTGGCATTTATTTTCCCGACGCAATTGGACTCTTCAAGATTTGTATAACCATGTGGGTTTATCTCCCAAATTGCAAGCTTTGTTAGCAGGACAAAGTGGTGATTATGCTCTACCTCCTAAAGAGATTGCTTTAATTACTCATACCTCTTTAGTCTCGAACTATTTAGAAGGTGCTTACTATCCCAAACATCATTTTAGACATTTTGTAAACACCATTGTCGAAGCCATTACAAGCGGTGGAGGAATAGTTAAACTTTCAACTCCAGTAGAACATATTCAAGTCGATGAAGGTATGGTCAAAAGCATTATCGCAGATGGTAAAGCTTATCAAGCAAGCTATGGTTACATTAGCGACCTCGACCCCAAATTAACTGTAGAGTTAATCCATGATTCTGAAGCTTTAAGTAAGCGAGAACGTCAACGGTTGACTAACTATGAATACTCAGCCAGCGCATTTAATATTTACTTGGGTTTAGATAGCCGCTTCCAACCAGAAAAATACGGTATCGGTAACTGGAATATTTGGTACTATCCCACAGGTGACTTGAACGCAGAATATGAAAAACAGTTGCAGGGTGATATGACTCATCCGTGGATTTTCTTATCCTGTCCGACAATGAAAACCGACGAACCGGGAATAGCACCTCCCGGACATCACGTCTTAGAAATTGCCACAGTTTGTCCTTACAAACCCTTTGAACATCTACATAAAAACAACCCGAAAGCCTACAAAGCTAAAAAACGAGAAGTTTATCAACAGATTATGGATAGCGTGCGGGAATTGATTCCGGATGTAGATAAATACGCTCGGATGAAAGTTTACGGTACACCTACCACCAGCGAATTTTATTTAGGACAACCTCAAGGTAATATCTATGGTGCTAAATTAGTACCTTCTCAAGTAGGTTTAAATCGCTTGGGATATACTACAGAGTTGCTTAATTTATTCTTGGTTGGTGCTAGTGCGGGGTATCCCAGCGTTCCCGGTGTAATTGGTAATGGTATGGATTTGGTGGAACTGATTACCGGAAAATCTGTACGCAAGAAAATCAAAGCACCCGAAAGTTTAGCGACTATGGAATAGTAGTACAAAAATTTAATCTTGCTCACAAGTTCCTCATAATCTTTGCCTACTATTTCAGGTAGATGCATCCATCCAATATCAATACCCATGAATTCGGTTACTTAATAAAAAGGAGAATGGAAAATGAGTTTAGAAGCCTATCAAAAAGAAGTCGCTCATATGGGAGAATCGCGGGGTGTAAAAGACCACGACCACGATATGATTCATGATTTGAGTCGAAGATTAGATGCACTATGGCGATATGACCAGTATATTGATAATGCACAAGGTTATAAATCAGTGCAAGCCTTTTGGGAAAAAGTTAAGCAACAAGAGAAAGACAACGTTAAGGAGTTGAAGAAACTTCTCTCCGAGCATATTAAGCTTGGTGATTTCTGAGTGTTTGAGCCATCATTGAAAATCTCCCGTCATTGTAGATGGGAGATTTTTGCATGACGAGCATATTTATCCAATTAATTCAGCTACTCGGATTGCAGATGTAATAGCACCTTCATGTAAGCCATCTGCTAAGTAAGCCCCCACATGGTAAGTATGGTTTTCGCCGTTGGTTTCAACTACTTCATCTCGATATCGAAAAGATTCAACAGTATATAATGGCGTATCATGTTCTAAACGCTGAATAATTTGATTCCGATTAATTAAAGATTCGAGATTAAACGCCAAATTATATTGAATGTCAGATGATACACCGCATAACTGATTAAGATAGGCATTATATCCCCATCCCGTCGCCGTCTCGAAAAAATCAAACTCCGAGGGTTGTTTAATGCTGTATCTGTCGTACATCGACGTATCAGTATGAATCAGGGTCGAAATTTGATTATTTTCCCAATCACTAAAGCGTCTAATTTCAGCAGCAGTTGGATCTAACAATATCTTTAGTACTCTATCTGGTGGAGTTGCAAACACAACTTTATCAAATATGTAGGTTGCACCATCAGATAATTCAATTTTTACACCATCCTTGATTCTAGAAATATATGCCACGTTGACATTGAGTAAAATTTTTCCCTTAAAACGCTGCAAAATCTTTTCAATATAGGAATATACTCCCCCTTTGATTCTAAACCAGTTGATAAAAATATAATCTCGCAGAGATAGAATCCCCAATTCTGCTGGAAAATCATCAATCAGTTCAAAATGCATCGAATAACTATACATCGCCAACAGTTTTATCCAGGTGTTTCTAACACATCGAGTCTTTAAAAAGTAAGACAAAGAACGATTAGAAACAGACGATATCCGAGCAAAATGAGTTTTTAACCAAAAACCAGCCGAACGAGCATATAAACCGTCAAGCTTGAGAAATTCGATTAGTTGCTGTATTCGTGTAAAATTTTTTCGGATAGAAGAGGCAGAATGTATATGACGACCATTTTTGAAAAACATCGTAGAACCTAAATCGACAGGTTCTAAGTCAACTTCTAATTCTTTCATCAACTTAAGAAAGTTATGAAAATTACTAGGAAATTCCAGTACACCACCTTCTAAAAATTCGTCACAGTTAGATTGTTCTGGTTTAACATTTTTATTAAGGGTGCGAATATGTCCTCCCAAAATAGGCTGTTTTTCAAACACCGTGACATGATGACCTTGTTTATCAAGAAGATAAGCAGTGACTAAACCGCTAGCTCCCCCACCAATAATAGCTATTCTCATTTCTCAACCCCCACATATTAATTGCTTTTTTTTAACTGCTAACTGCTCACTGCTCACTGTTAACTGTTTGTTAAAATCTTGTCTCCCGATAGCCTTTGATATAAAAGCGCTCCCGTCCAAAATGTGGGTGCAAATCCTGGATAACCCGATGAAGCATTGCAAAAATAGAAATTTTTCAAAGAGGTTTGATGATTTAATCTACCAATTCCCATATTTTTAGGTGTGAGGCTAGAACCGTAGGAATTACCGTGAGGACAATGACAAAATCGTTCGTTGGTTGTCGGACTTCCGGTAATTTTAAAGACTAAGTGTTGTCGAATATTTGGAATATATTGCTTTTCGACAACATCTAAAATAGAGTTTAAAATTTCCTCTTTTTGTTGTCGATAAGCTTTTTCATCTCGTGCTTTTAGCTCTTGGAAATAGCTGTAGTCAGCTACAGTCAAAAACTCGATAATTTGACAGTCTTCTGGACAGTCACGCTCCTCGGTAGTTAATAAGGTAGGGGTAGTAATTGCAAAGCTGGGATTCGAGTAATCGTGCTGTACGTACATTTGATAGAATGCTTCATTCAAGTCCTGGTGTCCCGTATGAAAAGTATTGCATTTACCAAATCCATAGTCTCGCAAGTCAATATCTTTAACTACACAATATGCCATGAAATTTGAGGCAGAATACTCATAATCAAGTTTTTTTCCTACTGTCCGAGAAAACTTTTCATATCCAATCATTTTGGCGGCTTTCTTGGGATCTATATTGCAAATGACGGTATCGGCGGTAAACTTAGAGGTTTGATGGGTAATTAAATCCATAGCCTCAACACCTGTAACTGTCTTACCTTCAAGCATAAAATTTACAACTTCAGTATTGAAAATAATTTCGCCACCGTTATCAACAATCGCTTTCACTAATCCATTAATTACAGCTTCAAAATGATGGGTAGGATAATAAGCCCCTTCTTGGTATCCTGAAAATAGAATTACCCAAGCGTAAAAAGAAAGTTGATTTGGTGGAAGTAAAAAGTCAGGCCATTGGGAAGCTAAAAGCGTTTGCGCGGCTAGAGGTAGCTTGAATTTATCAAAAACATCTTGTAGCGTGCTGTGCAGATATCTCACAGCGCAGCTAACTTCACCCAAATGTATTAATAATTTCCCAGGATTGACTGGAGGAGCTAATATTTTTAATCCTTCTCTAGTTTTTTTTACTTCAAAAACGAACTTACTAATTTTGTCTGCATCTTCAGGAAACAAATCTGCAAGTCGTCGAATCAACTCTTGGGAATCCGAGGGAATATCCAAAGCATAATTCGGCATTCGCATATGGTCAAACCCATTCGGGTCATACCTTTCAAAAGTTATATCTTGGTCTAAATTGAGTTTTTTCAGGACTTGATTCACAGGTTTACCTTCACCACAATCCCAAACATAGTGAAGTTGTGCGTTAAAGCGATATTTTTTAGCCATAGTGAAAGTATGACCAAATCCACCGGGGTATTCATGGGCTTCCAAAACCTGCACCCGCTTTCCAGATTTTGCCATCAGTGCCCCAAACACCAACCCCGATAAACCACTACCTAAAATCAGGTAATCAGTTTTCATAACTAGTTTTATTAAATAACTATATTTATACTCGATGGGAGTATAATCTCTAATTTAGAAAACAAATTTGAGGAACTTATGAGGATTGTAAGGATAAGTTCTTCGCTAAAACCCCTCAACACTTCTTTGATTTCCTCACAAGTTTCTCACAATATTTGTTTAATTTTTGAAATATCACCAAATCATAAAGTAGAGGTATAATGCTTACACTTGATAGATAGATCATTCACCAATAGCCAATGATTGTGATTAGTAATATGGATGTTACAGAATTTATTACCGGGCAATTTGTTGGGTTAAAGTAAAATCATTCCAGACAACGGTTCTGGACTGCACATATTTAATTTCTAGAGATGTCTAAAGATTAAAAATTGATGGTTGGAGGACTAAGTAATGACCGAATCAAATATTAGACATTCATACTCTGAGCGAATGAGGCATATCCGAAATTATACTAGCAAGCTTTCTTCTGCCCAGCCAAATGTAATGACAAGCTTTTACGCTCTTAGTAAGGCTTCTTCGACATCCGGTGTAGTCGATAGCAAAACAAAAGAACTAATCGCATTGGCGATCGCTATGGCATTCAGTGTGACGATTGCATAGCCTTCCATACCAATTCGGCTCTCAAAGCAGGCGCAACCAAAGAAGAACTTCTTGAAGTCCTTGGTGTAACGGTCTTTATGGGTGGTGGCTAAGGAAATTCCCGATGCCACCTTGTTAACCCCTGAAGGAACAGCACACGAACTTCATCGAAATGATTGGGACACAATTATTGATGCCGTCATCAAACACACTGATAACGGGACTTAGACATTTTTTGTGGTCACAAAAAGCCTCAAATGTATACATACCAATCTTTTTACGTCGATTTGGTCATTCTCTTGATATATCTGGGTTTGAGCGATATGCCGGGGTGTTGAAGTATATCCCTTACCCTAACTAGATTTGAGGTTTGTTCTCGTTGTTTTTTGTCTAAGTCCCGATAATAAATTCACAGGAAAAATGAGATGAAATGGTTTCAACAGATTCTGATACAATTTGAGCGTCGGAAGCAATAATAACTTTTCGTGGCATTTGAAATTAGGTTTACAATTATTTATTTTCAAATCATATCTTAGAGGGATTTTTCAGCTTTAAACATGATGCTACTCTAAAAGCATAAAACTATTATTATTCTGCCGCTTAATTTCCCAGAACTTTCTCAAATAACTGTTAATTAGATAGATAAATAAATAAATAAACTAACCAACATAAAATAGATGTCTCCAATCACCGAATTACCAAAAACCTATACACGACAAAGTACTTTTAATCTATCGCGAAATAAGCTGCTATTCCTTAGCTTGAGCGTGTTAGCAGTAATTCTGCTTGTGTATAGTATTTGGTGCTTAACCAATTTAATACTTTTCCTTCGTCCGAACTCAGCAGCTTTATTAATTCCCGAAAATATCTTTACAGTTCTACCGCAGGGGGGTTGGAGAATGACAATTCCTTCAACTTGGGTA
Source organism: Richelia sp. UBA3308 (assembly GCA_002361335.1). Taxonomy (GTDB): domain Bacteria; phylum Cyanobacteriota; class Cyanobacteriia; order Cyanobacteriales; family Nostocaceae; genus Rivularia. The sequence goes on from DESS01000156.1 coordinate 19,738, forward strand.
GTCGGTGCAGTGCTGGCAACTCCTCTGGTTATCATAATCCACGAAGCAATCCACGGGTTATTTTTCTGGCTTTTTACGGGGAAATTGAGCCATTTTGGATTCAAAGGTCTTCTGGTCTATACTGCTACTCCTAGAGGAGTTTATCTCAGAAGAAATCAATACTTAATTGTTGGGCTTTCACCTTTAGTATTCTTAAGTTTTATCGGCGTTTTATTATTGCTTTTTTTACCTGTGAATGCGCTTGCTACCTTAATTTGTTTCATAAGCTTTAATATTAGTGGTTCGGTGGGAGATATAGCTGTATCAGTATGGATACTACAAAAGCCAGCAAACGCTTTGATAGAAGATAAAGGTACTAGCCTAATCGTCTATAAATTGACGAATATTCCTTGATATATAGGATGAGAACTTTCAGAAATTTCGCTCTCGTTTTCTTCCTCTAAATAACAAATATCTGGTAATTGTCGGTATTTTTGGTCAAAGTCAATCCCATAACCAACAATAAACAAATCTTCTACTTCAAGACCTAAATAATCAATTTTGACTGCTATTTGACGACGTGCTGGTTTATCTAATAAAGTACACAACCTCAGAGAAGCAGGCTGAAGGTTTTGTAAATATCGCAGTGCGGTATCTGTGGTGATACCAGTATCAACTACATCTTCGAGCAACAGAATGTGTTTTCCCGCAATTGCTTGTGGTGGTGGACTCATAATTATTTTTGCTTGACCAGAACTGACCGTTGATGAGCCATAACTAGACAAACGAATAAATTCAATATTGTCAATTGGTACATCGAGTTATCTTACTAAATCGGCAAGAAAAATAAATGAGCCTTTGAGAATACCTACCATTACTAATGAGCGGTCTTGATAATCTCGATTTATTTCAAGTGCCAATCGTTTTACAGTATTAGTAATTTCTGCTTCGGATATAAGATGAACTAAATTTCTGTTCATGCCAAGTAATAATATCGGTCAAAGAGATAATTCTTGTTTGAGCAAGTTAATATACTATGCTTAAAGATTAATCAAAAACTTTGAGAAACCTGTGAAGAAATCAAGCAATTTTATTGATTTTATAATTCACGGAGCTAATCTTTGAATTTCCCAAGAATCATCATCCGAGCAAGAATATAAAAAGCGGTCGTGTAGTCGATTTTGTCTACCTTGCCAAAATTCAAAGCTGTGGGGGACAATTCGATAACCACCCCAAGCAGAAGGTAAAGGAATTTCTTGATTTTGAAATTTGCGTTTGATTTCGTCAAATTTCATCTCTAGCATTTTACGGGAAGAGATTACGCTGCTTTGTTGAGAACACCAGGCTCCGATTTGACTTCCTCTCGGACGAGTAGCGAAATATTTAATAGATTCGGCTGTAGAAATTTTGACAGCATTCCCTAAAATTTGTACCTGACGCTCTAAAGCTACCCAGAAAAATAATAGCGATACCTGAGAGTTTTCTGTGATTTGTTGTGCTTTTTTACTTTCATAGTTAGTAAAAAAAACGAATCCCTTCCTATCAAAATATTTTAGAAGCACCATCCGCTGTGAAGGTTCGGCTAGAACTGAAGCAGTAGCCAAACTCATCGCATTCGGTTCTGGTAAATTGGCATCGCAAGCTTGTTGAAACCACAGTTCAAATTGCTTGAAGGGGTCTCGATTAAGGTCTTTGCGTCTCAGACCATTTAAGGTGTATTCTTTTCTAAAATTGCCAATATTCATAATTTTGATCCTTTCCCATAATTTTGCACCATGTTTTCCTAAAATTATAAAAATAAGTGCAATCGCAAGTGAAGAGAAGTACTCCATATCGCCTCGTCACAATTACGATTTGTGACACTCTAGATAAGCGCCCTCCGCTAACGTCTGCTTAGATTCTAGTTCAAAATGTTCTTTTCAATGCTCGCTAGAAATATCTGAATTAAGTCCTTGATTAAACAGGCTTCATGTATATTTTACTAATAGTTTTATGATACTTCTATAAGTCACTAACTTGGATAGGATTTCAATAGAATACTCCTACATTTGGGTTAAGTAAATGCAGGAGTATATAATTTCTGTTTGATTGATATTAACCTTAATCATGAGGATAAGACTCCAACCCATCTAAAGAAAGGTCTTATTATCTCATCCATGAAGCCTAGAAAATACGGGTTGAAATTAAGTATATTCAAAATTTAAATTGGAAGTTATTTCAAACCCGAACAAAAGCACAGAAACAGTTTTTCTAGGGATTAACAACGAAGTAATCGACACAGAGGCGGATAGGTTCGCTCCATTGGATATTAATCCAAATTTCGACACCATTATCCTTTGGAGCAACATTATGTACCGTATATCGCGCACTGCCAATAAACTTTCCTCCTCCTGGAGCGCATTCGCCAATGGCAACAAAAACTCGTGAATTTCGATTAATAGCTCTCGAACTCAAAAATAATTTCCACTCTCCTTTTCTATCTCCCCAATCATGACGATAGGTAAAGCCCGAACCGGAAAGTAAACTTGGCGTTGCTCCTGCTTCAGGACTAAACAGCTTGATTATGCTCTGTTCATCAGCCTGTTGACTATCCTCAGCAGCGATACCTGGTTGTAAGGAACTTGTCATCTCTATTTTCTCCTTGTTGAAATAAGACTGTATTTGAATCAGCTTGAAAACTGCTACAGTTATGCTTTTAAAACTAGCTAAAGCTTTTTTCAATCGGTTTGCTGTATTCAATTTCAAAATTACAAGAAGAATGTGATAAACTTGTGAGGATATAAAAATGTAAGTTAAATATAATACTATATTTTAATTATCTTAAAAATCTTCCAATCTATTTACCATCAAGCATTTTAGGCTTTTTTACGCTGACAAAAATCTATTTTTTATTTTTATAGAGTATAAAAAATAGTTAAGTCTGTACGGATTATTACTATTAAGGTAAGTTTTGCAGAAGTGAACGGTTTAACAATTAAACCCCTACCTCACATCTGGAAAAAAGTGTCCAGACTTTGCATCCCTGGGGTTTAAGGGATTGCACTAAGGGAATAGTACAAGATGCTCCGCACTACAAGCCAAAATTAGCAAAAAACTGGGTAAATTTGGATAAGGCTCGACAGTGCCAGTCTATATTTATTGAACCCATAGCTTTCTAATCTACGGTTATTTTGGTGTTGTGATTACTGCGATTGGAAGATTATGCTCGAACCAATTAGAGGGCAAATTTAACTCTTTCCCAGCATTTTTAATTATCGTCATTATTCTGTTCATATCTGCTACTTTATGGCGATAACAACCATTAGAACCCTTACCAGCCATTAAATTCCCCTCACGTCCGTGGAAACCAAAATTAACCGGATTACCATTTTTATCTTTCTTTCCTCTAGGAGAATAAAAATTACCGTAGGCAGGTTTGAAACTAGAACTATTATCGCGCTCAATATAATCTAATGTATAAACACCAGAGGGCGGATGCCATTGATAATAACGTGCGCCAACAGCAGAAAAGCGTTGCCAATTTATCTGACTATTTTGGCTTTTATAAATAATTGTAGTTGTCACCTCTGGAGAAGTTTGATTAATTTCAAAAACAATCATCACCGGAGATTTTATTTTGTTATCTGGGTTATAGCCAAAAGTATCTAAGCAAGCTTCAATAGTTTTTTTATCTCCTATTTGATACATCTTATTAAGTAAACCATTCAGACATTTATTTTCGTTAGATGCTAAACTTTGGTCATGGTAAACGCTTTGAATTTGATTGTAATTATCAAAATCGTAGGAATAAATTTGTGCAGCATGAGTTTTATCCCAAAGCAAGCTCATATTAGTTAATGTTAAACAGATGAGTATCAATAGTTTACATACTAATATTTTTGACCAACTATATAATATTATGTTTTTCATTTTGTCGCTCCCGTTCATAGTAGCAGTCATTAATTATTTATTGTTTAAAATTATCTATAATAAACAACCGAAAATTAATCACAAAAAAATCTGTTCCAACCTCGTTGAAGAGGTAGAGAGAAAATATCTTGTTTTTGGTTTGTTACTTCTTGAAGCAATCTGATATTACTACCAAAAATTTTATAAGCAGCTACAGCACAAGCTGTCTGTGAGTCTATAAGTTGTTTATCGCTTTCTTCATACCTAATCAGTTTTGAAGGATGTTTTCCAATTTGAAAAAACATCATCTTGTATTCACCTCTTTGGTAATCTGTTAATTTAGACCTCCAAGGTTGTCTATATTCATTACGCCATTGTGGAATTGTATTTCCAGAAATGCTTAGCCGACCTGGAGTTTTCAAAGTTATTCCATTGTCTAAAAAATAAGTTGATGCAGGAATTTTTACCAAACAGCCATTTTGACGAGTGAATGTTATCGCTCCTGGAGTAACTTCGCGTTTGACAACTATTACACGTGGTTCTTCTACCTGTAAGATTTTTGCATCGGTTAAATAAGATGCTGCTGTTTGTGCATTAGTTTGATTGCAAGATAAAGTAGCTAAGAAAACAGTTAAAATCAAATTGAAAAAAAATTTCATAGCTATCCTCCTTGTACTGTAAATCAGACTCAAAATTAATTGAGTACTAGGATTCTAAATTGTTAATTACCTAATCTATACAACTGTTTAAAAGCAAACAATTGCTAGATATAGGAATCCTCCGCAGAATTTTGAAAATATACTGAGACTCAAAAGCTTGTATAGCGAGGCTAATTTCTAAAAACTCTTTCAGAAATCAAACCGGATTCCTATAGACTTACACAAATATTTAGAAATTTGTGAGATGTAGTAGATGCACTCACAAATATACTAAGAGGTATGAAAGCAACAATTTAATTGCTACTTAATTGCAGCCTCTTGCCGTACAGTTACGAGGTTTGTCAACCACTGGTTCTGGATTAGTAATTCGTACTACTTCTTGCTTGCTATGGACGGGAGTACAATTTGCGATCGCGTGGGTTTCTGCTTCCCGACGGCTGACTCCACCTGTATTTAGACGTTGTTCAAAAGCTTGTTGATTGTTTACAACACCCATAGCTGTTTCAAACGCAGTATTCATTTTGTTTTGGACGCTACCGCGATTTTCGATGGTATCCATCTTAGTCGTAGAAACATCCAAAGCATAACCGAAGCCACCACCAGCAATCCTTCTAGGTTTGAGAGCGAAGCCTTGACGGTAATTAACAGCAGTACCGCAAGCAGAACGGTAGTTGAAAGAAAATGCTTCACCACCAGTACCGGGTGCTTGGGAACCAAATTGAATGCTATTGTATTCGTCACCATCAACTTTAACTTTTGTGGATGGCGAAACACTAGTCTCACCAGTATTTACAGACATTTGATTCTTTTGGTCGCCCGTTCTAGCTTTACCACCTTCACCACCTTGGCTAACATTCAAGTTAGTATTGCGACTATTGCCACTATCGCGAACTTTACCACCCTGACTAAAGTTGACATTAGTATTGCGACTATTGCCACTATCGCGAACTGTTGCTTTAGCATTACTTTCGCTAGATGAATCAGAACGACTTCTGGAATTAGAGCTTGAAGAAGCAGGGGCAATAACAGTTGTATTCGTTCCTCCATTTTCTACTTTTTGGTTCACAGAACCATGCTTTTTATGACCTCCGTGATGACCTCCATTGTGACCGTTGTGTGCTGGTTTTTGATGCCCATGACCGCGAGAATCGTAAATTGCAGTATTACTTGCGTCGCAACTAGGGTCGAGTGGTACATTATCGTTTCTGGCTTCACAATTGATTAACTGACGTAATCTGCCAGTTGGATTAATTGTCAAATTACTTCCGTTAACAAAAGTTTCAGGACCAATAGCACGACCGTTAAATTCTTGCTCGACATTTTGACCAAGGGCTGAATTTCCGAGAAAAATAGCACCTGCCGAAAAACCAACTAAACCGATTGTTACAACTTTTTTGACTAACATAATACCCTCCTATTCATTGAGTATTATGGCTGACAAATAAGCAATGTTTTTTGCTAATTGCTATTCAACAAATTATTCTTTTTGACACATTGTGAATGCTGTATTTACTTAATTTATTAAGTAATAATTTGTTGCTATAGCTCAAGTAAAGAGATATAACCTAAGTATCAGCCAAATTAAACGTGACTTAAATTGACTTTCATGTGTCTGATTGTACTTGTCTGTGGATTTATATTTAAACGATTCATTAGCACTCCTTGAAACTGAAACTTATTTGAGATGCAAATAACTACAATCTTAAAAAAAAGGGGCATATCAGGTCAAAAATATTAATGACTTCAGATACTTTTTATTTTTTAGGTAACTATTTGCGACTTCCTCAAAAATAATCAAAACCTTTATTTTTTTTGCGGATAGAGAAAACCTGAAATCTTAGGTTAAAAATATTACCTAATTTATATTTGATGGACATCCAAACTATGTAGTTATCTACACTTAAAATATAAAAGACAATTGTGATTATCTTGTGAGCAATACTGTTGGATTTACTTACGAAAATCTTAAATAAAAGATTTAAATATTCTTTCTTTGTAGTAATTAGTACTTGTTTACTATGACAAAAGAAATAAAGTCCCTGATTAACAGTCTTATGAGTGTAGCTGCACTTAATCAAGTAGCATTAGAAGCCTTTACGAATAAGCTTATTTTCTCTGTTCTTTAATTTAACAAACTATTGCAAAACTTCGTCCTCGAAAGGGTGTCTGAAAATGCTAAAATCTAAGTAATAAGAGTGGTGGAGGTTGCATCATCATGATTTTAAAGATTTTGCAACGCTTATTTTGCATAGAACAGCCTGATTCGCCTCAACAGCCTGATGTCAAATTACAAACACAAACCTTGCAGACGGATGCGGAGTATGAATCATTATTTCTCCAGTTGTTGGCTGGGGTGAATGATGAAGAATGGAGTCACGGACGGGTAAGGGGCTTTTTAGATGGAAATAATATTGCTGATGCTGATTTGGTAAGATGGTTGCGCGGTTTTGGCGATAGCTTACTGGCTGCGGATGGGGATAATCAGCAGTTAGGTATGCGGATGGTACGATTAGCTGAGGTTGGTTGTGGAGAGTTGGGTAAGGTTGGTTGTGGAGTATTGGGTGAGGTAGCCGGTGAAATTGGCAGAGAATTGTTGAGGAGAGAAGAAAAAAAGCAAGTTGGGAAGATAATGGAAAGCAGAAAACAGAAAGCGGAAATATATCTGAAATAGATTAATGGCGTTGCTGAATCAAAATATGAAGTCGTGATTTCATATTGTCGGAGACGTAGCAGTGCTACGTCTCTACACAGGTTTCGTATTAAATACAATCGGGTTTGTAAGTGTAATTCATCGCAAAATTGCAGCAATGCCGTTTTTTGAATCTAAAATCTAAAATCTAATATTACTTGGTAATTGATATCGCGAGGGGGTTTAATACTTTTTAATGTAGAAATTTTATATTCCCCCTCGTCGGATGCTGTTATGACAATGCTTAAAATCAACAGCTTCTAACTAGCAGGTGATGTTTGCAAAAAATATTCGCATACCAAAACCACTTATATTTCAAACTTTGTTTTACTTTCGCAGCATAGTAGTATGGTCTTGCAGTTTGCGCTTGGCTGCATCGAAAGCATCACGAATTGCGACATAAATATCTTCGTGAGATTGACGTTGGGGTGGGTTGCGTTTTACGACTATCTCCCCAGTTGGCACAGTCATATAGATTCGCACTTCATAAAGTTGACCGTGATTCTTATGTTGATGTGGAACATCAACTACTACTCGGCAGCTTGTAATCCGGTTGTGAAAACGGTCGAGTTTATCAGCTAAGGAGCGAATTTTTGCTTCTACAGCTTCTGATGGTGGGATGTTATGAAAAGTGATTTGTAGCGGGGTTATCATAATTTCTCCTTTTTTCAGGTATCTTTATGCCTTGATTGGCAAATTGCTGTTGAATCTTTGGAGGATTCTGCTGCTACCTTGAGATTAAAACAAAAGTTTGAGTAACTTGTGAGGAAGTGGGGGAATGGGCATTGGGTATTGGGCATTGGGCATGGGAAAATAATATTAACGACTTATACCGATTCTGTATGAGGCTGCGCTAAATCACTAAATCATCTCTATCTTGAATTGCGATTTTTTTGCCAACAGCGAAGCAATCCTCACAAGTTCTTCATATTTTATATTTACTATAAAATAAAAGCTCAAAATAGAGCGTAAAAAAGAGTTTACATAAGGAGGAAGTAAGATAAAGCCTATAAAGAATGGCAATAGAGCAGAAAATAGGGTTAAGACTGCTACGCTCCAATGGTGAAAAGATTCTACATCAATCAAGAGACTGTGTGTAAAATATACTTGTTTTGAGCGTGCTGCGGGAAAAATATCTCCCGTAATGGATGAAGAAAAATTTTTATTTACCTCATTCAATATCCCTTTTAATATCTACCTCCTGCCTTGTGTTTACTAGGAGGTTAGGATGAAAACTAAAAATGGACGTAAAACATTAATCAATTTTGCTGGAGCTTTTCTTGCTACAGCCACAATCATAGCTGCTTCTGCTGCACCTGCTTTGGCAGCACCGAAAGTTAGAATACAAGGTGTTGGTTACGGTGGTACTGGTTGTCCTGGTGGATCTGCTAGCGCAATTGTTAGTCCCGATGGTCAAAAGTTAAGTATTCTATTTGATAAGTATACTGCCTTCGCAAATAGTAGAAGAGAAAGACGTAAAACCTGTAACTTAACAATTCCGATTAAGGTACCTTCAGGCTATCAAGTTTCTCTTTTCAATGCTGATTATCGAGGTTATGTAGCTCCCCGCACAACTGGAAGACTCAGAGCCGAGTACTTCTTCGCTGGCGAACGCGGACCCGTGTTCAGTAGAAATATCCGTGGCGAAAAGGATTATACTGTTCGAGACAGGCTAATGACTTCAAGCTGGTCGCGCTGTGGTGACAGCCTGAATATGCGGATTAATAGCTCCATGACAGCTAATGGAAGAGGTATGGCTGCTGTTGACACATTGGATGTTTCACGCGGTCGTGGTGGTTTCATTTATCACATCAGATATCGCGGATGTAATAAATAATTAACTCCATGAAATCTTTCTTTAGAGTTTCCACATTTTGAACGCTGACACAAAATCAAGTGTTACGTAAGGGTGTTATCGAACTTCGGCAACACCCTAAAATATTATTAGGACTTACGCAACCGGCACATTTTCTCGTAGGGTGCTGTGACACTTTTATTATTTCCGAACGTAGTAATAACTTTTTATAGTGTCACGCACCAACCAGTATTGTGACAATTGCGTAAGTCCTGATTATTAATCACGAAGCTATCCTCACAAGTTCTTCATATTTTATATTTACTATAAAATAAAAGCTCAAAATTGAGCGCAAAAAAGAGTTTACATAAGGAGGAAGTAAGATAACCGTCTATAAAGAATGGTAATTGAACAGAAAATAGGGTTAAAACTATTACGCTCCGCTGATGAAAAGATTTTACCTTGATTAGAAATTGTGTAAAATATACAAGTTACGAGCGTGGTGCGGGTAAAACAAGTCCCGCAATGAATGAAAAAATAATTAGCTCATTCAATATCCCTTTTAATATCTACCTCCTGCCTTGTGTTTACTAGGAGGTTAGGATGAAAACTAAAAATGGACGTAAAATATTAATCAATTTCGCTGGAGCTTTTTTAGCTACAGCCACAATCATAGCTGCTTCTGCTGCTTCTGCATCGACAGAACCAAAAGTTGAAATACAAGGTGCTGGTTACGGTGGTAGCGGTTGTCCTGCTGGATCTGCTAGTGCGATTGTTAGTCCCGATGGTCAAGAATTAAGCATAATATTTGACGAATATTCTGCCTTCGCAAATAGTAGAAGAGAAAGACGCAAAAGCTGCAACTTAACCATTCCGATTAAAGTACCCTCTGGCTATCAAGTTTCGCTTTTCGATGCCGATTATCGAGGCTATATAGCTCCTGACACAACTGGAAGACTCAGAGCAGAATACTTCTTTGCAGGTGAACGCGGACCTGTTTTCAGAAGAAGTCTCCGTGGTGAACAAGAATACAATGTTCAAGATAAATTAATGGCATCGAGCTGGTCGCGCTGTGGTGATAGCTTGAATATGCGTATTAATAGTTCAATGACTGCTACTGGAAGAGGAATGGCAAGTGTTGACTCCTTGGATCTTGCACGTCGTGGTGGTTTCATCTATCACATTAAATATCGTGCTTGTGACAAATGATAGACTCGTTGACTTTATCATGGGTTCTTGTGTATTGAATACTGACAACTAATGAAATGTCCTGTTAGCGGTGTCGCCAAGATTAGACGATACCGCCATATATTTAGATAATAAATAGTTTGAGAATATGCAGATTAAAAATCTTAACAAAAAATTGATTTCTTTTTGTTTAATATTACTGGCAACTTTAATCTTTTTTACTTCATTTGCTCATGCCAGCAATCAGGAATTAAACGTCTATTTCTTTTACAATCAAGCCTGCCCTCATTGTGTTAAACAAAAGCCTTTAATGGAATATATTGATAAAAATAATCAAGAAGTTAAAGTATATGCTTACGAGGTAACTCAACATCCAGATATTTGGCAAGAATATTTAGAAAAATATCAAATTTCTAACGAAGCGGTTCCGAGAACATTTATCGGGGAGAAATCATTTATTGGCTATAGTGAAGAAGATGGTAATTTAGAGTATAGCTCAGTTTTTAATGGTTATACTGGCTATAAAAATCAAATTATTCAAGCTATAGAATCCGAATTAGGTAAAAAAATAAATATTCCAGCACAGAAAAAAATTTCAATTAGTGCTTGGCAAATATTTTTTCTGCCTGGATTATACGCTGTTAGTTATTTATTGTTTAAAAATAAGTTGCAAGGCGAACAATCTAAAAGATATTGGTTTGGTGGATTAATCGCTACATTAATTATTAGCATATTTATTTTCATTAACTTGATTCCAGATACAGCAATTACCGAATTCTCTCAACAACTTCCTTTTCCCTTGTTCGTATCTATAATCGCGTTTGCAGATGGATTTAATCCTTGTGCTTTTACGGTTTTAATTATTCTGCTTTCATTACTGACTTATACGAAAAGCAAAAAGGATATGGCGATTGTTGGTTCAACGTTTATCACCACTTCGGCTGTAATTTACTTTGCTTTTATCATGATTATGGTGTTGCTTGGTTCTATCTTTTTAGAAAGATATGGCAGCATATTCATGTTGATATTAGGAACTTTAATTACGATTGCTGGCATAATTAATATAAAAGATTTCTTTTTCTTTAAAAAAGCTATATCTCTATCATTATCAGAATCGCAGCAACTAGAGATAACTAAAAGAGCTAGTAAGATAGTTAGAGATGTCCAAACTGTGGGACAAGATAAAAAGAAGTTTTTTGCGGCATTATTTGGAACAATTCTGCTAGCAATTGTTGTTAATGTTGTGGAATTGGGATGTACGGCTATACTTCCAGTTGTTTACATGACTAGTTTAGTTAATTATTGTACTAACAATATTTGGTTGTGTTACGGATTTTGGACGGCGGTTTATGCTGCAATTTATATAATTCCTTTGTTTGCTATTTTATTTAACTTTATTTATTCATTTAAATCAGCCAGACTTACCGAGATGCAGGGGAGAAATCTGAAACTTTTTGGAGGAATGTTTATGTTATTTTTCGGACTGATAATGATATTCAAACCAGAGGTTTTGATGTTTGGGTGATTTGTTGAAAAACAAACTTCGTTATCTGAATAAAAAAGTAAGTTTTGAATCAATTCCTATTACCGATAAAAATTATTCCTTCGTTTTCAACACAGCAATCAAATCCAAACTTTTCAGTTGACGACGAACTATCAAGCCGGAAATAATCGCAGTCACTAAAATTACAATAAACGCAAATGCATAGCTGGAATTACTAACAACCAAAGGAAGCCGATAAAGTTCTGATTGATAAGCACTTGACATCACAGCACACAAACCAAACCCCAACATGAACCCTACTGGAATTGCAACTAAAGTAATTACGGCTTGTTCTCCCAACAAAATAAAAGCAATTTCATCTTGAGTAAATCCAATAATCCTCAGCGTTGCCAGTTCCCGACTGCGTTCGGAAAGAGCGATTCGGGCAGCATTATAAACGACTCCAAAAGCAATAATACTTGCAAATATCACTAATACAGTCGTAAAAATGCTCAAACTTTCAGCAATCGTTTCCTGAAATTTTTCGATTGCAGTTTTGCGGATAGAGACACCAGCGACAGCGGGGGTTTTTTTGAGTAAAGCATAGAGACGATTGATATAGCTCTCATCAACCATCAAATATGCTCCCGAAATACTTCCCCCTTCTTGCATTAATCGATTTAGCGCTCCAATTTCCATATATGCAGACATTCCCAGCAATTCGTCAACTTGTCCTACAACTTCTACCTTCCGAATTGGTCTAGCTGATTCTAATACTTCTACAGTTAATAAATCGCCAACCTTTACACCTAATATTTTTGCTAACTGTGTTGTTAATACAACTCCATTTGATGGTAATGATACGGTATTAAAATTACTATTAACTAAACGTCTTAATTCGGCTTGAGGTGTAATTCCTGTCAAAGCGCTACGATAGGTGCGATGCTCAAAGCGTAGTCTAGCCGGTACGCTGCGGAATGGTTCGGCGTAAATAACACCGGGGAGATGTTCTACTTCATACTTTACCCGCGCCGGACGCGGTTCGTTGAATACAATAGTTACATCCTCGCGCTGCACGTTGCGAAACTGTATGTCAACCATGTACACCATGACATCGCTAAAATAACGACCGACAACTAAAATAGCAATGGCTAAGGCTATTCCTAAAGTAGAAAATAATGCTTGAAAAGGTTTGCGTTCGATATTACGTAAAATTATCCTAGTACCGGGAGAAAGTAACTTTTGCAACCCTAATTTTTCGACAACCGTAGCTTTGAATCGGACTGGTGGTTCGGGACGCATGGCTTCGGCTGGTGGTAGTGAAACGGCTTGTTTTACTGAGTTAAAAGCACCAAATGCACCCGAACCACCGCTAATTAAAATTGCTCCTAAAACTAAACCGAGGCTTGCTTTGTAGCGCAATACAGGAAAATTAAAAAAATTGGTGTAATAAGATGTCAAAGAAACACCAAACCACAAACCCAAAACCGTACCTAAAAAAGCACCGCAAAATACAATTAATAAGACAAATTTGAGATAGTGAAACCCAATACTGAGATTGTTATAACCAAAAGCCTTGATGACTGCAATTTGTTCGCGCTGGGTGCCAACTAAACGAGAAAGCAGCATATGCAGCAAAAACGCCGCGATACCGAGAAAAATTGTCGGTACAAAGGTTGCAGTACCTTGAAGTGACTTAATTTCTTCCGACAAAAAACGGTTGGAAATTTGGTCATATCTACTGTATCCACCTAGTCCACCATACTGTTCCAAAAGTTTATCGAGTCGAAAAATAACCTCTTGAGGATTAGCTCTTGGCATTAAAGTTAATACTACATCGTTAAACGCTCCATCCATATTAAAAGCCGTTCCCAAAGCTTCCCTTCCCATCCACAAAACGCCGAAAAGTTGGTCATCGGGGAAAATATCCCCCGTACCGCGAATTGCATAAACGTATTCAGGGGAAAGCGCTATCCCGACAATTTGTAATTCCTGCCACCGTGCGTTGATTACCGCACCAAGTTTATCCCCTAATTTCAGATTATTTGCTTTGGCAAAAGCTTCGCTGACCATAACCTCATCATTTTTACCCGGTTCAATGTAGCGTCCTTGACGAATATATAAGTCATTCAGCATTGGCGAGATCCGTTCTGGAATCGAGACCAATCTCCCGGTAGCTGGTTCTGTAAGCCCTGGTACATCAAGGGTTACATCAACCACAACCCTTGTTTGTATTTGTGCAATCCCTGGAATATCTTCGATTTCTCTTGCGAGGTTTTCTGGTGCGCGTTTTAACTGAACAAAAACATCTGCAAAACGGTAGTTATTATAGTAAGTAGCTTGAGAAAGCTGTAAAGATTCATAAGCACTCAACATTGAAACGAAACTAGCAATTCCGCAAGCGACAACCAAGACAATGGCTATGATTTGACCGCGCCAGTGTAAGATATCTCGTAATAGCTTTTTATTAAGTGCTTTCATTTAAGCGTTCCCCTGCATGATTAAAATTAGGAGGAGAATACGATTTTATTTTTCAGGCTCTCTTTTTCTAGATTAACTGCTTAAATAATAGTTTATTTTGGATTTGTGTTTATTTTTAATACAAATTGTTTCAGTTATCGGTCTTTGCCTAAATCTTGGAGACGTTGCAATGCAACGTCTCTACATATCAGCTTCTACTAATTTCTAAACAAAAGAGAAAGCAGGATCGGAAATAGTTAAATCAGTGGAAACATTTTCCAAAATTCCAATAACTTCACCCCTAGCTAGAACTTCTGGGTCATATATTAAAGCTGCATTTATCGAACCAGTTGAAGTCGGGAAGAAATCTAGCTCGTATAAATCTGCACTACCTTGTAATTGAATTACATCTTCACTCACATTAAAATCTTTAACTAAGCCGAAATCCGAATCACCTGTAGTAGAAGGGTCGCCGTCAGAATAGTAAACGCGGGTTGCATCAGCGAAAATAAATTTATCGCTACCTGCTCCACCTGTAAGAGTATCTGTTTCACCAGCACCAAATCCAATTCCACTACCTGCCGTAGTTGGTTCAACCCCAATTAATTCGTCGTCTCCTTCGCCTCCATCTAAACTATCGTTGCCAAATCCCCCAGTTAAGGTGTCATTTCCAACTCCGCCGGTTATTTGGTCATCATCGCTACCGCCAAATAAATTGTCAATACCGTTACCGCCAGCAATAGTGTCGCTACCGCTACCACCGTTAACAGTATCATTACCGTCATCACCGTTAATATTGTCGTTGCCAGCTTCTCCTAAAAGTTGGTCGCTACCGCTACCGCCGTTAATTTGGTCATTCCCTTCACCACCAAAAACATTGTCTTGTCCGGCTTGACCATTAAGATTATCGTCACCATTATCACCAGAAATTAAGTCAGTACCGGCTCCCCCTTCAACAGTGTCATTTCCATCACCAGCACTGATTAAATCGTTATCATCGTCACCAAAAATTTGGTCGCTGCCACCAAGTCCTTGAATAATATCATCGCCACCAAGCCCAACAATCCGCTCGCCTCGATTAGTACCTGTTAATACATCATCATCGTCAGTACCGATAATATCAGGAGCCGGAGTCAGTTCTCCAAGAGCATTGAAAGCATTTAATCGACCATCGGAAACAGTAATCCCTGTTAAAGCTGGAATTTCATCAGTCGTATTAAGAATCAATTCCTTGACTTCCGAGGAAGTTAGTTCGGGGTTTTGAGATAAGATTAAACCAACAGCACCCGATACATGAGGTGCAGCCATTGAGGTTCCACTTTTAAAACCATAGCTGTTACCGGGTACTGTACTGAGAGTACTGACTCCCGGCGCTCCCAAGTCTACAGATGTGGCTCCGAAGTTAGAAAATCCTGCTTTTTGGTCTCTATCATCTGTCGCAGCTACCGAAATAATATTATCTAAGTCGTAGCTTGCAGGATAAGATGGAGATATATCACTATTTAGACCGCTATTTCCAGATGAGGCAACAAATAACTGTCCTGCTTCTCCAGCAGCGGCAATCGCATCCTGTAGTGCTAAAGAAAATCCGCCACCTCCCCAGCTATTATTAGTTAATTGCGCTCCGTTGAGAATGCTGTATTCTATCGCTTCAATTGCATCAAAAGTTGTACCGGAGCCGCCTGCACTGAGAAACTTTAGCCCCATGATTTGGGCATCCCAATTCACCCCAGTTACGCCAGTGTTGTTATTTCCTTCAGCGGCAATTGTACCGGCAACATGGGTACCGTGGCTATTATCATCAAAAGGGTCGCCATCTTCATTTACAAAGTCGTAGCCGTAGAAATCATCTACAAAACCGTTACCGTCGTCATCAATGCCATTGTCCGGAGTTTCTCCCGGATTCGTCCACATATTATCATTGATATCTGGATGATTGTAGTCTACTCCTGTATCAATTACCCCAATTACCACGTCGTTTCCGGTTTGAATGTCCCAAGCTTGGGGAGCATCAATATCTGCATCTTCTAAACCTCCTGTTTGTCCGGTATTATTCAAACCATAAAGTTCATCATAGCGGGGGTCATTAGGTACGGTATCTGTAGTCTGGTAAATAAAATTTGGTTCAATGTATTCAATTGTATCTGCCAGCGCAGCATTAATATTAACGTTAGAAATCGCTTCTTCAACGCTAATTTCATTTAATTCTAAACGCTGAATACCCAATGTTTGAGTAGTTTCTACAACTGTGGCATTCAACGTTTCCTGCGCGGAATTAATACTCGCAGTATCTGCCCCTGGTTTGAATTTAACAATCACTTCACCAGCAACAAAGTCTTCACCTGCAACCAATCCATCGAGGTTTGTTAGTACGTTGTTATTTGCCATAGTTGTATTATTAGTATTATCTACTGTTTGCTCCCCGGAATCGGTGACTGGATTTTGGTTGGTTGATGTATCGGTAGTATCCCCGGAATTGGTTGCTGGATTTTGGTTGGTTGCTGTATCCGTAGTATTCTGGGAATCGGTTGGTGAAGTTTGATTAGTCGATGTATCCGTAGTTTCGACAATAAAGTTTGGTTCTATTATTTCAACTGTGTCTTGCAAAGCTGGATTGTTATTAATGGTGTTAACCGCTTCTATAACGCTCATATCATCAATAGCTAAACGCTGAATTCCAAGTTCTGGAGAAGTTTCAATGACTGTAGCGTTTAAAGTTTCTTTTACTGAATTGATACTCGAATCATCTGCTTCTGGAGTGAATTTGATAATTACTTCACCCTCAACAAAGTCTTCACCTGCTACCAAGTTATCGAGGTTAGTTGATGTATTATTATTTGCCATGACTGTATTGTTGGTAATTTGTTCAGAAAAATTGGGTAAACAAAGCTATCAAAATATGATGGAATTCTTCTTCATTGCAAGAAGCTTTAAAAGTTTTTCTATTCATGCAATGAAGGAGAAAACTTTTACATACTTTTAAACAAAAGAGAAACCAGGAGATGAGATAGTCAAATCAGTTGAAGCATTTTGTAAAATTCCAATAGCTTCACCTCTAGCGGTAACTCCTGGGTCGTAAATCAGTAAAGCATCAACTGTACCCGTGGTACTGGTAAAGAAGTCTAAGCTGTATAAGTCAGCACTACCCTTTAACTGAATAGTATCTTCACTGGCATTAAAATCAGTAATTAAGGCATAGTCCGAATCTCCCAGAGTCAAAGGGTCGCCGTCAGAATAATAGACGCGGGTTGCATCTGCTAAAACGAAGGTATCGCTTCCTGCTGCACCCGTAAGAGTATCTACTTCCCCAGCGCCAAATCCGACACCACTACCAGCAGTAGTCGAATCAACTCCAATTAGTTTATCGTCACCTTCACCACCATCTAAATTATCGTTGCCGAATCCACCAGTAAGAGTATCATTATTGACTCCACCACTGAGACTATCTGAGTCATTTCCGCCAAACAAATTATCAATACCGTTACCACCATTTACGGTATCGTTACCCGTACCACCATCTAAAGTATCGTTACCGTTATCACCATTTATATTATCGTTTCCGGCTTCTCCTAAAAGGCGATCGCTATCCTCACCACCGTTAATTTCGTCGTTACCTTCACCACCAAGGATATTATCTTGTCCTTGATTTCCCGAAAGGCTATCATCGCCGCTATTTCCTGAAATCAAATCGGAACCAGTTCCACCTTCGACAGTATCGTTACCACGACCGGCGCTAATCAAGTCATTATCACCACCGCCCAAAATCCGGTCGCTGCCGCCAAGCCCTTGCAGGATATCATTGCCGCCTTTACCGTCAATTAATTCTCCGCGATTAGTACCAGTTAAAACATCATCTCCTTCAGTGCCGATAATATCCGGTGGAGGAGGTAAGGTAACAGTAGCAAATTCAGTATTTGGAGCCGCATCTGTTGGCTGCGAAGGAGTTCCAATTACCGAACCATAGTTAATTCCATCAACTTCTTCCAATACCTCTAAATCTAAAGGTAGCTGGACTTCAAAAAAATCCGAACCGTAACTAATCGGTAATTGTGCGATAGTTGTAAAGTTTGAAGTATCTATAAGATTGACCAAACCACCGCTTTCATTGAAAAGGTCTATATATGCTTCATCCCCAAGCAGACCTCCCCGTTGTCCAGGTGGAGCAAAGGAACTTTGAAATGAGGAGGTACCAGTTGAAGCATCTTGGTCTAAATCTAAATCAATATACCCTACAACCGACTCAGGTAAAAATGAAGATGGTGGTGCAATGGGAGTAAAGAAATCAAATTTTAAGGTAACAGCATCACCATCTGCGCTGCCACTTACGCTTTCAATATCAAGTAGAGGCGAACCAAAACCAAACGTATCTCCAGATGGGTCAGTGAATACACCATCTGTTGAAGTACTACTGTCTGCTGTTGTTTGCTCCTGGGCTATTACCGATGCTGTTTGATTAACTCTTTGAACGTTATTGGTATTTACGGTTTCGCCCCATTCTAAAGTATTTGTTGAGACTTCATTTTCAGTAGCCATATCTCACCTCATCTCCTAATAACTTATTTTTCTGCGCTAATTTCTAAACCGATGCTTGTTTAAACAAAAGAGAAACCAGGGGATGAGATAGTCAAATCGGTTGAAGCATTTTGTAATATTCCGATAGCTTCCCCTCTAGCGGTAACTCCTGGGTCGTAAATTAATAAAGCATCAACTGTACCCGTAGTACTGGTAAAGAAGTCTAAACTGTATAAGTCAGCACTACCCTGTAGCTGAATAGTATCTTCACTGGCATTAAAATCAGTAATTAAGGCATAGTCTGAATCCCCCAAAGTCAAAGGGTCGCCGTCAGAATAATAGACGCGGGTTGCATCTGCTAAAACAAAGGTATCGCTTCCTGCTGCACCCGTAAGAGTATCTACTTCCCCAGCACCAAATCCGACACCACTACCAGCAGTAGTTGAATCAACTCCAATTAGTTTATCGTCGCCTTCACCACCGTCTAAATTGTCGTTGCCGAATCCGCCTGTAAGAGTATCATTATTGGCTCCACCACTGAGACTATCTGAGTCATTTCCGCCAAACAACTCATCAATACCGTTACCACCATTTACAGTATCGTTACCCGTACCACCATCTACAGTATCGTTACCGCTATCACCATTTATAGTATCGTTTCCGGCTTCTCCTAAAAGGCGATCGCTATCGTCACCACCGTTAATTTCGTCGTTACCTTCACCACCAAGTATATTATCTTGACCGCTATTTCCTGAAAGTAAGTCATTATTGCTATTTCCCAAGATACGGTCGGAACCAGTTCCACCTTCAACAGTATCTTTACCAGCACCTGCAATAATTACGTCATTATCGCCACCACCGAAAATTTGGTCGTTACCGTTAAGCCCTTCAATAATATCGTTTCCACCTAAACCAAAAATAATATCGCGACGGTTGGTACCAGTCAAAACATCATTACCTTCGGTTCCAAATAGCTCAACAGGGGGACTTAGTACGTCAATAAACTGTTCTTGGGCTTCATCTATTGTTTCTCCATAAGCCTGCAAATAGTTAAAAGTCTCTGATTCCCCAGAATCTAAATCTAATTCGATTCCGATATGGGTTCCAGAGTCAGCTAAAGCTCCATTACCGTCAAATGGGGAAGTAAAGAAATTATTTAAGGTAGAACCATCAAAAATACCAAAAGGATTTCCGGAAGCAACTGTTGCATCAGAATCTAGGGAACCCAATATAAAAGTTAAACCTCCGGATTCTGTTGCTTGACCAATTTTAGCTTCACCAGAACCAGTATCAAGCGTCAGTACATCATTAAAAGTAGAAAAACTATTTCCTCGGTCAACTCCTTGGTCTGGGTCGAAGGTATCGAAATAACGAAGGTTTACGTCCGAACCATTATTAGTAAATTCCGTTTCGATTTCAAAGGCATTAAACCCATCAATTTGAGTGTAAGTGCGCTTAAAATCGACGTTAGCACCTGCCTGGGTATAAGTTCCTGTAACTACGACAGAGCCATCATCTTCAACAACACTTACTGGTTGCTGAGTAAAACCGCTTGTGTCATTGCGTACAAAAGAGGATGTATCAGTGCTGTTTTGCAGACCAAAATCAGAAATAGGAGAGCCTGGATTAAAAAAGTCACTACCGCTAAATAATACGGTATCAATAGCACCGTTATCTTCTCGAATGTCTACTTTTAGCGGGCTTTCAGGATCTAAAATTGCTGTAGTTGTAGGCTCGGAAACAACGTTAACAGAGTTATTATTGGCTGTATCTGAACTAGTTGAGTTATTGAGTGTATCACCGTTGGTGGCCATGTTCTGCTCCTTAAAGTCCAATAATTAGAATTTAATTAAGTTTAAGTTTGATGACTGTTGAAATAGTGCCTAGATAAAAATGCTGTTTTCCTGCTTTGTTTAACTTCACTACCTAAACGACCGTAGAGAAAGCCGGATCTAGTAAAAGTACTCGCTGCTCTATGTTTTCCAACTTTTTAGACAGCATAGTTTTCCGTCACGTTTGATTAATTTTCAGTCATGTCTTTGATAGTTTATATCCTGATTGATAAAACTATTAATGCCACAATGGCACGGTTAATGCTTCCATCTTCCCGAATTTCTCAAAGCAATCCGGATACCCCATCATGAATTCCACAGAGCCGAAAAAATTAGTAGACAAAAAAATCATTACCATTTTGTAATCCTTCAATTTTTACCAGAAATTTTTGCGTACATCAGAGTCGCAATTTATTGTCTGAAGCATTAGCTAGAAATTCACCTTAAATATCTAACATCAAACCTACGAACCAAACTGAACTTGCCGATTGTTTTCCTTGAAACTTTCAGGACAATCCCGAACACCGGAAACAAACTTATTTTTCTCTAAGAAAAAGTATTGTTTGTTACTTGCTTGTTTTCAATAACCATATTACACCTTAATACTGTATTTTTTTCGTTAACAATAGATTAAGAAAATGTAAAAATGTCTCAAGCTAATATGAAGCTATTATGAAGCTTAAATACCCAAATAGGGTCTAAATCGTTCCGAGGTACAAGCTTAGAGGGTACCAAAGTTATGCTTGGCAATAAAGAAAACAAAGGTATAAGAATTAGTAAAGCTAGCCATAGATAAATAAGATAAATCATCGAGTTAATTAGATAAAATCTGTTTCATAGCTTCTTAACTATAATTTGCATCTATTCTGTTTGTTTTAAGCTACCATTCGTGACTTAAAGACTGATAATTAAAACTTACCATTCCAACTCTTCAGGTTCTAGTTTTACCTCGTTGCAATGAATACTCGTAATTTCACCACTACGCATAGTAATTACCCTGTCTGCCATTGCTGCAATCCCAGCATTATGAGTAATGACTGCGGTTGTAGTTCCGAGTTCGCGGTTGACTCGTTCTAAAGCTGACAGGACTAACTTACCCGTCTGAAAGTCAAGCGCTCCGGTGGGTTCGTCGCACAGCAGCACCTCCGGACGTTTAGCAATAGCACGAGCTATGGCAACTCTTTGTTGTTCTCCCCCGGACATTTGCGAGGGAAAATGGTTTAACCTCTCTTCTAACCCTACCAATGCTAATGCTTCTTCTGGATGCATGGGGTTTAGTGCAATTTCGGTCACAAGAGCAACATTTTCTCTTGCGGTGAGACTGGGAATCAGATTGTAAAACTGAAAGATAAAACCGACACACTCACGGCGAAAGCGAGTAAGTACATTGTCATTAGCATGAGTTAAATCTCGTTGATGAAACAAAACATGACCGCTCGAAGGTATATCTAACCCACCAATAATATTGAGTAAAGTTGATTTACCGCTTCCGGAAGGACCTAGTAAAACTACTAATTCACCTTGATAAAGATTTAAGTTAACACAATTAAGCGCTTTTACTTCCACCTCACCCATACGGTAAACTTTAGTAAGTTCTTGAATTTGAAAAATAGCTTTTGGGAGTGCATTTGCAATCATATTTTTGAGAATATTTAATTATAGTTATCGATTCAAAAATTAATACATCCGGGGAATATGTTGTAAAAAATTACGATTAATTCAACTGTTATAATTATTGAGAGACTTCCAGCTTATCGATAATTTGCTGAGGATTTAGCATACGACTTGTATCGATTTGAATACTTATATGATGATACTTGGCTAATGCTATTTCGGTACTAACAACAATATCTTTAAGGGTAAGTGATTCTCCTTCTAGATTCCCAGCTATTGCAATGCTAGTTATAACATGATTTCTTAAATTTATATAGTTAACTAACATTTCCAAGTGCTTTTGAGCATTATTCTCATATTGAAAAACTAAAGGAATAGAACCACTTAATAAAGTGATACTGGAAAAAACTGTAAATACATTTATGACATAGTTATTTGCAACTTTCCATCCTTCTTTACTTATAGAAAACAAGCATACTGAAGCAATAATTATTGAGATAGAAAACGACATGATTGTTGCAAACAACCATTTATAAAAATCTTTAGCAATTGCCAGAGAAGACATTGCTCTATATTCAATAATTTGAATTTGAGTATTTAATCTCTTTTTCTCTGCTTCTGAAGCCTGTAAATTTTCTTGCTCGATAAAGGGTTTCCAATTAGAGGTATTGGTTTTATCCACAAATTCTTTTTTTAAATTGCGAGTCCAAGAGGTCGCAATGTACTCTCCACACCTCTCGGAAGCGAACACCCCACAACCCGCTAAAAAAATTAGTATAAGTGACAAGAAAAAATGACGCTGTAAAGGGCTGATTTCCTTGATTGGATTGAGTGTTAATCTAGACATATTTTCTCCTTATTTATACAGAAGCATCTTCAAATATCAAGTTAATAGCTAAATTTGAAGATATTGTGAGGAGAAAATTTGAATTTTTATGGTTAAAGAGTGAAAATCGTTAAAGTAAGTAATTTCTTATCTAAATTGTGTAAAAGTATCTATGATTTTACCCACGCATCACAAACGCCGCAATTAAACTTAAACTCAAAGCGCTTAACAAAATGGTTGCACACCACCGACCTAAAAACCATCCACCAATAAATGTGGCTAGTACTGCTTTAAATAAAGTATTTACCATTGCAGCAATTAAAATTCCTGTAGCAGCAATCTCAAGCGATAAATTTTCACGAGTCGCTTGTGCTAAAGATAAACTCACCGTGTCTACATCGGCAATTCCCGATATTGCTGCCAGTACATAGATACCTGTATCTCCAAAGAAAGTTTGAGCAGCACGTACAAGCACAAATAAAACGCTCAAAACGGCAGCAAAGCCTAAAGCGGCTCCTAATTCAACCGGATTTTTCAACTTTACTTCTGCTGATGATACATTTTGAGTCGTTCTAATTGCGATTGCTACCGTTGCAATCAGAGGGACAATCGCCAGCAATCCAATTGGAACTATTAACAAAGGAAGTAAAGAAGGATTAACAATTCCGATTTCAATCAGCAACCTTACTGCCATAATACCGCCTGCAAGAGAAATCCCCGCACCCAGTAAAGCTAAATTATCCCGTTCTTTACGCGCTATTCTTGCATAAGCGAGCGTCACCGCAGTTGATGAGACTAATCCACCGATTACCGCAGTTGCTAGCAAACCAACGCGGTTGCCAAGGATACGCATTGCAAAGTAGCCAATATATGATATACCTGCAATTAAAAGCACTATCCAGCCAATTGTTCTGGGATTCAATGTTTCCCAAGGATCAATATTGCGGTTTGGAAGTAGAGGAAGCGCTACAGCAGCCACTATTAATAGTTGCAGTGTAGCGATTAATTCTCGTCGTTCTAATTGATTGAGAATTGAATGTATTTCCTGCTTGTATCCCAATAATGCAGCTACAACTACAGCGCTAGCAACCGCTTCTCCTTCCAGTCCACTCCCCGTTAATGCTCCTAAAATAAAGGTAATCAACAACGACAGTTCGGTGGTAATGCCGAAATCTTGAGAACCTTTGGCGCTGATGCGATAGGAAAAAGCTACTATCAATACCAACCCCAGAAACGTTACCGCTAAAATATTTGCTCCGAATTTGCTTGCTAAAAGTGCCGACAACCCACCAAAAAGTCCGACGAAAGCAAAGCTTCTCACTCCCGCAGTTCGAGAACCTTGAGGACTATCTCGGCTCTGCCAACCTCGTTCCATACCGATAATTAAACCGATTGCAAGGGCAATAGCCAATTGCAATATAGTGGTAATATTCATTTTTAATCATAAATCAAGCCCCAGTGATTTTTCAAAACGCTGGGATAGCGGTTAAAGCTAATGCTAGCAATACTAGTACAATTAGTATGCTAAGTCTGAGCGCCGTGTATTTAATGACATCAGTTATAGAAATGTCAAACATGGTTCCACCTCCATAGCAGCTTTGTAGTAGAATTTGAGGTTTTTTATAACTAATAGCTGCCTATATCTTTATTGTCTCCTACAAGTAAGGCTTTACAAAGCCAAAAGTAACATTTCTTTGCTGTTTCTGTAGAAATATCCGAGCAGTATCATCATTTTCGCAAAGCTGGTCTGGGAGGCATCCTCATTGCTGGACGAATTATTGGTGATGTTACTTCAAAATTAGCTAGCTCGGATTTGAGTAGTTCTTTTTGACGTTCGCTTAATCCTGGGATTTCTAAAACATCTTCAACTTTTTCATAGGGACTGTTGAGAACAATCTTTTTTGCAAGATTTGGATAGAAACCTCTGCAATCCTGAAAGGCGATAATATTGGCATTATTTAAATCAATTTTGGTTTCAAATTCAGGACATGATTTTTCTACATCAACTAATGGTAGTTCTGATGCGAGTGCTTGTATTCCTGATGATGGTTGAGGGATAGCAATAATTATCAGGCAGATTATGAACATTAAACTTAAGAATGCCAAGCGACGAATTATGTTTTTCATCGTTATCTCCCATTTTTAGCTGACCTATTAGTTCTAAATCTTAAGTTAAAAAAATAATGTGAGTAAATTGTGAGGAAGCTTTAAGTCGCGAATGTAAAAATTTCTAAGTTATATCCTCACAAGAAACTCACAATTGTTTGGTATTAAGAAAAAATCTATATTTAACTGTTTAACTGGCATTATCAAAATTAATTTGAATCTTATAAATACGAACAATAGCCTGAATAACAATGGACAAAAATATTTTAGATCCCCATTTACATTACTCGGATTGGATTCTGACCGAAAATTATTTCGACCCCGAACAACTTAACTATAAAGAAACCGTGTTTACCATTGGTAACGGTTATCTTGGTACCCGAGGAAGTTTTGAGGAAGGATATCCCGGTGCAGTAGCTGCTACTTTAATTAATGGTGTCTATGATGATGTTCCACTTTACTATACAGAACTTGTTAACTGTCCCGATTGGCTGCCTTTATATATTATTATCGACGACGAAGAATTTCGTTTAGATAAAGGAGAATTGTTTAATTACCAGCGTCAGTTAGACTTGAAGCGGGGTATTCTAAGTCGTAAAATTGGCTGGCGCAGTCCGCATGGTAAAACTATTGACCTTTACTTTGAACGCTTTGCCAGCTTTGCAGACCAAAATGTTTTAGGATTACGCATTCAACTCACACCGATTGATTTTGAGGGTACGATTCGGATTCGCGGTAGTATTGATGGAAATCCAGAAGATAAAGATGGATTCAACCCTTGGTTAATCCTCGACCAAGATTATAGTGAAGCTAGTTCTTGTTTAGAAGTTCGGACTAGAAGTTCCCATATTGAATTGGGAATGGCATTTAAGTTAGCAGTATCGGAAAATAAAACTAGATTTAGAGACATTAGCGTTCCCGGTTTTCCCACAGTAGAAGCAAGGTTTAATGTTGTTCGAGGAGTTACCGTTACTATAGAAAAATTGGTTACAGTTTTTACTTCGCGGGATGTCGAATATCCGATTAAAGCTGCTTGTGAAAAGTTGCAGAAACTACCAAGCTACGAAGAATTACGAAACCATCACGAACAAGCTTGGGAAAAAATATGGCATTACAGCGATATTGTTATAGAAGGAAGCGCTCAAGCTCAATTAGTCTTACGGTACAATCTTTTTCAATTATTAATTAGCGCTCCCCGTCATGATGATAGAGTTAGTATTCCAGCCAAAACTTTATCTGGTTTCGGATATCGCGGTCATATTTTTTGGGATACGGAATTTTTTATACTACCATTCTTTGTATTTACACAACCCGATATTGCTCGTAATTTACTCAGCTACCGCTACCATACTTTGGAAGGAGCGCGACGCAAAGCCAAATATAACGGTTATCGTGGTGCAATGTATGCTTGGGAAAGTGCTGCAACTGGCGACGAAGTAACTCCGAGATGGGCACCAGCAAAGCATTTATACGAAGAAGACATTCGCATTTGGTGTCGCGATCGCGAAATTCACATTAGTTCTGATATTAGTATTGCAGCTTGGTTATACTGGCAGGTTACGAACGATGATGAATGGATGCGCGATTGTGGTGCAGAGATTATTCTCGATACAGCTTTGTTTTGGAGTAGCAGGGTTTATCTTGATGTGAAGCGTGAATGTTATTCCATTCTTGATGTAATTGGACCCGATGAGTATCACGAAAATATAGATAACAATGCTTTTACAAATAGAATGGTGCAATGGCATTTGCAAATAGCTCTTGATATATACGATTGGCTAAAAACAAAATTCCCCGACAAAGCGGCAGAATTAGAGGAAAAGCTGCAATTAACTGAAAAAAGACGCTGCCGTTGGCGAGATATTGCCGAAAATCTCTTGATTCCTTATGATTCAAAAACTGGGATTATCGAACAGTTCGAGGGGTTTTTTAAATTAGAAGATGTCAACCTTGCCGATTACGAACCCCGTACCGATTCCATGTTATCAATTTTGGGAATCAAGGAGATTAATAAACGGCAGATTCTCAAGCAGCCAGACGTATTAATGCTACTTTACTTGATGGAAAGAACTGCCGAAACAGATTACGGTAGAGAAGTTCTCAGAATAAACTGGGATTATTACGCACCACGTACCGATATTACCTATGGTTCTTCTTTAGGTCCTGCTATTCACGGACTTGTAGCAGCTTCTTTAGGTAAGACGGGTGAAGCTTACGAAAACTTTCGATTGGCTGCATTAGTTGATTTAGAAAATACGCGAGGTAACGCTGCCGAGGGAATTCACGCTGCATCTTGCGGTAGTATTTGGCAAGCTGTAATTTTTGGTGTTGCCGGTATCCAGTTTACAAAAAATGGGCCTGTAGCCAAACCTCATTTACCACCTACTTGGAAACGTTTACAATTTAAGCTTTACTGGCGAGGTGATTGGCATTCCTTTGATTTAAAGCCAGAAGTTAGCAGCGTAAAATCGGAAATTAAAGGTTTTATTTTCGATTTAGACGGCGTACTTACAGATACAGCAGAATTCCACTACCAAGCTTGGCAAAAGTTAGCGGATGAAGAAGATATTCCTTTCAACCGCGAAGCTAACGAAGCATTACGAGGAATTTCTCGTCGAGATTCATTAATGCAAATAATAGGAGACAGAAAATACTCAGAGTCGCAAATTCAAGAGATGATGGAGCGTAAGAACCGCTACTATGTAGAATTTATTGAACAAATAACACCGAAGGATTTATTAGCAGGGGCGAGTGAATTAATAGAAGAATTGCGCTCCAAAGGAATAAAAATTGCGATTGGCTCTGGAAGTAAAAACGCTCGTACAGTAATTGAAAAATTGGGAATTGCTCCAAAACTGGATGCAATTGCTGATGGTAACAGCGTCAAACGTTCTAAACCTGCACCAGACTTATTTTTATATGCTGCAAGTCAGTTAGGATTAGAACCAGAAGATTGCGTTGTAGTGGAAGATGCAGCATCCGGAGTTGAATCAGCCCTTGCTGGAGGAATGAGGACTATAGGAATTGGTTCAGATCAAAGAGTTGGTGCTGCTCAAATTATTTTACCGAGTTTGGAAAATATTACCTTCAAAGATATTGAGCATAAGTTTAGTTTTTGTTTGGCGGATTAATTCATCAATAATTGGGGTGTTGTTTAAATGGGAGCATCCCATTTTTGCAAAAAGCCCGCAGGCTATAAGCCTGGGGCTACATTTACAAAGCCCACCTGCGTGGGCTTAGAATTCTCATAGCCCACGCAGGTGGGCTTTGTTTATATAGCCGCACCCTTCTAGGGTGTTGGGTAAAATATTTGTTCAAAATTGGGATGTTCCCGTTTAAGTAGTAGTTAAATCTAAACAAATATACTTTTTAACATCCCTCACAGCTTCCTCACAATTTATCTTTATTCTTAATATTGAAAGCTAATTAAGGCTTCTATACTCAATTAATAAATCACATTACTTGTTTTGATTATCATTCACGAATATGAAATTTAAGAACAAACAAACTACACTTACGCTAAAAAAAATCATAAGGAGTATAAGATGAAAACACAAACTAAATATACAGTTTCAGACCTATATAAAATCAAACAAATTAAACGCGAGATTCAAGATTTGCGAGAACAACTTTCAGAAATTGACAGCCAAATTGACAGAAGAGAACGAGATAAGACTAACTTAGAACAAAGTCAGAAAACGAATCCTTTTCAAGAATGGTTAGATGAGAATGATGGTACTCATATTGAACCAGCAGAAGAAGATAAAGAAAAATTATGGGGAAACTATATACTTGTCATCCTGCTCGTTTTTTATTTTGTCGTCATGAGTCTTTTATAAAACGTAAGGAAATTAAGTTCTTTTTTTAATTGATAAATAGACGAAGTTTAAATTATGTTGCTCAAAGGTTTTTAAGGGATTCCTTGAAGAAGGGTATTCCAATATTTAGTTATGAAAAAATCTTCAACCGACATAATAATTATTGGTGCTGGTATCTCGGGGCTAGCAGCCGGTTGCTATGCTCAGATGAACGGTTATCATACCCAGATATTCGAGATGCATAATCTACCGGGTGGCTTATGTACTGCATGGAAGCGCAACGGATATGTTTTTGATGGCTGCATTCACTACTTATTTGGTTCCGGTAAAGGACAACCATTTTATAGTATGTGGGAGGAACTAGGAGCCGTTCAAGGTAGACAGTTTGTTCATCACGATGAATTAATGCGTGTTAGCCAAGCAGGAGGTAAAACGTTAATTGTTTACAGTAATCCCGATAAATTAGAATCCCATCTCAAGCAGCTTTCACCCAGAGACAGCAAATTAATTACTAACTTTTGTCAAGGTATTCGCGAGTTAACCCGCTTCGATTTATCCTTACTCCAGCAAAAGCCTAAAGCCTTAATGACAATTGCCGATTGGTGGGCTTTAGGTCGGCAAATACTCCCATTTTCCGGAATTTTAGCCAAATGGGGTAGAATTTCGGCCGAAGATTTTGCAAAACGCTTTCAAGACCCTTTTTTACGTAAAGCAATTCCGCAGATGTTTGCATGGAAAGATATTCCCATGATGGTGGGGATGTCATTACTAGCATATATGCACAATAAAAATGCTGGCTTTCCTATAGGAGCATCCTTGGAGTTTGCTCGCGCTATTGAGAAGCGCTATTTAGGATTAGGCGGTAAAATTTACTATGATTCCCAAGTAGAAAGAATATTAGTACGAGAAGATAAGGCTATTGGAGTGCGGCTTTACAACAATAAAGAATATTGCAGTAGTCGCATAATCTCTGCTTGTGATGGTAGGAGTACATTATTTAATTTACTTCGGGGTGAATATGTAACTGAAGAGATGGAAATGCTTTACGACGGTTATTTCCCCGTACATTCGCAACTTCAAGTATCTCTAGGTGTTAACCGCTATTTATCACAAGAACCTCACTGGGTAACTTATTTACTAAATCAACCTGTAGTAATTGCTGGTGAGGAATGCAGGGAAATTAGTGTAAAGCACTATTGTTTTGACTCCTCTTTAGCTCCACCTGGGAAGTCAGTATTAATTATAATGCTAAGAACATCATACGATTATTGGCAGCGAATTTACGGTCGTAAAATTTATGATGCCGAACAAATCCAAGAGTCGAGTATTTTAATTGATTTATTAGAAGAATTTTATCCCGGTATTAAAGCTGATATTGAATATATTGATGTTGCTACACCCATGAGTTACGAACGCTATACGGGAAACTGGCAGGGTTCGAGTTGTGGCTGGTTGTTAACCAAAGAAATAATGGGAATGATGATTTCTGGTCTACCCAAAACTTTACCAGATTTAGATTGTTTTTATATGATTGGGCAATGGGTAGAACCAGGTGGAAGTGTTCCGGTAGTCGCCATGTCGGGACGCAATATTATCCAGCAAATTTGTCATGAAGATAGCAAAGTATTTCAGGTAAACAAACAATAAAATTGCTGCTATTTTTAAAGAATGAATAATAGTTTTCGATATTTAAAAAAAATGTAAATAAATAAGTTTATTTGAAGCATTAAATTCTTAAGTAAGTTAATATTAAAGTGTAAGCAGTAATTGATGAATGGAAAATAATTAAAGTAATTAACAAAGCACATTTATTCTTACTTTACTTACGGTAATTATATATAGGAGGTCGAGGTTATGTTGCGCGAACGTTTAACCGTGATTCCTGAAGAAAATGCGAATATTCTTACAGATGAAGAATCTCTCACCCGCGAAATCGATTTAGATAACACTAATGAAGTGATGACAGAATTGATGCGTGTTATGGTGTTCCACGATTTTAAGACGATGGATGCTGACCCCACTCGTTGGGCTATGCAAGGAGGTTTGATAAAAACAGGTCAACGAAATCCTCACAAAATACAAGCATTCGTCAACATTGGTGCATCGGACAATATATTCGTGCAAATTGAGATTATTCGCAT
Organism: Richelia sp. UBA3308; assembly: GCA_002361335.1. Lineage (GTDB taxonomy): Bacteria > Cyanobacteriota > Cyanobacteriia > Cyanobacteriales > Nostocaceae > Rivularia. Next base: position 50,728 of record DESS01000156.1, read on the forward strand.
ACCCGAAAATCCAATGATTCTTGTAAAAGGCAATTTCAAAACTACAGAAGTTTTGGAAATGATTCGCAATTTACCTTATTTCCCTCGGGATTAAAACAAGGTCTGATTCTGATATCTTTTAATGCCAATGGAAATGCAGGTTAATTATGTAGAGACGTTGGCGGATACAACGTCTTTACATGATTGAATGTGCATTCAGAATTAGTCTAATATTTTAATAACTTGTTTTTTCTTAACACAGTAGTTTTAAAACTGAATTTAATTATATATAAAACCATATTTTTATCAAGAGGTGATTTATGTGTTACATAGCAAAAGTACAAAGAATTTAGGTCTTTTAAGTATCGCTTTACTTATTGGTCTAATTATTCCCGCTTGTTCGGATTATTTACTTGCAAAACCAACTGTCCAGAAACAAGAACTTAAACCCAGTGTTTGCCAAATTTCTTTAAACAAAACGTCTTCTAAGAAGTCAACACTCACAGCCTGCAATCCAAGGAAACCAATTAAAAATAAACGTACTTGTAATGTAGGTGCTTTTGTGATTGATAAAGATCCAAAAGGTTTGAATGTACGTAGCGGCCCCGGTACTAAATATAGAATAATTGACAAGTTGCCCACTACTTACGAAATAGCACCTGTTGAGGTAAGAATTGCAGCTTCTGTCGGTAACTGGGTAATGATTACCGAAGCAAGAGATCCAGCAGAAGGCAAAATTGAATTTCAAGGACGTGGATGGGTTTATGCACCATTGTTAGGCACGATTACAGGAGGTCAATCAGGTATTTGGGGATATACTCAACCAAACAAAAATAGTCCGAAATTATTAGCAACACTACCGTCAACAACAATTGTGAAGCTGAATGCGTGCAATGGGAAATGGATCAAAATTGAATACGGAAATAGAAAAGCTTGGCTTGCACCACAGGATTACTGTCCGACTCTAATTACCAGATGTAGCTGAGTAAATTGCAAATCAGATGCTTAAGAAACAAGCTTCTCAAAAATAGGAAAAAAGCACAATCTTTAATCTCAATGATAAAATCCTCTTTAACTGATACCAATTAAGGTACTTTGATAAGGAGGATTTAGATATATCAAATTAAACAAGCCCTGAATAAGATGAATAATAATTTAATAAACCAATCTCAAAGCGATAAAAAATTTTCATTACTGACATACTTACTGATAGTATTTGCAATTTATTTGCCTTTTCAAGCATTTATTGCCTTTAGAGTCAGTTTAGTCGAGAATCAATAAAGTTACAGGCTTCTGTATTTTCATGCTGGCAAGATTGGATTATAAAAATTTCTTTGTCTATTGTAATAACTTCATTTTTGTCTTTTATAGAACTAATAACTGTATTGGTAATACCCCCTCGTTCATAAAGATTTGTTTCCACGCTTTTAAGATAACGTTCTCTATTGTTCCGCCAATTTTGTCCGGAGATTCGGTTTGTTAATCCGCTATCTTCAGCTACAGGAGGAATTTCATCTGTGGGAGTATTTGACGAACAACTTGTAATTGAAATTACGAGCAATGCAAGTCCTAAAATAGATATAGTAGAGGAAAGTATTTTTGTTTTGATTTTGGATATAGTTTTCACTTCAAACACCTCCTGAATTGAAAGTATCTGAATCAAGGTATTGCATAATTCAAGTATGAATTGAATAATGCAATCCTTGAAAATGTTATTTTTAAGTAATTAAGAAGATTTGACGGGTACGGTAATTAAAACACCATCTTTATCCTGTCTAGTAAATACAGGTAAGTCTTCTTTTGCTGGTGAGCCTTTATTTTTTCTTCCAGCATTTTTGAGAATAAAAATAAATAAGTTAATCATATATACCTCCACAAAGATATACTATTGTTCCGCAAACAAATATATAAGTCCTGTTTGAGAAAGCTTTCTACTTAGAGCTTATCTATATTTAAATATTAAGATAAGAAAATGAGGAACTTGTGAGGAAGATGTTGAAAAATGGGTTTAGCAAAATTCAGCTTGTTCAAAATTTGCACGGAAAAAATCAAAGTATTTATCAGTACCAAACCACCAACCTACATTTATTTGAGAAGGAATTGTGAATCCCTCGAATGTTTTCTCTGACAAAACTTCTCCACCAAAGGGAATATAAGTATGGCTACCATCTTCTGTTTTATCTCCCCAGCGTAGTAAAGAAACTTTTAAGACTTTACCCTTTGAATCAATCACAAATTTTAAGATAACTGGTTCGTCATCAACTTTCATGCTGGCTTCAATAGTATTATCATCAATAGCCTGCCAATCAACACTATTTTGCGGTAATAAAGCTGAAGGTAGCCAAAAAGATTCTCCTATAAATCTACCAATAGCCGAACGAGTGATATCTTGATTATGAGCATTTACAACTGGAATGATTCCCCATATTGAAAAACGCATTCTAGCAAAATTATTAAAGCAATAATCAGCACCAATATATTTCGTTAAACCGCTACCAATTTTGGCTTTCCAAACAAATCCTTTTAATGCACTGATAATTTGTTCGGCTTGCATCGGTAGCCAAGGTTTATCTGAAGATAATCTAAAACTACCATTCATTGTTAATTTTACGAAATTGGCTAAAGGAGTTCCCGGTTGAATTGTATGGAGAAAATAACGCTGTACGGGTTGTGGTAATTCCGCAATCATTTCGGTAGTAAATACAGAATTATTTGGAGTTGTTTCTAAGGAATGCCAAATTTTATTAGTTTCCCTAACCTCTGTTAAGAATTTCAGATAAACAGCGATTGACGAGAAAGTAATGAATGCAGCAATAATTAATAAAATGTTGAGAATCATTTCACCCTCCCGAACTCAATTTAAGTTAATCGAATTGCTATCGTTTTGGATGATTAGTTGTATTTAGCTATAACCTAAAGGTAAAGAACCAATAGAATTTTCTAATCTAGAAATATGCTCGGTATTTCCCACATAAATACCCAAAGATTGCGCCGTTTTGACAAGAAAATTATCGGGTTTTACCAGCGATGGACTTTTAGCTATAACATGAACTAAAGGTACTGCTACTACTTCTCCATTTTGCCAAGCCACCATTTTTGCAGTTTCTCCCTTCGCAATCAAATCTACAGCAGCTTTACCAAAAGCACTTGCCAACAATCTATCACCTGCTGAAGGAATACCTCCCCGTTGAATATGTCCCAATACTGAAACTCTAATATCTAACTGATTGTGGGAACAGTTACGAATTTCATCAGCAATATATTGTCCCATGCCGCAGGATGGTTTTGCTGTTTCACATTGAGGATAACAACAACTATCTTTAGCTATTCGAGCGCCTTCTGCAACAACTACAATTCCAAATCTGCGTCCCCAATTATCTCGTAATTCCCGTAAGTGGGAACAAGCACCCTTAATTGAATAAGGTATTTCCGGAATCAAAATACAGTCAGCCCCTCCAGCAATTCCAGCCTGAAGCGCTAAATGTCCCGCACTCCTTCCCATTACTTCCACAATCATTACCCTATCGTGACTTGCAGCAGTAAAAGTTAAGCGGTTTAAAGCATCAACAACTGTATTCACAGCAGTGTCAAAACCTACAACTTTTTCCGTAAATGCAACATCATTATCAATAGTTTTGGGAATTGCAATAAACTGCCAATTACCTTTTTTTTGCAATTCATCAAGAATCGCCAAACTACCATCTCCCCCAATACCAATTAAAGCATCTAATTCTAATGCATTGTAACCAGCGATTATTTCATCAATATGAGCTAAAGTATCACCCTTATTAATACTACCAAGAATAGTACCTCCCATATTTAACAAAGGATTCATACCTCGTAAATCCATACCGTGTAGGGTTAGAGGAATAGCTTTTTGTTCTAACAACCCCGTTGTCGCATAGGGAATACCAAAAACTTGCCAATCATAAGTTACAATCGCGTGGCTAACTACTGCTCGAATTGCAGCATTAAGTCCGGGACAATCACCACCACTTGTCAGGATACCAAGACGTTTTTGAGTTTTCATCGCAATTTACCTTAAATACTTGCATCTAACCAGTTAAAAATCTGCTCCAACTGGCTCAACTTCACCAGTCCATATTGCCAGAGAACCATCGGTAATAAGTCCGGCGAATTTTGTTGTAGATTTCGCAATGCTAACTCTATCCCATCTTTAGAAATAGCCAAATCTTCCTGTAGAAAACTGATAAATTTTGTAAATTTAGCGGTAGGCATTATCTACACCCCTCACAACAGCTTGATTCTCAGATTACGGAGAAAATTTGAGAAACTTGTGAGGATTACGGTAATATTCTGATTTCTAAGTTGGGCATGGGGCATTGGGCATGGGGCATGGGGAAATAAATTCACGACTTCAATTATTGGTAATGGCAATTATTTTTTCATGGGGACTGACAAGACAAGATTGAAGATTTCTAGCACTAATAAAAAAACTCACAATTTTCTTATTTTTTTCTGACAAACTCAGAAATAGGAGTATAGCCCTAAATCAATATTGGGAGAAATAAAATGAATGGCAGCACATTCACAAAAGATTATCTCAAAAATGAATATAAGCGAAAAATGAGCGGTACAGAGCGTAAATTTCTGAGGATACCAAGCGCAAACGTTGTTATGGTAGCTCAAATAAATGGACTGGTTTCTCGCGAGCAACTTAAAGCAGCAGTCATAAAAGCCAGACAAAAGCATTTTCTCTTGGGTATTCGCGTCAGCCTGGATAAAGATTCTGCTGGATGGTTTACACAGAAAAATGTTCCCGAAATCCCGGTTGAGGTAATGCCCAGATTCACTAATGAAGATTGGATTCAGACGACTATAGAAGAACTCAAACGCACTTTTTCAATCCAAACAGGTCCCCTTATCCGTTTTCTTCTGCTTCAATCTCCCGAAGTCTCAGATTTAATTGTTACCGCACATCATAGTATTTGTGACGGTCGTTCCTTGGTATATCTAATTCGTGACATCATGGTATACCTAAGTAATCCTCAACAGGATGTGGAAACCCCACAAGTTATACCAGTTGTGGTTGAAGATTGTCTTCCGTCCTCGGTTATGGGTAGTTTTTTCTACAGATTGATTGTGAAGAGAATAAATAGGAAATGGATACGTAAGGGAATCTCTTTTAATGAAAACGATTATAAAGACCTTCATCAAACATTCTGGCTGAACAATAAAGTATCAATACTATCGTGGGAATTAACAGAACCGCAAACATCCATCTTGGTATCTCGATGTCGGCAAGAACAAGTTACCATCAATAGTGCGCTTTATGCTGCATTTATTGCTGCTCAAAACCATATTCAAGGAGACTCTCAGCCTTATTTGCAAAATATTATGGTGCCAGTTGACTTTAGAAGTCGGCTGAATAAACCTGTTGGCGAAGCAATTGGTTTTTATGTCTCAGCCGTGATGTTCAAGCAGAAATATCATCCAAAGAAATCCTTTTGGGATATGGCAGGAATAATTGATAAGAAAATTAAACAGCGCTTGACAAATAAAAATATTTTTCAAGGGGAGAGACTAAATTTATTATCTCCATCTCTTATGGATGGGCTTGTGTTTGCCAAGCAAGGGAAATTGAACGATAAAATGGCTTTAAATCTGCTGAAGAAGAAAGGCTTGGATAAACTATTTGCGGGTATTGTAATTAGCAATCTTGGTAAGATAGATATTCCGGTTGATTATGGTAACTTGCATTTAGAAGCAGTTAGGGGAGCGGCTGTATATTCGGATAGCGCAGAAAAAATACTAGAAGTAGTAACAGTAGGTGGCAAAATGTATCTGACTCTTACTTTCGGGGATACAATCATTGCTGCAGATGTAGTAGCAAAAGTCAAAGATACTGCAATGAAATATCTCGCTGAAGCGGTTATTGCTCCTTGTCAATTAAATGACCAATCGCACAGTTCGGTTGGCGACTTCATGCGGGGATTAGGATAGAGATACAATTTACCTACATTCAAACTCGCCTGTTTAAAAATAATCCAATCAACCCGATTTTCGCCTATCCCATCGCTATGAGCCAAACTTCCCTGACTCATATTTAATCTGCCTTCTTTATCCCAATAAAAATTTTTTTGAGGAATTTTACGTCGAGTACCTTCACCCCAGGAAATTATCATTCCTTCACCATATAGCCAATCCTGGGAAAGCTTACCACGGAGGCATACAAAGTCACCACTGTGGGGTGAGCCATAATAACCATCGATAATCTTACCTTTCTTCACACCATTGAGACATACTCCTGCTCCATCACGCCAATCTTCAGGGTTAGGCTCAGTACACAGTTGATAGGCTCCATCTGGAAGATTAGCCAGTGAAGTGTCTGGGGAAATACTAGTCTTTTGTTCTTTTTCTAATGATAATGTAACTGCGTTGGGAAATAGCAAGCAGCCAACTAAAGTTATCCAAGCAATAGAATTACACCAGCTAAACATATTGTATGTCTCCGAGTGCTTTCTGTGTTTATCCTATTGGGACAACTTGGCGAACTTGTGAGTTTACAATCCCTTTCTCTATGTTGGATACCTCACAAATCCCTCACATCTTTAGCTTAAATTTGGAAGTGAGGAATTAGGATGCATCTTCATTGAAAATAATGAAGACTCATCATCCTATTAAAATACTTATCGGTCTATAGGAAGTTTCTTATGCTTAATCAAAAAATCGTTCTCCTAGATGGCAGAGGCTTAAGCGATGAAGACCTTTCTCCTATATTAGATATTCTCATCAATGAACTGCACAAAAATGGCGCAAAGGTGCAGCTTTTTCCATTGAGAGAAATTAAGATGGGTTCATGTATCGGTTGCTTTGGCTGCTGGCTAAAAACACCGGGAATTTGTCTGGAACCCGATGCGGGACGTGACATAGCTCAGGCAGTCGTCCAAAGTGATATGACCATCCTATTTTCCCCCGTTACCTTTGGGGGCTATTCATCGGAAATTAAGAAAGCTCAAGACCGCTGGCTACCCTTAATTATGCCTGATTTTGGCATATACCACGGTGAAGTTCATCACCGACCTCGGTATTCAAAATATCCACGATTGGTCGGCATTGGCATCCAGCGTCAGCCGAATAACGAGGAAGCGAACCTATTCAAGGTGCTGGTTGGGCGAAACGCCCTCAACTTTCATTCCCCTACTTATGCAGCAGACGTTGTATTAAGCACAGATACCCCCGACAAGTTGCATCAGGAAATTCAAAGGGTGCTGGTTCGGAATGACACTTTTCCTCTAAGTGAAGTGGTCACATCGCTGATGCCAACCACAAAGACAGCTATTATCAGTACTTCAACAGCAGATGCCTCACGTAGGGCATTATTGCTCGTTGGTAGCCCAAAAGTTAAATCCCCTAGCACCTCCGCTGTCTTGGGAAGATATGTGTTGAACCAACTAAAACAAGAGGGGTGGGAGACCGAATCGTTGATACTCAGGGGACATCTTCTACAGGGCAAGGGGCAACACGAATTTCTCGCGGCTGTTGACCGAGCCAATCTGATACTATTTGTTTTTCCACTCTATATAGATTCACTGCCATTCCTGATGATGAAGTCGCTTGAAGTGATGGCTGAGCATATCTGTGCCCAACATCAGGAATATCCAAAGCGGCTTTTTGCTATCTCTAACAATGGATTTCCCGAAGCCCATCACAATGCGCTGGCGTTAGCTATCTGTCAACATTTTGCCGTTGATACCGGCATGATTTGGTCGGGGGGACTGGCTATGGGCGCTGGAGAAGCTTTATCTGGAGGTCTACCTATTGAAGGAACTCAGCTTGCGGGGCGACTACCTGTGAAGCATATTATTCAGGCACTTGATATCACGAGTACTGCACTAGCGAATGGTCAAATTGTTCCACCCGAAGCTGCCAAACTGATGGCAAAAACACCTATTCCCTTGATGCCCTTTAGACTATGGCGATGGCTGTTTATAGAAATGGGCAAACAGCACTGGCGGAAACGGGCTGTTGAAAATCAGGTTAATGAGGAAGAACTGTTTGCCCAGCCTTACGCAAAAGTTGGCAGTGCAAATGCTAAATAATATGATGTCCGGTTAAACAGTTGTCATTACGTTAGCGAAGCTCCTCTGCAAGAGGCACGCAGCCTTCTTCGGAGTGAAGTATATGTCCTAAGTCCCTTCGGGACGACCTTCGGTACGGACACGCTGAGCCGCACTTCGTGAACGCGTTCAGCTTGCTGACCCGTTAGGGTAACGCAAAGTACTGTGATTGCTTCGCTTCACTTTCGCTCGCAATGACATATCGTAACCAATTTACCGGACATGATATAACATCTTTTCAAGTGAGGTCGGAAGGTAAGCATACCCTCCAAAAGTAACTAACTATCAAGCGCGAGCTATCTCAAATTTGTCAGGTTGATGTGGCTTGATATAGCTATTTAGCTGATTAATCGCCGGTGTCGCAATCGAAGTTTGGCGAACTAATACTTGGAAGTCATCGGCGAGTTGTTGCATTTCATCACGGGCGGCAATGGCATGGTGAACTGCTACAATCTCGAAATGTTTGGTCTTTACCCAACGCTTCAACAGTGCGACGACAATCGGCTCCGGTAGCCACTCCCAAAGCTTGAGTTTGGCGGGGGTAATAGGGATACCAATTGCTCGTAATACCTGGAATCCTTCACCCATAGCGTGAACCATGAGATGCAACGCTTCGGATATCTGCGCCAATTGGTAGTTGTCGCCTCCTGCCATATAGATAGCATTGGCGATTGGACTAATTAATGCCACGTGGGTTTTTTGCCAAGCATCTATATTACGACTGATAGTAACTGGAAAGCCTGCTTGTTTGAAGGTACTGAAAATTTCCTTGAGTCGGGGTGTAATCCGTCCATCCGGCTCACCCAATATGGTAGGTTGAACCCGACTCGAACCCAGAATATAGCTGACGATGCGCCCCTCTAACGCCCCACCTGCACTAGGAAATCCCAGCAAGAGGCGCTTTTGACCTACAGCTTGCATCCAATCATCATAGCCAGAGGGATTGTTGACCATAAATAGCACATTAGGGGTGCCTTTATTGGCTGACAAAATTGGCAATATTGCACTAACCTGATTCTTACGCATTGCCACGATAATTAAATCGTAAGCATCTTCTGGGGACAATTCCTCTACTACCTTGACGCGAGTAGTCGTTTGTTCGTTAGTTAACTCATGTTCTAAAACAATGCCATACTCTTTGATATCTTTTAGGCGCTTTCCTCTGGCAAGAATAGAAACATCATTACCCGCGTCTTGTAATCGTGCAGCATACAAACTGCCGATAACTCCAGCACCGTAAAATAAAATTTTCATGGCTTCTTCCTGATTTGTAAGTTGGGCATGGGGCATTGGGCATGGGAAAATAAATTGTGGAATTTGGCAAATACATACAATAAAGTTAAGTGGACAATAAATGCCAAACTCCGAATTTTCTTCTTACTTCAAGACATATCTGACGATTAACCAAAGTTGATCAATTTCTGTTTCCCTATCTTTAATCTTTAACTCCCAGCCATTCATCGGCAAATTATTATCTTTGATGACAAAAGATTTCATTGTTTCTCCTACTGGTGTTCCATCAGCAAAAGCAACTTCGTCTGTAGCTTGTTTCAACATCAATTTAGAAGCTGAAATTGCTGCATTAGTAAACAAATACACATCGGTCGCCTGAGTTTTTTCTGGTTTCCGTCCTCTGGTAAAAATGGGTAGTCGCTCATGCAAATTGTTCAGTATTAATACTCGTTCAGTGCTGTCAGTAGCTGATTGCATAGCTTGATGCCACTCGCTAGCAAAATCGTGTTTCAAGTCGAAAGCTGCAAATAGTCCCTCTTGACGGCTAAGTTCTTCAACGCTCTTGATATACCCTTGCACGGACTCGGCAGCAGGTTCCTTGAGTTTGTCTCCACCTTCCAAGGCTGTATAACGTATATGCAGAAGTACATCTGAAATAGTATCGTAGTCAAATTGCCGGAATTTTTCTGGTAGTTCAAGCTGCCATTTACTGATAACTCCTGCTCCCTCAAAGGGGATATACCGCTCCGAGTTGAAGTTAAGTTCAAATACACCACTGTCATTTTGACCTGAGCTAACTGCAATTGAGGTTATCGGTACATTAACCGTGCTGAAGCGTTCGTCAGTTTCATCAATTTTTTCAGCATAGGAGTTTTTGTCCTTGGCGATCGCACTTGTCCGAAACTTGTGTTCTAATAGTCGCAGCGTGCAATTGAGGCTGGTGTAAGGTCCAACAACGCAGGGAACTGTAAGGGCTACGGATTTAATGCGTCGCATATAATGACCAGGATGATCCATGTCGAATAGTACTTCCGGTAATGCAAACTCGCACTTTCCAGTTTCTTTGAGTTGAATCAGCGCTAGGGGATTAATTTGACGCAGTGAAACGTGTTTTGTGACCTCGTAATCATAGCCACGTTTTTCTTGGTAGGCAGCTTCAAGTTGTTTTAGACCGATGTATAACCGCTCACCAGCTAGTAATCCGTCGTGGGTAGCATCCCAGTAACCAAATTGGATGAAGTTGGAAATTGTTAATCCCCGCTCGAAACGGAAAACTTTTTCAGCTTTCTTCGCCAGATCGTAAGCTAGGGTATAAGCTTGGTAGTACAATGTCCGAATCTGCCCTTCCATCCAGGTGTAGAGTTCTTCGTTTGTGTATTTGCTACGCAAAAATTCTTCTACTTCTTGGGCATTGTTAATATTTTGTTGTTGGTTGGTGAATTCACTATTAGCGATATTGATGCGGATTTTCTGGGTCAATATCTGTTTGTCAATGTTTTTGATTTCGTACCCGGCAATGTTGGCTTGTTGTACGCGGTCTTGCAACTGGCGTAGGAAACCGCCTTTACGAGAGGCATTGGAAGATTGATAGCTCAATTCACTTGCTTCAATTTGCATATATTTGGCAATAGCTTGAGCTGCATTGCCAAGCATAGTTCCTCCTATAGCCACACCAATACCAACACCCAAAGGCTGCGCTTTAGCATCTACAATTGGAAGGATATGAAGAGTACTTGCTAAGGTTTCTATTCTTCCTATGTTCTTTTGTTTATTTTTTGCCTCAGTCGCTTTCTCCAATTCCTCTTTTTCTATCGGGTCTAGTTTCAGCCCACTTTCGTCAACTGGTTGTTCAATTTGGTTAGCGAGTTCGCCAAAATCAGTATTACCATCTGGCACCGTACCTAAATCCTCACCGATGAGTTGCAGGTAGTGCTGTAAGCGGTATACTGGACTCTTTCGGTTTTGTTGTAAGGCATTTAAAGACTTTTCTGCTTCCTCTAGCTGCTGCTCTTTCACTTTCATCAGCAGGTTATGCATGGTGATTTCGTGTTTAACACGCAGTTGGGATAACGCTTCTGCATCTTTTTTCTCTTTGGCTGATAAGAAAGCGTTACCCATTGATTTGAGTTCTGCACATACTTCTAAGGCTTTTTGCAGCAGGTAATAGAAGCGGTAATTTGGTGCGGGAGTATTCAAATCATTCAGCACGTTTGCCAAACTAAGTCCTTGAGCAGCAGCTTGTACCAATAATGCTGGATCTATGGGTGGCTCAAACAGTGGGAGTTTGCGGAATACTCCTTCAATGTTTTGACAGTGACGAATTTTGAATAAGCGGTCATCGATAGTATCCCGCAAGCCTCGCAATTTGGGATTATCGGGAATACAGAAGTACAAGGAAGTGGCAAAACCAAAGATATTAGCCAGCCCTACAACACCGTTGCTTACACCAATTGGGAATGGGGTTTGATTACTAAAAGGAAACGCCAATTCTAATTCAACCATTGCGTTACCAAAAGCGTCCCATTTATCCAACAGTGACCTGTAAGTTTGGGGTTGAGTTTTGCCCCGCTTGGGAATTTTGTGTCCTCTCGGTCCGTAAATATGAGCTGCTAGTACGTAAAGTTGTGTAGCTTGATTGAGGGTTTCGATGGTATCCTGCCGGAATAAATAGTCACCCCAAGCAATTAGAATTTCTATGTATTTCATCACCACCCACTTCATGTAAGCAACGGGACGCGATCGCGCTATTACATGAGGTTGAAATGGTTTATCTCGCCATTTGTTAATTTGCTGATTTGGGGTATTATCAGGGGTGTTAGGCTGTAATCCTATAAATAATTTTTCCAGCACATTCTTAGCATCAACGACCTTAAATGGTGGAAATTGCCAAAAACGCTCCTTTCCGTCACCTTCTGCTAATGGGTTGAAAACGTAGTGGCACATCTTCAACGCCTGCTCAAATTGCTGTGATTTCAACAAGCGGTCTACTAGCAGCATCGGTGCGTGGAAGGCTGCCTCCCAGTTGTAGAGGGAGTAAGACCGTTTCAATTCATGGTAACTGTCTTTATATACTCCATAGGCATCGTCAAGATCATTTACATTGTTGTTGTAGTAATCAAATAAGTCATTAAGGTTGCCAGTCGTCAGTTTGCCTAACAGTTCGTCGGCGAAGGGGTGGTAAAAATTCAACTTCGTTTCGGTCAGCTTTTTTTGGTAATAAATCTCTACAAGCGTTTTTTGATCGTCGAAATAAGGCTCTTCGGTGGATAACAATAGTTCGCCAGCACCTTGAGCTTGTAATGAGTGAATCTGAGGAGGTGTATCTTTTGTATAATGAAAATCAAAATCAACCGTATGTGTGCCTTTTTTGTCACCTTTAATAATTTGACTACCTGCAAAATGAAAAGCATCATTCAATAACTTATCTTTGCTATCACAAATATCAATGACAATTTCCGATGGATTAGTCACAAGTCTGGGAATAAATTCATAAGAACTTACATCTGGTAAGGCATTTGAAGACGTAGGAATATCGTAGATAGCTTCAGCCGAAAGTTGTTTCTGCGTCCATTTGCTATTTCGGTACTCACTCCAGCCCATCTTAATTTCCCAGCCCTCAATTGGTTTACTAACTGGTATTTCCTCATTGGGATCAATTGTGTCTGGTACCATCACTGGAACTGTCTTCTTAGTGAACTGTGGGAAGAAAATCAACAAACGCTGATTCCAAACAACTGGAATTAAGTACGTTCCATTCTTCTCAATAGTCCCATTATCTTTATTTTCTTCATCATAACTGGGAATATCAACTTGCACTTTTTCCCATGGATACCAGTTTTTCTCCCCTATATGAAAATAACGGTAGTAGAAAAAGTATGGTGCATTACGAGTTCGGGCAAAGATATGCAGTTTGATGTATACAGGATTGTTGTCAAATACTGGCTTCCCGTCTTTATCGATTTCCTGCTCTACAAATAGTCCCACTACCTTCAAGTTTGCCACCTCATCTACTTTGAATAGGTAGCTTTTCAGCGCATCTTGAACGGTTTGCGTATTGATGTCCTTTTGCAATAATTCCGATTCCAGTTCTTTATAGAACGGACTTTTATCATCCCGAAGTTCGGGTTCGATCCAGTTTTCGGGATACAGGAATACTTTACGGTTGGCTTCCCAAACCCGATACCGTTGCATCCACTCCCAGCGATCGCGATCAAGTACATCGTTCTTCACGCCATCTTTTTCTTCTAACCCCAGAAAACACCGTTGAATAAACAACTGAATGCTGGAAATTGCCTGCTTGATGCGGGAAGTTTCCATGCAAGCGTCCATTTGCACGTCAATCAGGAAAAACTCAAATAAGCTATCAGCATCTACAACTTCCCACTCTCGTAGAACATCTTGCACCAGCAAATAATCAATTAAAGCTTGTTTTTGATTATTGCGTAACTCATCGTTTAATGGTTTAACTACTTGTTCCCAGTCTTCTTGGTCGAATCTTGCTCGAATTGCTTTGCGGATATCTTCAGCGATTTGGTGACATACCCAGAATTTAGATGTCGGTTTTGCCCACTCGAATAATTTGTCAATATCGATGGCGATTTTGTCAGCTACTACTAATGCCTGTTGTAACTTGATTAAGTTTACTTCGTTGCGAAAAGCATCTAGGCGTTTTAGGTCAAAATGTTCGACTTTGACGAGTTTTTCGATATTTTCTTGTTTCCAAAGGGTTACATCAGCAATTTTCTCCACCAGTTTGGTTGTATCGTCAGCTTTGGTAGCCCATTCAAATAAATCTAGTAAATTAGTTTCGGTTTTGGGTAAGCTTTTACGGAGAGTAGTATATGCCTGTAGTCGCAACCAATGTTGTAGTGTAATTGCGTTGAGGTTAAATTGGTCGAAATCCGAAGCGTGGGTTTGCCAGTAAGTCAGTTCATCAACACTTAAATTAAAGCCATTGATTAACAAAGCAACTTTAGATAGTTTTTTAAACACCTCATCTACTTCTGAACCTTGGGAGTAATCGGGTAGTAATGCGGAAGTTGGAATAGGTGCTTTAGTAATGCTTACTGTTTTCCACTGAATATATTGAGGCTGCTGTCCACTTACTTCTAGTGAGTATAATTTTCCACTTTTTAACTTCTTCGCAGTTGGATCGGTTGACCAAACGTTAGAAGGGTCTTCTTGCTGGTATTCAAACCGAATTTCCTCACCGTCTAGAATCAGAGGTGACGGTTGAGTTTCGCTTTTAGCAACAAATGCATAGGCTTCGTCTGTTGGTGGAATTAAGTAACCTTTCCAGTTGTTACTGCTTCCTGCTGATTGTGCTTTGATGTTTTCTAATATACTGATGGCTGATTGATTCGCTGTTCCCACCTCTAGTAAATTTGATAACAGTGCTTCCGTAACATCCGTCGGCAAACTCATTGACCCTGCAACAGTATCGACAATCAACCGATGTGCCAAATACTCTCTTAAAAATGGGAGGAAATACTGGAGAAAGTAGAACCGTTTTTCGAGAGGTGTATCACCGTCAGGTGGAAGAACATCACCCGCAAGTAATTTTTCTTTTACCTCGGTGGGGTTGTGGAAAATGCCGAACAGTACGTCATTAAAGATATTTTGGGGCTGTTTGCTAACGCGGTCAATCGCCTCTTTCCATTTTGGATTAGTAGAAAGTGCTTTAGCCTGGATTTTTTCTTCCTCGGTAAGAATACCTGTAACTTGGAGTCCCGCGCTGGGTGGAGTTGCATCTTTCTGGTTACTGTATTTGAGTTTATTCGCTAAGGTCTTTTGTGACTCTGGAATATTAATTGTGAGATTCAAAGGAGCATTCGTGGCGTAAACTTTTGTTCCTTCAAGTAAGCTGATAATTTGCTCTACTACTGCTGGTTCAAAAAATAACCCAGTTTTAGCACGGACTAATTCCGCTGTAGCTTCTTCCTTATTCTCCTCAATTATGTCTGGATGGTTGCTGTCAATGGCATTCAAGCCATCATAAAGCGTTTTGGTAATTTGCAGGATAGTTTTCTTGGCTGGTGCAAGTGGACGCAGTTTGTCGTCACTATTTTGAATAATGTAGTTAAGTTGGCGAAAATTAAAGCCCGCATCCTCCATTTTTCCCCAGGTTTCCAGTAGCGATAATGTGTCCCAGGCTTTGGGGAACGGGTTGCCAAATAATTCAATTGCATCGGGCAACTCTGCTATTTTGATATGTAGGATTTTAGCGAGCAAACTATGGCGATATAGTACCGACAAGTTTGGTATTGTCAGGACATCGGGTATTTCGCAAAAAGCCCTTAGCGCTGTGATATCATCAGCTTTCAG
Source organism: Richelia sp. UBA3308 (assembly GCA_002361335.1). Lineage (GTDB taxonomy): Bacteria > Cyanobacteriota > Cyanobacteriia > Cyanobacteriales > Nostocaceae > Rivularia. The sequence goes on from DESS01000156.1 coordinate 66,345, forward strand.
CTTGAGTGCAGCCATCAATACTGGTAAATGGTCGGTGATTTTGGCTGATTGCGTGAGATAATTACCATCCGCATCTGCTTTAAATACCTTGTCAATTCCTAGCAGGTTATGGGTTAAAAATAAGCGCGAATAAAGCGATTTTTCGCCAACGGTGCTGATGTTAGCCCAGAAAGTCAGCAGTTTTGCTAGTGGTAATCCGGTTTGGTCGAGTAATTTGCGGACAGCTACCAACTGATGTAGTAGCTCAGGGGTAATTTCGTAAGTGACTTCGGGTATGTCGGGACAATTCCAATTATCTTGGGTTTGGTCGTCGCAGCCGCCATCATCCCCACTGTGGTTTATGCTGCTACAATCATCAGTGAAAACATCGAAACCAACGTAATCGCAATTATCGGGATTTTGTGGTGTTTCCCCATTAGTTTCTGTGGAGTCAGGAGAAAGCCCAACTAATGCTTTATCAGTTTCATCAATCGTCCAGCCCATTTTACGCCAGAGTCGGATAAAACGATGAATGCGATCGTACTCTTCAACTGTTAGTTCTCTTCCGTCGAGGTGTGTTAATCGGACTTTATCGAGGTCACAGGTATCTGGAGTAGGAATATAGCCTACTGGGTCAGGAAACTCTCTTGCTTCTTCATCTCCTCTGTATGCTTCCCTGTAAGATTGAATCATCAGAGATTCATTTTCTTGTTGGTTTCTTTCTATTTGGAGTTGCCGACTACTTTTCTGTGAAATTTCTCCAGAATCCAGTACTATTAATTTACCTATTCTTTCAAAGTAACAATATACCCACCTCCGTAAATCTTTTGTTTCCAAACACCAATTGAGTTTTTGTTGCTGACACGGATCGGGGTGCAGCATGGCATCAAGCAAGGGGACAAATGGCTGAAATGTTTCTAGAAATTGAATCAGTTTGGCGAATCTGACTTTGGGATCGGTGCTGCTTGTATCCACCAGCTTTTGCAGGGAGCTATATATGAAGCGAATACTCTCTAATATAGTTTGGGCTTTGCCTTGAGGATAATTAGGATTAATAAACTGGGTTTTTAATAATTCAACTAAATCAACATACTCAATACCTGTACGTGGTAAAAATTGCTCTTTTACGAATGTTAGACCCAGTTTCTCGGTTTCATCCGTATGGAGCATTTCATCTTTGGTTTCATAGCCATAGTATTCATGTACATGCTTGACACGGATATTATGTTCATATGATTTTCCTTTTATGTGTTTCCCTTTGAGCGTAATATCAAAATAGCGCTTAGACCAAAATGCTTCTTTGGTGAGGATAATGTATTCCTCCTGAGTCATTCCCAGAAATTCGGCATCCACAGCCCGATTTTGGGTTTCGATATGCAAATTTTGCAATTGTGCTTGCTCATCTTGCTTAAGCACAACATTTTCACAGGTTTCGCTAGCTGTGCGGAAGGTATCTAAAAGTTCATGGCGGCTTGTACCCAAGTAATCGAGAAAAATCCGAGTCGCATCAATGGGTTGGTGGTACGGTAGGGTGAACGGGTAAACTGCATTTTTGAGCAGGCAGTATGCTTGGTAATTGGTGTGTTGGGGTTGTGCGAGTAATTCGCTAGTGGTTTCGTCTTCGACGTTGAATGTTTCTAGTCTTGCTTGTTTTGGTTCATTATTATCGTCTTCATACTCATCTAAATGGACAACAAAACTTTCCATCACTTCGTTGACCAAATCTACATAGGGTAAAACGGTGAAAGTGTTTTCGCAGGTTAATTCTAAGCAACCTAAATCTGGTCGGCGGCGGAATAGTTTTTCTAATGGTGTATTTTTTATCCCCGGATGAATGTTAGGTTTCTCTTGGGATGGATTGGTTGGATCTTTGGGGTCTAGGTTATTATTTCGTAGATATTGCAGTAGTTCCACAAAATACGAAGCAGGACTATACACAGAAGTACATTCCTCGCACTCGCAGTAGTCCATACCGCCGAATAATTCTTCTAGATTAAGCGGGACTGCTTGTTTATCAGCAGCTACCTGCATACTACGTACACGGATTTCTGAGGGTTGCGAACCGTCAATAATCGCTAGTCCCGTTCCCCGCACGGCTTCTCGCATTGTTACCAGGGCTTGTTCGATGCGGATGCGGTTATTAAGGGCATTGGTGTAAACTTGTCGAGCAGTTTCTTCTCCTAAAGTGTTACCGTAAGTCTTTAAGAAAGTTGATTCTGGTATTTCGGTAACATTAAATGCTGAAAGCAGGTTAGCATTCTTTAATACTGGCACTGCTTCAGGAATAGGACTAATTGCCTGTAACCTTTGGAGAGTTTTTAGTTCTTTAATAACTTCTTCCCGTTGTTCATCAGCAATATTACTTAGGGCTTCTTCCTTCTTTAGCGCAGTATAAAGTGAAGTGGTGCGAATATTAAAATCGGGTTGATTTGCCAGAAAATTTACCACCCCAGCACGAACATTTGTATCGGCAATAGGAACCTCTTCTTCCTGCACCATTCTTTGTAAAACGGCAGTAGGTTCAACTGTAAATAGCTTGTATTGCAAAGCTACAGCGAATTTTCGTTTCTTTTCCTCATCATCATCGGTTTCTTGGCTAATTGTCTGTGGCACAGATTGGGGATCGACAATCTCAGTTAACCTGGCAACATTAAAATTGAGAGCCATATCCCTGAGATTATTTATTTCCGGACGCTCAGAAATTGTTCTAACTATCGGTTCGTTATCTTCCGATAAATCTGCCAGGGAATACGCCAAGTTCACTCTTGGTAAAAGTTTTGATGCTTTTTGTTTTTGTTCTTCAGATTCCGATAATTTTTTTTCTATGTTTGACAAAGCAGTTGGTAAGTCACCGTTAGCTTCTCGTAATGCTGTGTCAACTACTCGTTGTTCTTGTTTGGTAAGAACTGTGTTGAGGACCTTGATTCTGGTTTCGAGGTTGAAAGGTTTTGATTTCATGGTTTTAAATTATTTAATGATTGACAGGTGTGAGTTTTTCTGACCAACTAAGTTTGTGTTCTGAGAATTAGTTTTTGTGTTGGATTATGAGTAATCGCTTTACTAATGGGTGTATTTGGGATGGAGAATTTGCTTAGGTTGGTGTGTGGCTGGCATTGAGGTACTCTATAAGATTGGGTCTACCACTGGCTCATTTTTGATAGATGATAATGTTGGGTTTCGTGTCCTCAAACCAACCTACAAGATCGGGCGATCGCACTAAATCTGTCTCTTGATGTGCGGTTAATTCGGTGATTTAAGAATTTAATCCCATAGAAGTGGCTCATAAAAACTAAGATCGTAACTAAACATTTCTCCATATTCATTCATAATTTCAAGTGTGCGACTTATTTCATCTGCCTGACGTATGATTTTCGCAGTTTGCCTCATGGCATTCGTAGCTTTTGGACTCTTCTCTAATCTTGTTGTCTGGTTATAAATATATTCCTCGGTTCCTTGTAACCCATACTTTCTTGTTTCATTGAGCTTGCCCAATGCTTTCGCAACTTCTCCAGGTTTAAATCCTGATACAAATTTTGCTTCAACAATTTCCACCTTTTTGGGTGAAACTTTGGATTTATACACCCTATCCATTCCTTGACCATTTCCTTCAAACTGGCTTGGAATAGAGCTTTTACCTTCTTTCAATTTTTGTCTATCAAGTTTTTCGAGGTGAATTTTTTCTTTTCTCTGAATATTAGTATTTTTGGCAAAAATAGGAACTTTTTTGTCACCAGAAACAGCAGTTCTCATTTTGCCATGTGAACTTAAATCACTTAATTTCGCCTTTACGTTTGGAGTCGCAGCTTTTGCTCCTGCAGTAGTCCCTACAGCCTCTACAACTGCTGCTGTGCCATGCCTTCCTGCTTGACGATACTCCTCTCGACCATATGCTTCTTTTGCTTCATATACTGATGTTAATATGCTGTATATAGGATTTAGCTGACTCGCTGCCATGTAAACTCCCTCAATACCACCACCATAATCGTTATATGAATCAGCCATCGATTCTAAGATTTTTAAGTTTTTGCCTACAGGATCTACTGCTGTCTCTACTACACCAACGACTATATCTGATAGACTTTCACCAATTCCCATGGCAAGTTGTGCGCTAGAAGGTAAATCTTGCTCTTTTATGCCAAGTGTTTGAAAACCAAATTCTACTAAATGATTTTTTACTTCTTCCCAATTTTCTGAAATATTTAAACCTTGTTCCCCCGTAGGATCATGTATATTGATGGGATTACCTCTGACAAAAAAATATAAATTAATTCCATCAATAAGTCCTATGGGATCTGTTGCCGTCCACCTCCCTAACCACGGCACATAATAACGCACGCCATGATAATAAAGTCCCGTTTCCTCATCCCGTTCTTTCCCCGTATACCGATACCGTTTCACTGCTGCCTTAATCGCTTTATCCACCGCCTGATAAGCCGTACTGCCATATGGGAAATATTCCTCATAAGAAATCACATTACCCCGATTATCCAATTCCAAACTGACCGAACCCAGATGATTACCGAACTGAAACCGAATCAACTGGTTTGGTGATTCATTATCAGGATTGCTGATAGTTTTCGTCTCCACCAATGCAATACGCTGCTTGTCATCCATAATATGCAACGTCTCCCGTTCTAATTTGATATCTTCCCCATTGCTATTAAATTCGCGGTAAATCTCAAACCCACCCAGATAAATCCGCTCCTGCTTGCGGGTACCATTGTGCCGTTCGGTCACTTTACGCACCCGCTGCCCCCCAGCATCGTAGACATAAAAGGTTGTCTCCGGCACTTTATCAGGTGGCGGTGTATCATTCACAGCCTGCCGAGAAGTAGCACTCAACTGATTCTTATAATCCCACTGCATCAATGACAGGTGCGGCATACTGGTCATGTTACCGTGGGCATCGTAGGTGTAATTTTCAGTCCTTGCACCTACATTTGTGCTACTCAAGCGATTGCTCTGCTTGGCAGGTTCAATCAAACTCGGCTCATTATAAGCATAACTGCGCGTCCAATTGCCGTTTGCTGCTTGGTGAATCAGTTTCTCAAAATTACCAACCGCATCATAAAGATATTGTTCGGTATAATTCCGCATCGCTTGTCCGTCGTTTGGGTGTGGCAGGTTAACGCGAAATTCATCGTTCCAGTTGGTTTCTGGTTGCTTAATCTGTCCAATATGCTCCCGTCCCGATGCCTCAATCAATCGGTAAATCGCATCGTAAATATAATCACAGTGCGGTAAGACGACTTGCTCCTTGAAAAAAATGGTTTGCTGGGCATCGTCGCGGATGCGGGTAATGTTACCAACGGGGTCGTAGGTATAAAACAAGTCTTGCAATCTCGCACCACCCCCCGTGGTCTTTAGATGAGTGAGACGGAAAGTTTTTTTGTCGTAGCTATATTCAGTTTGCGCCCCATTGCCATATTCAATCTTTATGCGCTGTCCTTTTTCGTTATAGTCAATGTTGTTCACTGGCTGGAAATTGGCTGACAGTGGATCGAGTAAAGTTGTCGGTTCCCCAGTTTCTCCCAACCAAGCATCTATCCGTTCCAGTAAATTTGCCTCATTGTAGCGAGGACGAATGACATTGATTTTTGTGTTTTCTTGGTCACTATGGGGGACAACCAATTGAATTGGTCGATTCAGGGCATCATAGTGGGTGCTGCTGCTAAAAACTTCCACTTCTAAACTAGGTTCGGGATTGCGCGACCAATCGGGAATGATTTTATAATCCTGGACTAGTTGACGGGTGCTGCGTTCCAGATTTCCCTTAAAGTCGAATGACTCATTGGTGACTACCCCAGCACTATCGAAATGCTGATAAATTCTGCCGCGATGATTTTTGATATCTCCCTGTGCTTCACCATACAGAGTTTTTTCAGCCAGTATCTCACCTTCCGTACCAGCCTTGACAAATAATTGGGTCGGACGCAATAACTCATCATAAGTAGTACGCAAAACATGGTCGCGGCTATCCCACATCCGAATCGGCTTACCTGCCACGTTGTTGAGCATCCATCGCTCTCCCGCTTCCATGCTGGCTTGATGAATCACGTTTCCCAGCAGGTCATAGTCATATTTCATGACAATACGTTCAAGAGCATCCGTTACCGCACGCTGATTCCCTTCGATGTCCAACTCAACGTGGGTGCGATATTTCTGCTCATTGCCATTAGTATCCTGGCCATTATCGGCAATAGTCAAAAATGTGCGTCCTAAGGTGTCGAAATGGGCAATGGTGGGAGTATCGGCGTGTTTTGCCGCTTTTTCAGCCGCGCTTTTCTCCTCCGTACCTTGTGCCCCACTGATACGCTTTTGATACCAAGTAGGCAAATACTCCTTATCTAACAGTTTGGTAAAAAATGCCTGGACATCTACATCGGTTTTGGGATCAAAAGTCACCGTGTCGTTAACATCGTAGGTTGTTTGCTGCCAGGGGTCGAATACGACTTTCTCGTAGGTATGGTTCGGATGCAACGTGGCAACAACCCGCTCAACTGGGTCGTAAAATAGCGTGCTGCTGACCCCATGTTTTTCAATGCCAAATTTGTGTGTAGGGCTGAAAAACGGCTCATATTGCTTGACTGGTTTGCCTTTGTTGTTGTAGATTGTCGCCCCAGTACCCACCCAACGGGGATTGACAATGGGTGAGTTCGGGAGATTTGGGTCGAGAAGACCAGGTTCCGCTTGCACCTTAGTCTGTGCTTCCCGTCCAAAGCCATCGGAATAGACGAAACTCAGTTGAACTTTGGATTGCTGCCCTGCTTCTAAATCGCTAACATGGGTTTCCCGAGTAATTGATGCTGCACAGGCTGGAGTGCGATTGAGGTCGTAAATAATCCGCGTTGTGGCAGTTCCCAGATGCTGGGCTGCTAGTGAATGTGGGTCGTTAGCATCAAAGAATGCTTTGATTTCATCATCGGTGAGGTCAGCTTTAAAATTCGCAAACGTATCTCCTTTATTTTCGCTCTCCTTACCCATTACGGCTGTACCAACCACCATCCCCAAGGCATCAAACCTCACCTGGGAACGGTTACCATTTGGGTCGGTCAACTGTTCCGGTTGCATGGTGCGGTAATTGTTACGAATCTGCACCGTATTATTGAGTGGATCGACTGTCTTAATTACGAGTAAGTGATAGTTGTCGTAGGTACTGGTATAAAGATTACCAAACGGGTCTTTGACTTGAACAGGTAAATAGAACTGAGTCGAGTCAAATGCTTGCCGACCCGAGGGAATCCACCAGTCACCATCTTGCTGTACGTACTTACCTTCGTTACTTAGTAGTACATTTAGCTCATTAGAAGTCAGCTTACTGCTGTAAACTTGAGTCAGCAATCCCGGTGTAAATGCCAATTTAAAACTTTCACAGGGGAGAGCTAATGATTCCACCTCACCTAAGTTCAAACGAGTTGGATCGGTTGTGTTTGCTTGACTATCAGTTCGGTAAAAATTTCTAATATGCTCAATTACCCGCTTTTGTAACACTCCAGCAGTAGGAGTTGCTTCATAAGCAAGGTTACTTGCAGTTGAAAGTTTTTCTCGTACTTCTTCTAAAATGTAGAGATTTGCAGCAGGTAAACCAGTTATTTCATAAGTAATAGTTTCAATCGGAATGCCAATCCGATACCAATTGTCCTCATTAGGTTTATTGGTTACTTTATTTTCGGTGTAGGTAACTAAAGGTTTACTTTGTTCCAGGTATTCAGTAGTTTTACGAGGATAAGCAATCGCCACCGACTTTAATCCATTACCAAACTCATCCACCTCCAGCGTCATCCCATGGGTGACACGCGGGTCGTCCGGATTGCGTTCGTAATGATAATCGATGGTTTCGCGATCGCGAGCAAAAAACACGGCATGACGATTGGTTTGCTGTGCTTGCTCCAAGCGAATTTCGTAACTTCGCTCGGAAACACTGTAGGGATGGGGTTGTTTGTCCGAATCATCCAGCGCGTAGATTTCCTGTCTCAGAATTCTGCCTTTGAGCGATCGCGCTGCTTGGCGTTCCTCCTCGGCTGTTAATAGTGAAGGCGCTGCTTGGCGTTCCTCCTCGGCTGTCAATCCAGTAGGTAAAATCGTATCCGGTAAAAGCGAAGCCTCAAATTTCGCCTCAATTATCTTTCGTTGTGCCTCCGTTGCATCGGGTGGTATTTGATACTGCGGTTCCCGATAGTATTCCTGCTTGGCAAAGAAACTGGAAATATGTTCGTTATCTACATAAACCCCAGTGTGAAACCAGGTTTTGGTATGCACGGGTGGTACAAAAGAAGCCGCATCCAAATTTGTACTTTCAGATGTTGTATCACCAGGTTGAATTGTACCTATTTCTTCCGTATCCCACTGTTCCACCATGCCAAAGCCACGAAATTCCCGCTCCACACCATCGAAATAGCCGTGGTGATAGGCATAGCGAGAAACAAAGCGGTTGCCAGAAACGCGGTCGTAGGTTTCCACCCGTTCCACTACATGCACTGGAAAGGGAATCTTTGTAATCCAGGGTTTACCTGCTAATTTATCTTGCAGGTAAAATTTAGTGGAGGACGTATACTGGACAACAGTTTCTGCACCCAGATTATTCACTGTTTTAATTAACAAATGGGGTTTTTGTCCGCCCATCAAATCGATGTAGCGCATGGCACTGGACGCACTACCGGGTAAAGGAGAAGACCATACCAAACAAGCTGTACCATTTCCCAACAGGTCGATTGTCGTCACTGAAGCCACATTATCAATTGCCGGAAAACTCTTTAAAACCCGTTTTGCTGCCCAACTATTACCCGACTGATTGAAATAAACCTGAACACCTTCCCCACTCAGGTAAAGAATATCCGTCGTCCCAGAACCATCAATATCTGCCAACACAATCCGCCGCTGGTTAAAGATACCGGGAGCATCAAACCAAGGGGCATTATCCATCGTTACCTTTGCCCCAAATCGTCCATATCCCAGATTTGCCCAGTAACACACCTCCCCATTGCGAATCCGCACAATATCCGTCAACCCATCCCCGGACATATCCGCCAAGTAAATCGACTGGGTACTGTCAAAAAATACAATACGCGGTCCCTTCTCCTCATCCCAGGGTTGATGTACTCGTTGTGCTGTCCCAAACCCATCTTCTGCTAAAGACGGATGCCAAACAAAACAATCATCTTCTGTAATTAGAATGTCGCTGTGTCCATCCCCATCCAAGTCAATAAATTTTAGGTTGGGGTTGTCCCAATCAAGGTTCGGCAAAGATTTAAAAGCAACAAATGATTCCCAACCTTCTTCATGAGTACGTTCGTAAAAACCAGGAGTTGGACTGCGTAAAGCCACCAAGTCAAGCTGACCATCCCCTGCTAAGTCAAGAAACTGTCCGCGATTAGAAAGATTACTTACAGGTTTACTACCTACTAATTCAACTGGGGCAAAACGTGCTTCAAAATGTTTAGAACCATTGATTTGCACAGAATTAACCGGACTGAGATTGCGCTTATAAAACCACCCATTACCTTGCTCGGTTAAAATTCCTGACAATCCTTCCCCATCTAAATCAACCCACTGGTATCGCGTACCATCGATTCCCTGGGGCAAATTCTCCAAACTGCTTGGGTCAACATCACGTACCGTCTCATCAATATTGGCTTCGCTGTAACTAAACTCCAGAGGGGGCAAGGATTTCTGAATATAACCGCCTGACTGATTTCGTTTATAGCCCGTCTGTGTCACTGAAACAAGTTTGGAATAAATCAGATTCCGCACATCTGTGGGATTTGACTCGTAGGAATAGGTAAAGTCCGTTGAGCGCACCAAACAATCGCGTCCAATTTCTGCTTCTTCCGGAAAATGATGAAACATCAACACCCGCTGACACAGCCGATAAGTGCGGACTTCAAAACCTGCTCTGTAAGAAGAAAACGGGTCATTGCGAACAGACCACTCTCCTGAGTCATCCGGTTTGGGGTCATTTAAATCATGTTCACCGTAGTCAAATACCACTTCAAACAGCCAATCTGTGTCTGTTAGGTCAGACTGCACCAACCGAGAAACCCGATTTCCGTATTTGACTCGCTTTAAGTAACGGTTTGCAGAACGACTCTTTGGGGTACGGTTACCCTCGTGTGCTTGCGATGTGTCTACACCCTGGGAATTTTCTGGGTTGTATTCGTAGCGGATGACATTACCTTTATCATCGTAGCTTTCACAAATCAGCCAGCTAAAAATATGTGTTGGTTCATCAGGCTCAGTAATACGACTTTCCGCAGTTTTACCGTACAGGGTTGTAATATTATCTTTAGAAATAGAGCGCCAGTGAGTTTCACCCGAATCCAATTTTGTCCAGCGTTCAATGCGGGCAAATAATCCCTCAATTCGAGGACGATATTTGCGAATACGATAGCCATCCCGCAGTGTTTCATCTACAGTACTATCAGCTTTGAGTACAGGTACCAAATCTTCTGCACCAGAGAGAATAAAGACATCCGATTCTTCCAAATCCCGATAACGAGGTAAACCTTTATCCGTCTTGCGTGTAATGGAAGGGAGCGACAAGTTCCAACCCAAACCAAATACGCCATTTCCAGTACCCGAATCATAGGAAAGGGAAAGCTCCGGAGCAAAACCAGAACGACCGGGAGTAGTAGCAATCGGTACACTCATCGAACCAGTGCCAGTCACGGGGTTTGCTGCAAACTTCTCACCCATACCTTTAACTGCACCTCCCCCCTTCGGTAAAGATACAGCTTGAGGAGGTGCAAAATAGTTTTTCTCCTGCTCTGTGGCTTGTTTATTATCATTTTGGTTTGAGTGAGCGAGCATAAATTTATACCTTTAAATATTGGACTAACTTTATCCTTGTTACGAATCAAGCAAAAATAACTTGCTTATCGGATAAGTAAGTATAAATAAACCTAAATATGTAATCTTCAAATTCAAAGTAGGAGAAAAATGTGAGGAACTTGTGAAGAAATCAAATGACTAGTCACATTTAAAACTTTTTTTTAGATTACTCTCGTTAGATATAAATCGCTTAAAGCCATAGCCAGCATAAATTACGTTAGTTTCATATCCTAGGCTTACGTCTCGGATAATATACACAATGCAATAGTTATTACATCAATTAGCTGATGTCTTTTTGTGCGCTCAATTCGGGAGCCTTCAACGCTCACAGAGTAATATGCGATTGTTTGAGGGGAGTTTTAGCTCCATTTTTTACCTATCTGTAAGTAGTTTCTTTGATTTCTTCATTCATGGGTCTTCTTAATTCAAAAATTCTCACAATTACAAATGCAATCAAGGCAAAGATGAAAAATATTAATAACAACCAAGCAATACCCTGAAGCGAACCAATAATAGTTCGATAAACTTCAAGCACCCAACGCTCTGTTGTTAATTCGATAATCTGTCCTCGTTCAAGCTGTTCGGGAGTTATGTATCTTTCTAACGACCATATCCTCACACCACTGGAAATACCGACTACATAAATAGCGAATTTCAGGTATTTTACCCAAGCTTGACTGATTTCATCTGCAATAATTCGACGTAATATTTTGTCGATTGGTTTGCCGAACATACGAACGACAATTCCAGAAACTACGAACGAGATAAGAAATGTAACGATTAATAATGTAACAAACATCTTTTTTCTCTCTAATTTTTGCTGTTTAAAAAATGTAGTTTATTGAGATGCAGATAAAACCAAAGACTTATTCTTATCAATTACTCTTGTGTAGCGAGGATTGGCTAATACTAAATGTAGTAAAGGAGACAAGAGGAGAGGAGGTAGAAAATTAATTCCCATCCTTATAACTCCTCCATATGCCCAACAACTATTTTCCAATGCATCATATAGGAAACTCATCGTAATATTCTTCAAAGGCTGTTTTGGAAATTTTCTTTGCTTCCTGATGCCCTAACTCAGCTTGCAGTTCATTAACAATATCCCAAGCTGCAGCACATTCTTCGGAACGAGGAGAGGTTTTACTGCAAGCAACGCGGGCTTTTTGAATTGCATCTTGTAGTTCTTGTTCTAATACAGTTACCCGAGGTAATTCAAGAAACTTGCTTTCATTAATGATATCTACAAGCGAAATGATGCCCATTAATTTTTCTTTGATTACAGGTGCCCTAAGTAAGCGATGTTCGGCAAATAACCGAGCTACATATTCCACGCCTAAATCAGGATTCATTACAATACAGGGTTTACTCATAATTTCGTAAACGCGCACTTTTGCAGGGTCTTTACCAAAGGCAATTACTTTGTAAACTATATCTGAAAAGGTAATAATTCCGTAGGCATCTTGCTCGTGACGGCGGTCTACAATTAATGCGTGGCATCCCCTCGTTTGCATTAATTTGACTGCTTGTGCCACAGTAGCGGAACTACGAATAGTGGCAACATCTGTAGTCATAATGTCTGCTGCTCTCAACATAATCCACCTCCGTGGTATTGTATTTTCAATAACTATTTCTCAGTCGCGGTTTTAATAGCCAAACCAAAACGATACCTGTAATAGAACAAATAACAATTCCCATTACCGCACCTGTCGCGACCGTAACTAAAGATTTATGAATGCCAAAACCGGATGATTTATTAATTCCCGCACGGATAAAAGCCACTACAAGTCCTAACGACTAAGCCAAAGCATTCGCACTTACCCACCGTCCGGGCTTTTTTGTTTGCTAATTTTAAAATTAGCCATTGAGCATACCCAATTACAGTTCCTACAGCACCAAGTAAAGCTACTTCTTCAACTAATGTTGTAATCGTCTGATGAAGATTAGCTGCATCAAATTTTCATCCAATAAGTTTGCCCTACAGCGTGGGAGAGTGAAAATTAAACTTTTGTGGGTTTAATTTACCGGTTTTAGCTTCCAAATTACTATATTTTTGTTATATATGAATAATTTGAGGAACTTGTGAGGTGGTTTTGATATCTCGATACGCTCACAAATTCCTCATCTTTTTTATCTACAACGGAATTGTAGAAGAATTCAGCAGTAACTATGTTACAAACGTCCGATTGGAGACAAGTTGTAATGATGCTATCTTTCCTTTGATTTGAATCAATAATTGTTTGAGTTGTAACTCCTTTCTCATAAAGGTTTTTTCTACGCTTTGAAGATAGCGTTCGCTATTATTTCGCCAAATTTATCGGGAATTTACATTTTTACCATGATTGAACAACGTTTTTATCAGGTTTTCCGCTTCTATTTTAGACGCATTCATACTTCCAATCAGCAACGCCAAAAATTTTAAGTAAAGAGCGATTAACAAGAAAGCGATTAATGTAGCGATGACTAATAAGATTTTAATAATCATTTTCTCAACTATCAATTATGCTTGTATTGCGAGGATTGGCTAATATTAAAAACAGCAAAGCGCCAAGACCAAAAATATTTATTACCGACATCATTAGTCCACCTAACAATGGAATTAAACCGATTAAACCTAAAATCAGCATTCCTAAAAGAAACTGTTGTACCGATGATTTCTCCCTATGTCTCATAGCTTGCTCTCCCAACCACATCGCTACACCCAGAGTTCCAAGTATGACTGCAATATAGGTCATCAAACCAACTACAGGTAATAACGGGATACCAACTAAAGTAATTGTTAGCAAAATTACTAATACAACTACGCCAAGCAAACCGCACAAACCCCACAATCCGCTTTGTAAAGGATATCTATTAAGAGCAACTGCTATTGAGTGTAAAAAATTGGGCCGCCACTTAATAATTAATACACCGACAATAGCACCTATAATGATTTTAAAAATATGAAAAGCACTACCGAAGAAATAGCGAACTAAAAAGCTATTAATTCCTCTTCTTTTAGTACCGTAAACTCCCCATCCGCTCAAAGTACCGGAAGAACCACCAATGGTAGCTCCTTCCTCGGTTATAACTTCACCAGCTACCGCATAAGCATCACCATCAACGCGGGCATTTTTTTGTAAAATTACATCCCCGTCGATAGCTATAGCCGTTTGTCGAACTCTAGCACCTTCTTCAATAGTGACATCTCCCCCGATAGCGTGAGCATTATCCACAACTGTATTTTTAAGAACCCTGACATCACCACCCAATCGAATAATATTCTCGTTGTTAATATCAATATCCGCTTGTGCTAAAGCTACTGTTGAAAATATTGGTGCAAATAAAATAGCGCTCATAATTGATATTAATATCAGTTTTAACCAGCTTTTTTTGAAGTATTGCATGACTGATTCCTTATCATTAGTTGAATGTTTTTAAACCTGTATTTTTAAACCTGTATTTTAAACCTCTAAAATTAAATAATCGTAAATGCCGACGCTACAAATTGAAATGTTTGCTTGTTGCGTCTTTGTGGAAAGCCGCTGTAAATTTTCGACTTGGACAGCGGTAAAATAAATTTCTTAGTAACAATAGTTGGGTCTTTCATTGCCATCGGAGCGCTCATCATTGCATCTGTTCGCTTTTTAATATTGCCTTCTAGCTGCGAAGGTAAACCATTAGAATAATCTCTGAGGGTTATTTCAATCGCTTTTGTTGAATTCGCAGACAAAGTTAAAGATATTCCATCTGATGGTAAATTGTGATAAATAAAATTCAAAAAGCGTTGATTTTGAGTTAATCCATTTAAATCTAATAACTTACCGTTAATGCTTGCGCTTAGTATCTTTTGGGCTACCTTTACTTGAACTTGAATATTATCTGCCTGTCTGGGAGAATTGATTTTTAGCTGTAATTTTCTGCTATTACCTTTAGCCATATCCTCAATAATTTCGATATTGGGTGATGCTAAAGTTACTTTTGGTGCTGGTGCTTTCCAACCTGAAACTAACCGGAAGGGAGATATTTCAACTTGACTTTTAGCTGTATTATCGTCAAAAAATTGCGATGTCCATTCATCAAGATTGTTATCGCTACTTATCCAAAAAGATTTACCCGTATCACCATTTAACAAATAAGCGACACTGTTGGTTTTAGGCTGTTTTGCATCAAAGCCGGAGTTAACAGTTGCTACCCCAATTAATAAAACGCTGACAAAAATTGCAATTCCCGGTATCAGCCAACGTCTCCTAATTTTTCTTTGAGAAAATCCGTTTCTAAGTAAAACGAAATGTGGCAGCATTAAACCGAATAGCAAAGCAGTAAATACCGTCGGTAAAGTTGTAAACGGTATATTTGTCAGCGCTTCAAAGCGGTTCATTAAAGAAGCAAAGTGATAAACTTGATTGGGAATAAGCAAAATAATCCCCGGTATGGCAGTAATAGAAAAGATAATCACCTGCTGCCAAGAATTATCAATTTGCTTGCTAGTTAGAAATATCCAGCCCAATCCTAAAAGCGTGAAAAATAATGGTAGCGTAAATAAATAGCTAGCACCGGGCATTAATAAACTAGTTAGCACCATCAAAGCTGCCCATACAAACATTGCACCTAAAAAGAGGTCGTGCAGATGAAATTTAGTTAACAACCAAGTATAAAATGCACTCATTACCGCAATAGTTAGGGCAATAAAAGCAGCATGGTAAATATCGCTGTGATAATAACCGATGATAAATATTTGTAAATTGGGATTTAAAATTTTGGCAAGCCACCACACCAGGTTGACTAAAATAACAGCACTGATAATACTCAACACAAAAGCAACTACCGAAAAACTAACTCCTTTGAGAGTTAATTGCTTGCGTTGAATACCAAGGATGACAACAGCAATCAAAAGTAATCCTGTAATTGCCATTTGCGGAATTACCCAAGCTTGCGAATAGTAAACAACTACTCCCGGCAGAATATTAAAATAAACCGCATCTGTATTAGAAGTAATATTATCTAAATTGATGTTGCCAAAGTGACGAGCTAACCCTAATGCATAAGAGCCTTGATGCTGAATGCTGCGGGGATCTATAACTTGTATATTATCGCGATTGGTATGATAAGCAGGTGTATCGGCACCATAGAAAAAACCAAGCCCAGCGCTACCGGCATCCATGTATTCTTCTAAATCGCAACCAAGACGCTGAGCGGAAAATAAATTAAGGAATGACGAGAAAAAAGACGAAGTAAAAGGATACGGTACCGCTTTAACAAACTCCTTGATTAAGGTATTGTTATTTTCACTGGTGCTGTATAACAAGCTCGCACCACCACTACCCATTGCCTCAAAGTTAATTGCCAAACGGATATCCTTTGCCCAAGGATGTTCCTTGACAAATGCCCTCGCTCCCAAATCACCGTTTTCTTCACCATCGGTAAATACGAAAATGACATCATTTTTAAGAGACGATTCATTTTTAAGTATCCGCGCCGTTTCCACTAGAGTTACAACACAAGAGCCGCAATCGCTAGCACCCGGAGCAGTTGCGCCAGAATCGTAGTGTGCGTTGAGTGCAATTGCTCCGCTGCTATTACTACCTTGAAGTCGAGCAATAACGTTATATACAGTACCTGATTCAAAAACAGAGGAACCGGGAAAGCGCTGCACGGCAGTAGTTTTTTGTACAGTTGGCTGCAAACCAATTGCAGTTAATTCTTTAACTAAATATTCCCGCGCTGCAACATTAGCAGTAGAACCCATCGGACGAGGTTTTTGGGCAATTACTTCTAAATGTTGCATCGCCCTTTGAGCCGAAAACTCCGTCAGTGGCGCACTAACAGGGATAACAGCAGGAGGAATCAACTGCCATAAAGCAACAACAACACTTAGCAAAAGTATCAGCAGCAAAAACAAACTTTTACTCAAGCTAATTTGCTCAACTGACCGCGATAAGCTCAATTTCATCACATTATTTATTACTACAAGAAGAAATTAGGGAGAGATAGGGAAGGGTACAAGAAGAATTAATTATTCAAAACTCCTAACTTCTAAATCTTTATCTTTAATCTAAAATTTCTTAACTCCCCTACTGATAACTGCTCACTGTTAACTGTTAACTGTTAACTGTTTTACCCACTACACCAAGAATCGTACATCCGAGATTCCATAGCTTCTGGAAACTCTTCGCAATATTCTTCAAAGGCAGTTTTAGAAACTCTCTTGGCTTCTTGATGCGCTAACTCAGCTTGCAACTCGTCAACAATATCCCAAGCAACAGCGCACTCTTCGGAACGAGGAGAGGTTTCGCTGCAAGCAATGCGGGCTTTTTTAATTGCATCTTGAAGTTCTTGTTCTAATACAGTAACCCGAGGTAATTCAATAAACTTGCTTTCGTTAATGATATCGACAAGCGAAATGATACCCATTAATTCTCCTTGAATCACGGGTGCCCTGAGCAAACGATGTTCGGCAAATAATCGCGCTACAAATTCTACGCCTAAATCGGGATTGACTACTATGCAGGGTTTGCTCATAATTTCGTAGACGCGCACTTTGGCTGGATCTTTACCAAAAGCGATTACTTTGTAAACTATATCAGCTTCGGTAATAATGCCGTAAGCATCTTGGTCGTGACGGCGTTCTACAATTAATGCGTGCCATCCCCTCGCTTGCATTAATTTAACTGCTTCTGCCACAGTTGCGGAACTGCGAACGGTAGCAACATCTGTAGTCATAATGTCTGCTGCTCTCAACATAATCCACCTCCGTGGTATTTTTTTAATAATGATGATGTCTAAGACGCGGTTTTAATAACCAAACCAGAAAGATACCCGTAATCGAGCTAATTACAATTCCCATTACCCCACCCGTCGCGATCGCAATTAAAGATGCATGAATATTAAAGAAGGGTGTCTCAATTCCCGCACCAATAAAAGCTAATACAACACCCAAAGACCAAGCTAAAGCATTGGCAAATACCCACCAAATTGCTTGTTTACTTACTGTTTTAAGAATCAGCCATTGAGCGTATCCGATTACTGTTCCGACAGCAGCACCTAACAAAGCAACTTCCTCTATTAGTGTTGTAATCTTCTGATGGAGATTAGCAGCATAAAAAAGTCCAATCACAGCACTTACCGTCAATCCCATAAACCAAGATATAAGCACTCCGGCTGTTGTAAAGAAAACCCAGTAACCTGCGTGTCGGATATGGCGACGTAAAACCATATATTGAGCAAATCCCAATAAAAGCCCTTCCAAAGTACCTATTAACAGCAAAATTTGGTATATATTTTCAATGCCAAACTTATCGATTGCTTGACTCAGATAAACTGCTATAAACCAGCCTATAATTTGAGCGATGGTCGAAGCAATTACCCATCTTTCCCATAGTTTCAAGCTGTTGTTTTCTTTAAATCGATAATGCTTGTGCATGATATTGTCCATCCACAAAAATTTGCTGTTAGCCTTGGAAGTTGAAAATAAAACTTTTATTGGTTTTATTTACAGGTTTAATCCTCCGAATTGCTATATTTTGGTTATATATGAATAATTTGAGGAACTTGTGAGCATCCGCAGCAGCAGCAATCCAAATTACGAATTATTCATTATTCCGTCAAATTTCCACGAATGCAAAGCACGTAATTGAGATGTTTTTTTCGATTGATGTTCCTGCATTCTTTTCAGCAAATCATCTAATATAGTTACGGCTTGTGCTTGTAATGGTCCTTTATTTAACATTACGCATTCCGCTCTCTCAGCCATTGCTGCATCAGTCATTTCAGCACGATTCGTAACTCCTTTTTTGACAAATTGCTCTAGTACTTGTGTAGCCCAAATTACTGGAACATGAGCGGCTTCACACAGCCAAAGTATTTCCTCTTGCATTTCAGCCAAACGTTGATAGCCGATTTCTACCGCTAAATCTCCCCGAGCAATCATTACTCCAAAAGGTTGTTTTCCCGCAGCACGAACAATTAATTCGGGAAGATTTTTTATCGCTTGGGGAGTTTCAATTTTTGCTACTAATGCGATTTGGCGATGCGAATTTTTAGATTGGCGAGCTTCTAACTCTTGTTGCAAAAGTTCTATATCTGTAACATCTTGGACAAATGAATATCCGATAATATCGGCATTTTGGGCAATAAAGTCCAAATCTTTTTTATCTTTCTCTGTAAGCGGACTTAATTTAAACGAGGTATCTGGAAAGTTTAGTCCTTTATCGGCAGATATTTTTTCTCCCTTGTCCCTAGCGTGAGTAATTTTTATAACTACTCCTTCTGGCATTAAACATTCAACATAGCCACCAATCCGTCCATCATCAATCCAAACACTGGCTCCTATTTCCAATTTATCAATTATGGATGGAATAGTAATTGTTGCTTGCCAACATGCATGAGCTAACAAATTAGAGTCGCTTTGGAATTCTAAATCTGGTAGTTCGCGTCGTAAAACTAAGGAATCTCCCGCAAATATGTGCTTGTACCCATAAGGAGCAGCAATACGCTCAATCCGGGGTTTTGCTCCTGCCAAATCCATCATTATTTTACAACGCTGTCCGGTTTGGGCTTCTGCTCGACGAACGTGAGAAATTATTGCTTTCCAAGTTTCTAATGAATCCCGAGCGCAGTTGATTCGCACGCAATTTGTACCCTTACGAAGTAATTCCTTGACATCTTTGTAATTAACAGAAGCTTTTGTGGGTAACGTCACCATGATTCTTACCCACCGTTGATTGTAGATTTTTCCTAGAACATCTTCTGTATTTTGTCTGAGAAGATATTCTCCTTCTAAAAAAGAATGTATTGAAGGACGATTTGGGAGAGAATTCGGTTCAACCTGACAGATATTACCTAAAGTAGAAATTACTGCATCTAAGTTAGGTAATACTCTTGCTTCGATTCTACCTAGAGATGACAATCCCCAAGGTGTCAAAGCCGCTTGCAAAGTACGTAAATCGTGACGACGTAAAGCGAGATAATATGCTAAATTTTCAGCGCTTTTGATAAAAGAATGGCGTTGAATATAGGGTTCCCATTGAGAAAAGATTTGTTGTCCTTCCTGATATACTGATTGACGAATCTCTTGAAGAGTAGTAAATAATACTTGAGGGTCATTAAAATCTGTTTGGTTTATTTTAATGCCAGGACTTTGAACACTCAACATAAGACTATCCCCCAATAATTTTATTCTTTTTATTTATACGAAATAAATTTGAGAAACTTGTGAGGTGGTTTTGTCTCGATATGTTTACAAGTTCCTTGTCTGCTGCAAATTAGTAAATAAATTTAGAAAAGTATCAACAGCAAAAATCAGTTGTTTTCAGCCAATTCTTAATAGAAATGGATGTTTAAGAGAAACACAGCCAGACAGTTAAGAATTAATAATTATTAGCTCAAAATCTAATTCCCTGTCCTGAATTTCTAGCTGTATAAAGCATCATACTTACACCAATCAATTTCCTCTGGTAACTCTTCGCGATATTCTTCAAAGCCTGTCTTAGAAACTTTCTTAGCAATACGGGTTTTTTTAATTGCGTCTTGAAGTTCTTGTTCTAATAGTGCAACCCGAGGTAATTCAAGAAACTTGCTTTCATTGATGATATCAACAAGCGAAATAATACCCATTAATTCTCCTTGAATAACAGGTGCCCTGAGTAAATGATGTTCGGCAAACAACCGCGCTACATATTCTACATCTAAATCTGGATTAACAACTATACAAGGCTTACTCATAATTTCGTAAACGCGCACTTTGGCTGTATCTTTACCAAGAGCAATTACTTTGTAAACTATATCTGAAAAGGTAATAATCCCGTAGGCATCTTCATCGTGATGACGTTCTACAATTAATGCATGGCAACAAGAGGTTTGCATTAATTTAACTGCTTCTGCCACAGTTGCTCCACTGCTAATAGTGGCAACATCTGTAGTCATAATGTCTGCTGCTTTTAACATAATTCACCTCCGTGGCATATAAAATGATTTCTGAATTTATTTTTATTTATAGAAAATAAATCTGAGAAACTTGTGAGGTGGTTTTGATATCTCGATATGCTCACAAGTTCCTCATCTTTTTTATTTACAACGGAATTGTAGAAGAATGCAGGAGTAATTAGGTTACAAGCGTCCGATTGAGGACGAGTTATAAACAAATTTTTTGATTAACCGTCCTCTTTTTGAATGCAGGAAGCCGCACATTTTGCTTTTCCAGAAACCCTGGGTATCGTCGCAATTACAAAATGTGCATCTGTATAAATTTGACTTCTTACTCGGCAATTAAACACGTAGATGCGAGAGTCAAGATGATGGAACAATGGAATGGGTTTGAAACTGGCAAGTGGATGAAGGAAATCAATGTACGTGACTTTATCCAAAAAAACTATAATCCTTACACGGGAGACGATTCTTTTTTAACAGGTGCAACCAATAAAACTCAAACTCTGTGGATAATGGTAAAAAATCTGATGAAAACAGAGCGAGAAAAAGAAATTTTAGATGTTGATACAGAAGTTGTTTCCACAATTACTTCCCATCAACCGGGCTATATTAACCGTGAATTAGAGGAAATCGTCGGTTTACAAACCGATAAACCTCTCAAACGCGCTATTATGCCTTTTGGTGGTATCCGAGTGGTGAAATCTTCTTTGTCAGCTTACGGGTATAAAATTAATCCGTCTACAGAAGAGATTTTCACTAAATACCGCAAAAGCCATAACGACGGGGTTTTTGATGCTTATACCAGCGAAATGCGGTTAGCACGACACTCCGGTATTATCACGGGTTTGCCCGACGCTTATGGTAGAGGTAGAATCATTGGCGATTATCGTCGAGTCGCTTTGTACGGTGTTGATAGATTAATCAACGATAAAAAAGAGCAACTCGAATCTTTAGAAGTAGATGCAATTGAATCTGGCGTAATTCAACTCCGGGAAGAAATAAACGAGCAAATAAAAGCTTTGTTCGAGCTTAAGGAAATGGCTGCTAGCTACGGTTTTGATATTAGTCTTCCTGCTAGCAATGCTAAAGAAGCTGTACAGTGGCTTTACTTTGGTTATTTAGCAGCAGTCAAAGAACAAAACGGTGCTGCAATGTCTTTAGGAAGGGTTTCAAGTTTCTTGGATATCTATTTTGAACGAGATTTGCAGCAAGGTAAGGTAACAGAAACTCAGTTGCAAGAATTCATCGACCATTTTGTAATGAAATTGCGGATGGTACGCTTCTTGCGAACTCCAGAATACAATCAGTTATTCTCGGGAGATCCCACTTGGGTAACTGAATGCATTGGTGGTATGGGTGAAGACGGTAGAACTCTTGTCACCAAAAACAGCTTCCGCATCCTCAATACTCTGTATAATTTGGGAGCCGCACCAGAGCCGAATTTAACTGTATTATGGTCGGAACGCTTACCAAAAGCTTTCAAGGAATTTTGTACAAATGTTTCTATCCATACCAGTTCGATTCAGTATGAAAACGATGACTTGATGCGTCCTTATTGGGGAGATGATTACGGTATTGCTTGCTGTGTTTCTGCAATGCGTATTGGTAAGCAAATGCAATTCTTTGGCGCACGGGTTAATCTTGCCAAGTGTTTGCTATATGCTATCAACGGCGGTAAAGATGAAAAATCCGGCGAGCAAATAGCACCAGCTTTTGCACCGATTACTTCAGAATATTTAGATTATGACGAGGTAATTCAAAGATTTGATTTGATGGTGGACTGGTTAGCAAAAACCTACATCAATATGCTTAACGTCATCCACTATATGCACGATAAATACTGCTACGAGCGTATCGAGATGGCATTACACGACCGCGACGTGTTCCGGACAATGGCTTGCGGTATGGCTGGTTTATCTGTAGTTGCGGATGCATTAGCAGCTATTAAATATACCAAAGTCAAAGTATTGCGCGACGAAAAAGGACTTGCAGTTGATTATCAAATCGAAGGCGATTTTCCTAAATATGGTAACAACGATGACCGCGCCGATGATATAGCAGCAGGTTTAATTACCGATTTTATGAACAAATTACGCCAGCATAAAACCTATCGCAATGCTTTACCAACCCAGTCAATATTAACCATTACCTCAAACGTAGTTTACGGTAAGAAAACAGGTAGTACCCCCGACGGTAGAAAAGCCGGAGAACCCTTTGCACCCGGAGCAAACCCCATGCACGGAAGAGATACAAAGGGTGCGATCGCCTCTCTTGCATCGGTAGCGAAACTTCCTTACGAATACTCCCAAGACGGTATTTCCAATACGTTTTCAATTGTACCCACTGCACTAGGTAAAATTCCAGAAGACAGGATTAACAACTTAGTGGGAATGCTCGACGGATATTTCCACGATGGTGGACATCATATCAATGTCAACGTCCTCAATCGAGAAATGTTATTAGATGCAATGGAACACCCCGAAGAATATCCCCAGTTAACTATCAGAGTTTCGGGTTATGCGGTCAATTTCATTAAACTAACCAGAGAACAACAGTTAGACGTTGTGAAACGGACATTCCACGAGCGGATGTAAACGCACAAATTATGTAGAGACGTAGCACTGCTACGTCTCCAAAACTTATGCATTCACCAAAATACTAATAATTAAAATTATCATGAAAATTAAACAACAATACCTCGAAGCTTACCTGCAATTAGCTCAACAATTGCTAATTTGTCCTCACGGTGAAGAATGGACATTATTAGAGCGCAACGAACAATTAGTTACTCCTGAATTTGTAAAAATACTCGAACATCTTGCAGTACAACTTGCAGGAGAGGGAAAAGCAGAAGCATCTAAATATTTACATCATTGGTCAAAACAAATCAATCACCTATTTGAACAAGCAGTTCATCATCAAAGCAGTGACGAAAAATCTCAAGCTTATCTAGAGCTTGTTCAAGCATTGTTAGATTGCCCTAGCGGTTCGGAAGTAGATATTTTGGCAGCCAACGAACACCTAATTGACGCAAGTTTAGTCAAAATGATGAAACAAGTTGCGGCTCAAATGGCTAAACGTGATGAAGAAGAAGCGGCTCGTTTTTTGAGCAATTTAGCTGCTGAAATTGGTCGTAATTTAGTACCAGTTGATAATTATAAAGCCAATTTACAGAAAGATGCTTCATTGACTGATTTAGATAAAAACAATAGCTTTGTCAACTTTGAAAAATTTAACCAGCCTTTAGCAATTCCCAAAGAAAAGCCAGAAAATAGGATACCACAAGAAACTACTACACCAAAACCACAAGTTGATGATTCGACGAAGCAGTGGATTGATGAAAGTCTTGCAGAAATAGCAGAATCATTGAAAAATCTTGAAGAGATTGTATTTTCAAAACTGCAACCCTCAAATCCACTTTGGTACATGGATATATTAGAACGCGCTCAAGCTAATGGTTGGATACTTACTACCGAAGAAGTAGAGGATTTGATTGGGGTAAAACCTAGATGTGAAGCGGGTAAAAATTCTTATGAGCGCGGCTGCTGGCTATTTGTGAAAGCAGGTAAGATGGGTTCCCATACGGGTTGGAGGGTGATGAAGGAAGAGGTTGAAATACCGGGGGAAATTTTAGGATAATCAACTATTAAAGTGCGACTGACTCCAAGCCAATCGCACTAATAATTCATTCATAGGCAAACACCAAACTAAACAACTCATCCTAACTAGAATCTATAACCTAAACCTCCTTGAAGACTAACAGCATCAGCAGAACTATTTTCATAGGCATCAATACCCCATTTTGCATCACCGTATACAATCAATCTGTCGCTAACTTCAGATTCTGCACCAAGAGTAATTACAGCAGCATTTCTGTTACCCAGAGGGGTGTTGTCACCTTCGTCTGTAATCCAGGAATAACCAGCACCGAAGTAAAGGTTAGTATTGTCGGCAATTGGTGTATCAACAGTTAGCATTGGCATAATAGCCGCAGCATCACCACCAAATAGAACCGCACCCCTCGCAGACATAGATGCTTCGGGTATTGCATAACGTCCTTGAACGTTACCACCAAATACTTCACCGTCGTTTCCTTGTCCTCCGCTGGTTACACCTCCTGCAATACCAACACCGATATAACTACCATCCATACCCGTCGGTTGAGCAGCAGCAATTCCGCCTGAAAGAATAACGGAAGTTGCAGCAAATAGGCTAATTGCTACATTAAAAAATCTCATAGTATCCTCCCGATATAGACTAAGTTAATTCCTAGCTATATCAATTCAAAGATTTATGTTGATGTAGGATTTTTTCTACATTTTCTAGATTCGATAGAAAGGATTATTTGCGATTTATTTACTTTCTATCTACTTTTAAAGTAACGAAAAAACTTGAGAAACTCGTGAGTATATAAAACTTAACCTGGAAAAATAACTTATTATGATATAGAAAATGTTTAAAAACTGTTTTATAGTGGGATGGCACTAAGATAAGCTGAAACTGTTATTACTAAGCTGTTACGCATTTCATTTATATAACACCAAGTTTTAATTTTTACTAATCCCTCAAAATCCTCACAAAATCCTCATGTTTTAAATATAACTTGAAGGTGTAAAAGTTCAATTGAGTTCAAAACTGTATTAACTAATACAGAAAAACTTTCATGTTGCACATCTTGTCACAATGCTAAGCCAAACAGCAATGCCTATTTGTTCGATATGACTAAACAACGATTTTTTGTGCCTAGCTCAAAGTTAGCCACTGCTGCATATCTAATGTTTCTTTCGGTGACGTTTGTTCGTACCTTTGTTGAGCAAAACATGAAAAGATTTCATAACAAATTACTTGCTTTGTTTTTAGCTTCAATGGTTATCCAATTAGGATGCATCAAAGAAAATACTGCTTACCAAACTGAGCCAACAACAATAAAAATTGCTCAAGCACAAACTCGTCTTATCTCAGTAGTATTGTCCACCAGGGTAGAAGTGGAGCAAAAAACAGGAGAATCTAAATTTGGTAGATTAACAGGGATTGATCCTAAAGGTAACTCCTTAACAATTACACTGGACAATCAGCGGCTTGAGTCGATACCAACAGATAAAATCAACAAAGTAAGATTTCTTCTTGGTGACCAACAATGTCCCAAGCGCAATGAAAATTTTGTATGTCCAACTCGTAATTATCCCCTTCCTCCTGCCCTAGGAGAGATCAGAAAGTGGTCTAATATTGCACTAGGCGATTTAACACTTACAGAAAATAACAATCGAGTTGATGTCAAATTACCTTGTGAGGTAGACCGACGGGCGTGTAAAGAAAAAGGAGCTAGCTATGCGATTTCTGAGATAACATTCACCGCCAAAAATCAGGTAACTTTATTGGTTGATGTTTCAAATTAAAGATAAATATCTGATTTTATAAGTCTTTTGACTCAGTTTTTGGAGCAAATCAACTTATTCTTTATTAGTGTTGTTAATTTCCAGCAATCCTTATGCATCCTCCCACAAATGCCACTAAAACAGGTATAAAGGTTTTGTCTGTACTGACATTGTTAGTTCTCCCTTTTAATACCTTTTCATGTTTTTCAGAACCACCTCAAGCTGTTAATAAAGTATCTCTACAAGCAAAAACAAACTCACCCTTACAATTTATTGGTATAGGGAAACCTGATATTCAAATTGTGGATGGATTTCCACGCACCGAGGGACTTAGCAAAATCCTGCAAGGGGCAAAATGGCTCTTCTATCCTGATGGTAAATTCGTATTTGTTCCATCAAAAAATGCCAATGTCCGGAATGATTTATATCCTATTACCGGAACTTACAAAAAAGTAGGTGATATATTTGAATTTCGAGCAGAGCGAAAATCTTCAGTAGTAGATGCTAGTGCTTCTGTAGATGGTGTAATTCGGGTAGACAAAGACAGGGTTTTGTTAGAAGTGACTAGAGTATCGAGGGCTGGAGCTCAACGACAAATTGCTCGAATTTCGCAAACTCTATCCCCAGCATCTCAAGTTACTGCCCAGTCTCCACAGCGAATTCAGGGAATTCAAGTTCCTTCCTTATTTAAAGTTTCACTAAGAGGCAAAACTGAAGCACAGGCATTTAGTCCAATTGCTGCTACTTTAAAAATCTTGCCCTCTAGTACGGGCGATTCCAATCCTTTCTTCGTCATCCTTAAAACAGAAAATGATGATGTAAATGGCAGCCTATTGTGGTCATCATTTGCTCCCATTCAGGCAGGACAGCAGGAATTTGATAGCAAAATTACTATTAATGGTAAACAGGTTCGTTTAGATGTGAATCCAAGTCAAGAAAAGTTTCGCCTAGATATATCTTGGATGACTATTCCTAGTGGCATGACTGTTGGGAGTATTCCTGTAGGAGTTGCAGTTAAGCAAGGCACAATGAATTTCTCAATTGAAAGTGATTCGATTTCTGGGACAGTTCAGGCAGAGGGAATTTCAGACCTTGGTAATTCGAGTCTTTACGAGGCAGAATTTACGGGTAAGATGATAGCAGAAGATATTACATTTTCCGTTCCGAAAAAACTACAAAAGAAGCAAGTTGTAAAAGCAGAGAAACAGACAAGTGAATCAATCACCCCCTTTAATGGTAGCTGGCAATTAGAGCAGTCAGAAGCATCAGAACCATTAAAAACATTTGGGGAACTTGAACTAAAGCAGGAGGGAGTAAAGGTTCATGGTAAATACACTGGACGGGGAGGTGGGAAAATAAAAGGAACAGTGCGGGGAAATCGCCTAGATTTTACTTGGAAGGACAAGACTGGCAGGGGTTGGGGATTCTTACGAGCCATAGCAGATGGAACCACCCTTACAGGGATGTGGGGAATAGGTAAAGATAAGACAGGTGGACAAAACCTACTTGCTACCCAACCCAAAAAACTTTCTTCCGCTGCTACATCCTCTCAAGATATGCGAGTGTTAAGGGATGAAGGATATGACCTATTTTTGCAAGGTAAGTGTCAGCAAGCAATTTCTCTACTAGAAAAAGCCTCTACTTTATTTAAACAGGAGAGTGAGAACCCTAACGTATCGAACCTAATGAGAACTAGTGCGTTGATTGATGTCGTGAATATTCACAGTCGTCTTTCTTCCTGCTACCTTCATACTAAAGATTATCTAGGACTGCAAAACAGCTTACATGAAGTGATAGAAACTCGCAGAAGTCTCAATCAGATCGATTATATTGAATCTGTAAACCGAGAGCAAGCCAATTATATTCAAAATAGCATAGCAAATTATGCTGAATGGTGGCGGCAACGAATAATTTCAGATGAGAAGAAAATTGAAGCTTTGCAAAATGCACAAGGTTTTTTAGAGAACTTAATGCGCTTGTTTGTCGATTCAGGCAACGAACAAGAAGCTCTATTAGTTGTAGAAAAGTCCAAAGCTAGAGCATTCGCCGATATTTTGAACAAACGCTTATCCCCCAATATCTGGGAGGCTTATGCTACTCCGCCAACTATCCAGCAGATTCAAAAAATTGCCCGAACCCAGAACGCAACTTTGGTCGAGTATGCAACTCTTTGTAATGATATTACGAAGTTAAATTCGTTAAATTCAAATGATAAGAAAAAGTCCTACTATGATAGTTGTAAAAAGTCAGATTTACTGATTTGGGTTGTTAAGCCTACGGGTGAAGTCGAATTACGAACTAACAGCCTTACAAAGCTTCAACCTCTTGAAAAGTGTTTTGATTATAATTCTAAAGAGTCTAAAGAGCCTAATATTGAAGCTTTTGTTAATGGAACTAAAAGAGCTATTAATGACCAACATCCTAACCGCCAAGCCAGTGATCCTAACCCCTGTTTAAAGCAATGGCATAAATTTTTAATTGAACCAATATCTGAATTATTACCATCAAATCCTAAATCTTCCATAATCTTTATACCTCACAAAGAATTGTTCTTCGTCCCTTTTCCAGCGCTTTTAGATACCAATGGAAAATATTTAATTCAGAAGCATACTATTGTTACAGCCCCCTCCATTCAGGTTTTGGATTCTACACATAAACTAAGGTTGCAAAATCAAGGAAAAACCAAAGATGTTTTAGTCGTTGGTAACCCTAAACTTACAAATGAAGTAGTACAAAAATATCGGCTACAGTCGGTAGAGTTTTTGGAGCAAGGAGCAAATGAAATTGCAAACAAGTTTAACACCACAGCCCTTACCGGTGAGCAAGCAACAAAAGCAGAGATTTTGAATCGATTACCTCAAACTCGAATTATCCACTTAGCAACCCATGGAAAGTATCAAGAAAAAGAAGGCTTAAAAAGTTGGATCGCCTTAGCTCGCTCCGGGAATGACAACGGATTACTTACGGCTGAAGAAATCTTTAAAAAATACGCTCCTCCCAAGGGAACTCCGCTACGTGCTGAATTAATTTTCCTTGCAGCTTGCCAAACTGGACAAGGTGACATTAAAGCAGATGGAGTAATTGGGCTTTCTCGGTCTTTAATTGCTGCGGGTATTCCCAGTATAGTTGCTTCTTTAGCAACTGCGCGGTCTAATTCAACAAATTTCCTAACTAAAGAATTTTACAACCACCTTTCATTAGGCAAAGCTCAGGCATTGCGCGAAGCTATGTTAAAAACGATGAAAGTGTACCCTGAGCCTGTACATTGGGCATGGTTTACAGTAATTGGAGAAGGAAAATAAGCATTGAATTTATGAAATAAATCAAACCAATTATTAACCTGACTTCCTGCGTCAAATCAATTGGGTGCAGCTTTTTTGGAAAGACGACGACAACAATTTCGTTAACGCCCGAACCCAATTACTATAGCTGTTCATTAAGTATTAAGCTCTCGAAATGAAGGTTTATTTACAATGTCTGGAACCTCTCAAATTAACAAACAAGCTCCAATCTTGGGAAAATTTGCTAGCATAATTACGTTTTTGAGTATCGCTCTTTACTTTACAGGTTGGATCTATCGTTGGGCATATTTTGGATTTTTTCGCATACAAATAACATCACTTGATTTTCCGATAGAATCGTTTTTCTTTATACCAATTTACGTTTTTTTGGGTAACTTTCAGGCACTTATCAAAGCTATTTTAATTCTTGCTTTATCAATTGTTGCAATCTTTTTAAGTCACAAATTCTTGCATTGGAGGAAATTTCCCACAATACTTTCTTCTCCCTTAATTAAAGAATTGGTGATAGTGGCTTGGATATTAATTGCACTATTCTGGATAGCACGATGGGAGGGAGAAGCGAGTGCTTGGAGAGCAGCAAGTAACAACTCTTCCCTCCTACCTGTAGTTACATTAATTCAACCTGATAATCAACTAGGATTGGGATACAACCCTAAAGATGCCACCTATGCCTCCTTAGAAAAGGCTCGCGTCATAGGAGATGTGGGACTTTTAGTTAACAAAATGCGAGGTAGAGAAGTAAAAATCCCCGGTACTTCATCCCAAACTGGCGACTGGCGTTTTTTGATTGCCAATAAAGGATGGATTTATCTTTTCCAAGCACTTCCTCCAAATGCCAACCATAAAGACCGTCCTCTGGTGCTAGCTATTAGAGAAGGTGATGGAAAGCAATTGATGATCCTTAGTCCCACAGCTTTTGAGGAAAAATCTCCTTAATTCAAGTTTGAGTCCTACGAATATATTATGTAAGAGCTAAAAACAGTATTGTTAAAAATAATTTGCGTAAAACCTTTAAAAGAAGGCACAAAACTAAATCGTAAGTTTTGGGAATCCCACAATACATTGGGGAGGATGTTAATAGAGACCACATAAGTTTTGCAAGGGAAGACATCGTAATGTGACTCCCTTATAGCCAGACCACAACTCCCTCACAACTTCCTCAATTTTTTTGTCTATAACTCAAAATGACAAAACTGTGTTTATGGTTCCCACCGGGGAGAGATAAGGAATGGCACATAATCGTAAAATCAGAATATTTGCAGCGATAGTTTTAGCATTGTTAATGCTGGTGCTATCGGGTACTGCGGTTGCACAAAATAAAATATCCAATCGAGATATAATCCATTTTGGCAGCGATATTACAATTGAAGAAAATGAAGTTGTCAATGATGTGACGGCAGTTGCTGGTTCGGTAATAGTATTAAGCAACGGACATGTGACGGGTGATGCGGTAGCGGTTGGTGGTGATGTGAGGCTCAAAGCAGGTGCAAAAGTAGACGGAGATGCTACTGCTATAGGTGGAGAAATATTTCAAGAAGAAGGAGTCACTATCGGTGGTGATGCAGTCACGATTACCGAAGAGGATGGCGGAATTATTCAAGGTTTAAGACGTTGGGGTTTTTGGGGACTGTTAGGGCGGATTTATCTAATTAATGCTACTTTTTATGCCTTATTTATGTTGGCAGTTGGCATCATTGGTACTGTTTTAATGTTGTTAGTACCCAGTTTTCTCCACAGCATTGCAGAAACTATCAATCAAAAACCAGTCTTAAGTATAGGTTCGGGTTTAGGGGGTTTCATTGCATTTCTGATTTTAGTAATTCTAACTACTGGAAGTCTATTAGGTAGCATTTTAATTCCTGTCGCTACTTTGGCTTTAGGGTTCGCGAAACTATTAGGAATAAATGCAATTTGCCTTTTCATCGGTAAAAAAATATTAAGAAATCGGCAATATTCTATCCCGCAATTACTAGTAGGAATTTTAATTACGGGAGCAATTAGTCTGATTCCAGTATTTGGGGGAATGGTATTTCTTATACTAACTATTTTCGGTTTTGGAGGTGTTTTAGCTTCGCCGTGGGTGATGGAAAAACTTAGAGATTTCCGACACAAGCAACCAGTATTATCGATTTCCGAAGAAATCAACGACCATAAACAACAAGTATTGTAAAAATTGAGTTCGGGTAATCAAACTAAATCTTTTCAAAATATTGCATTAATAGAAATTCTAAATCTATTGGCGATATGATTAAAGTAAGGAATTCAACTAGAGGAATAATAACTAGATTTGATTTGTGAAACCAAACCTGATAGCGCTAATTTAATCAGTGATAGAAAGCATTTGAAAAATTTACAAAAAAACAATTTAGTTTGGAGAAAATAAAAATGTTTGTGCAACAAAAAACAACAAAAAGCTTAATTGAAGTTTTAACAATTCAAGACCTTTATGACCCGTTTTGTCTAGAAATCATGGGTCAAAGTCACTCAGGTGAAGAACTTCAAGATGCAACTTCCTATCTAAAGTCTGAATTAGTTTTTCCTTCCGGTGAAGAACTACCCCGTTGCTGGGTAAATCCACACTATCGGGAGACCAGAGTTGCAGCGAGTGCGATAAGTGTTTAAAAGTTTAGTACCACATTTACCAAAATAAACAGATGTAGAGACGTAGCATTGCTACGTCTTTATAATTTAGTCATTGAACCAACTAATCCTCAGCCCATTCTCCATTTCCTAAAAGGTCTATAATCCAATCTCTAGGTAAATAATCATTTCTTTCTAACTCGCATTCAAAGCAAGTCCATTCGCGAGGAGAGATGAATCTACATGCATGACAGATTGGTTCGTTGCAGCGAAGTTTTCCTTTGTCAACCAATTGTCTTATTTCATCTTTGATAGTTTCGATGTTATATACTTCGATTGTTGGTAACATAATTCACTTCCTCTCCGTTAAAAAATTTCTAATAAACTAGAATATTTAATTTCATCCTAAAAATAAAATGTGAAGAACTTGTGGAGTCTAAATTAAACTATATTCAACAATTTGTAAGTGTTATTTTGCAGT
Organism: Richelia sp. UBA3308; assembly: GCA_002361335.1. Lineage (GTDB taxonomy): Bacteria > Cyanobacteriota > Cyanobacteriia > Cyanobacteriales > Nostocaceae > Rivularia. Next base: position 98,792 of record DESS01000156.1, read on the forward strand.
AGGTATTGAATATAGCAAAAATTAACTAAGAATAATTACTTCCTCACAACTTTCTCAAACTTGTAACTTATAACTATAAGTGTAAAGATGCTGAGTTAAATTTAATTCAGTATTCTGCTGTAAATAGTAAATTGAACTTGAAGTTATATTTAACAGCAAAGTCATATATTTACAATAACATTTGTCAAATCCTCAGTCTATATTTGCTTACAGATACATCCACTATATAAAAATCTGTAGAAGTGATATTGAAAGGAAGGTGTATTATGACACTCACAAAAAATAAAAATCCACATCTGAAATATAGAAAAACTATCTTTTTTCTGTTATTCGCAACATTTTTAGTTGCGGGTAGTTCGTTTGGATGGGTTAAATTTCAAGAGGAACAAGAAAGAAAAATTATACTAGCTCAAAGTTTATTAATCAAAGAATGCAAAGAGCAAACTGAAGCTGATAATTTTTCGGAAACTAGTAAGAATGTAAATCAAGCAGTCAAATTATTGAACGGAATTCCAAAATTACCTGGTTCGACATATCCACAAGCTCAAAAAGAACTGACGAAATTTTCTGGATGCGTCAAAGCTGTTAATGCTAAGAGTAGTTTCCTAAATGCTGGAAACTTGAGTAAGCAAGCTTTTTCTGTAGATAATCAAACCGTTCTTCCTCTAGAAAAATGGCAGAAAATTCGTTTTAACCTAGAAACAGCAATTGTTGAGACTCAAAGTATTCCAACTGATGTTGATGTATCAAAACAAGCTCAATCCGAACTCACTAAATATCAGAATCAGCTAAAACTCATCAATCAAAAAACTCAAAACGAACAAATTGCTGTAAATGCTTTGAATCGGGCTAATAATTTAAAGTTACAGGCAGAAAAGATTGTTCGCTTTAATAACTTAAAGTCTCTGTCGAAAGCAGAATTACAAGTCAAAAATGCTATTCAGCTTATCAATAATATTCCAGAGAAAACAACCATATCTGAAACTAAAAAAGATTATTTGGAAGGCTATCAAAATCTACTGAATAACATTCAATATAAAATGGCGGTTATCCGTTTGAATAATTTAGTAGATAATTTCCACAAGTTTGCTAAAAAGCTGCATCGTAATATGGGATATATTGAATATTCCGAACGTCTTGAGAACCTGAAATTAAATTTCGAGAATACTTTCAAACAATCCTTTGTTATCGAAAATTCCACCACGCAATCTTTAGAGAAAGCACTATCATACTACGATGATGCGTTAACTATTAAACGGCATTGTTACGAAGGAAACTGTATTCACTCTACATCGGCTCTTTTAGTTAGATATAGATGGAGGGTATTATGGCTACCTACTTCCTTTAAATTGAATGGTGTACCAATTACAGAAAAATACGTTTTACGCGCAACATCTAACATTTTGAATAGGAAATATGTCAAAGTAAATGACGCTTTGCAAGGGATTTTTTATCAAGCCCAAGAGGAAATTAATCAGATAAAATAATTATGACAATGTATTTTACGTTAACGGTAGTACAACGCAAGCCATGCTGATTTGAATGCGTTATACTACCGCTTTTTGCATTCTAAGTTGACAATTTTTTTCAAACATTAAATCTAAATCTGAAACTAAAAAAGCAAGCGTTAATTCTTTGTAGAATAACGCTTGATTTCGCTTGGATAATCATTAAACTCAGAATACATTGGTATATGTTATCCAAGCATCGAATCACACATAGTAAGCTAGGTTTAATGATAGAGTTTACTGAGAGCGTGCCAAGTCCGAGGACCTACTACTCCATCTGGTACTAAAGCCATATCTGTTTGGAATGTGGTAACAGCGGCTTCGGTAATTGCACCAAAAATACCGTCTATATCGAAGCTATAGTAGCCGTGCAACGATAAGGTTCTTTGAACCATTCTCACATATTTACCAGTGCTACCGCGACTGAGAACTGGGATGGGTGGAACCGGAGGGGCACCACTATAAAGTGATTTCCAAGTTAATGGTCCGACAATACCATCTTCTTCTAGATAAACCCGATGTTGGAAAGCTTTAACAGCCCATTCAACATATTCGCTGAAGATACCATCGATAGGGTCGTAATAGTATTCCCAGTATCTTAAGAGTTTTTGCAGTTCTTCAACTGCATCTCCTGTATCCCCTTTTCTCAAAACAGGTTTCCTCAACCTCATTGATGTTGATGTTGGCTCTGTCATTGAAAAGGTAGGAAGGTTTTCGACATTAATAAGATGATTGTTTTCTAGTTCGTTTCTTTCTTGAAGTTGCATAATCTTATTTCCTCTTAATAGATATAAAAGGGTTTTTATACACAGTAGTTAATATATGAGTTAATTTTTTTCAATTGAATAATTAAATTAACTCTTTATAGATAAAACATTTAAACCCTTTAAATAATGTTCTCTATATTTTTAATTTAAACAATAATTGTGAGGAAGTTGTGAGCAAGTAAATGTTTTTTTATTCTTCCTATAATGTTTTTTACTATCATGATTTTGAACTATTTCAAAATTGAGATGTCCTCGCTTACAGTGGCTAATTGCCTTGCTATATGGCGCTTTTATCAACGTACCTCTGTAGTTGATTTTCAGCTTAATATTAATTTAATTTTCGCATCCAAAGAATATTTAATTAAAGCAATCTGAAATATAAAATATGGAATAAAAGCTTTTTTGTTGGGATAATACTATAAATACTATTGGTAATTTTAAAAGTAAGATATCTAATAAAGATATAACTTGATAAGAGTCAAAATCAAATGATTTATAGCATCATTCTTTAAAAGAATATTTCTACATTAATAATTTTGATAAATCAGAATATATAATTGTTAAAAATACTCGCAAATACTCAATTTAATTTATTATATATTATAGTCAGATTAGATACAGAGATATTTTATAACTAGAATGGTGCTATCCAAGCAATAGCTGTATTAAGGTTTAATCGATGTTTAAATGAATACATAGATACAAATAGCGAAGCTAGAAGTAAATATAAAACCAACGGGCTTTACTTCTGAGAGTTATTTAAGCAGTACTCCGAATCTTTAATAGGAGATAATCTCTGTTGGTGCTACCATAGTAACTAGCAATGCGTTGATTGTTTCATTCAAATATCAGTCATTCTCAAAAATAATTATGTATTGAGAATATAGTAATGGGCTATGTAGAAAAGCAAAATAAATATTCACAGAAAAAACTTCTAAAACAAACTGGTAATTTCAAAAAAGCTACAGATAAAATTGAAAATCAAAAAATAAAAGATTGGCATACTATCGAAGCTGATTCTATTATCGAATCCTTGAATAGTTCTAAAACTCTGGGATTATCTAGCGAATCAGCTTCAGAAAAACTTCTGCGATACGGACAAAACCTTTTACCTGAATCTGCATCGCGTTCGGAGTTGAGTATTTTTATTGAGCAATTTCAGACACCACCAGTAGCTTTACTAACTGCTGCTGCGGTGATTTCAACCGCAATGGGTGGCTGGGTTGATGCTTCGGTAATCATGGGGGTTGTAGGTATCAATGCGGTTATTGGCTATTTTACAGAAAGCCAATCGGAAAAAATTATTCACTCTCTGAAAAAAGGCGATCGCCCATCTACTTTAGTTCTTAGAAATGGTAGTATAACTCAGATAAACACCGAACATATTGTTCCTGGAGATATTTTAGTTCTTAAACCCGGTAGCTATATTGCAGCGGATGCCAGGTTAATTGAAACAGATAATCTCTGCGTTGATGAATCGGCTTTAACTGGTGAAAGTATACCAGTCACCAAGAAAACTCAAACCCTTTGCGGTCAAGATATTCCCCTTGCCGACCGAATAAATATGGTATACAAAGGTACCTTAGTGACTGGCGGACAAGGTATAGCTGTGGTGACTGCAACAGGTAAATTTACCGAACTAGGACAAATCCAGCAATTGGTAGAAGAAGCTAGCGCTACAGATACTCCCCTAGCAAAACAACTCGATAAAGTTGGTAGTCAATTGGTGTTCCTTAGTAGCGGTATCTGCGTTGTTGTTTTTCTGATTGGACTACTGCGAGGCTACCCTTGGCTGACAATGATGACTACATCTATATCCCTGGCTGTGGCAGCAGTTCCCGAAGGTTTACCGGCTGTAGCAACTACAACGCTGGCTTTAGGTATTCGAGATATGCGACGACATAACGTCCTTATTCGCAGCTTGAATGCAGTGGAAGCCTTGGGTTCGGTACAGAAGATTTGTTTGGATAAAACCGGCACAATTACGGAAAACAGTATGTCAGTAGTCGAAATACATACCGATAGCCGAGTAATTCAGGTAAATAACGGTAAATTTGTGAATGGTGAAAAAACAATTAATCTCAGTAATTGTGACGAATTTCTGCAATTGATTCAAGTATCGGTTCTTTGCAATGAAAGTAATGTGGTGCAATCAGATGGTGAATATATCGTTAATGGTTCTGCAACTGAAAATGCTTTAATTTATATGGCAATTGATGCGGGAATTGATGTTATTTGTCTTAGAGAAGATTATCCACTTATAGAAATTAACCAGCGCTCGGAAAATCGTAATATTATGAGTACGCTTCATGGTACTTGTGATGACCGTATATTAATTGCAGCCAAGGGAAGACCTACAGAAATTTTACACCTATGCAACCGGCAGATGAAAGCAGGACAAGTAATTCCCCTTACAGAAGATGATAAATTAGCAATTGAAATAGAAAACAAGCGGATGGCTGATAAAGCATTGCGCGT
>DESS01000156.1:103651-136867 GCA_002361335.1 Richelia sp. UBA3308
CTGGTTGGGTTTAATTGCCATGAAAGACCCTATTAGGAAAGGAGTTAAAGATTTAGTAGGTCAATTTCATCAAGCTGGAATTGATACCGTTATGATTACAGGGGATCAAACTGCTACCGCTTTCGCAATTGCTAAAGAATTGGAACTAGCTAACCAAAATCAACTGCAAATTCTCGATTCTACGGATATTAAAAACATTGAATCTGAAGAAAAAACAGCACTTTTTGACAAAGTAAATGTTTTTGCTAGAATTAGTCCTGCTAATAAGCTGCAAATTGTTCAAGCTTTGCAGAGGGCTGGACGAGTTGTATCTATGACTGGCGATGGTATAAATGATGCCCCTGCTCTAAAAGCAGCAGATGTGGGTGTGGCAATGGGAAATAGCGGTACTGATGCAGCCCGTGAAGTTGCCGATATTATTATTGCTGACGACAACTTAGAAACCATGATTGTTGCTGTGAGTCGGGGGAGAACTATTTATAACAACATTAGAAAATCACTGCATTTTTTGCTTTCTACCAACCTCAGCGAAATTATGGTAATGTTAGCAGCGACAACTTTTGGTTTAGGACAACCTTTAAATGCGATACAGTTGTTATGGTTGAATTTAGTTACAGATATCTTCCCCGGTTTAGCGCTCGCATTGGAACCAAGCGAACCAGATATTTTGAGTAAACCACCGCGCAACCCTGAAGAAGCAATTGTTAAAACATCAGATTTTAGTAATTTTGTTTTGGAATCTGGAACTATAACTATTAGTAGTTTGGCAGCTTATGGATACGGCATAAGTCAATACGGTATTGGTTTGCAAGCAAGTACCATTGCTTTCATGAGTCTGACAATTGGACAACTGCTTCATGCTCTGAGTTGTCGCTCGGATAAATACACCATATTTGGTATTAATAAACTACCGCAAAATCAATATTTGAATATTGCTCTTATTGGTTCGATTGGATTACAACTACTGTCAATTGGGGTTCCCCAACTGCGGATGCTATTAAGTCTTACGACCATTAGTATTGCGGATAGTATTATTATAAGCAGCAGTGCATTTTTACCATTGATATTTAATGAAATTAGAAAAAAAATAACCGCAGGTAAAAATGTTTGTAATTTGAAATAAGTATTACCAAAAAAACGGAGTTGGATTTTTGGTTAATTATCTCAAAAAGCCGATTAATTAATAGATATTAGATTATTGTGATAAATGCAAAACAATTTACCTGCATTTTACAGATACAGCAGAAAAAAATCACATGCAACCACTATACATGAATCATTTTTTTATAAAAAAAGAAATATTTATTTCGTCTAATTATAACCACTGTCACCACAGCTAAAATAAGAGTAAATATACACTTACTTATCTGGTTGGCTTCAAATAGCTCCGACGAATAGTTTGCGAGTATGTGAAACAATATAATTAAAGAAATGCTTCGCTTATTCTTGTAATACAAGTAATTCATGATAATAGCCAAGAAAATTATCCCGACAAAAAAGTTCACTGCGAATAGGGGATGATTTGCCCACAAAGAACTTTGGTATGAATTTTTAATAAAAAAAGCTGGTAAATGCCAAACACCCCATAAAACACCAAAAATCATGCTCGTTTTAAATAGGTTGAATTTACTGGCTAAACTATCAACACCATAGCCTCTCCATCCCAGTTCCTCAAGTATTGGCACTAGAACTAATACAATCATACTTAAAATTACTTCGCCATCAAATATTTTAAAATTTTCGGCAAATCGCAATTGTTCTAATGGCTGACCAAATACTATTGATATCAGGATTGAAACCACCATAGCTATAGGTAAAACAAATAACGTAAATGGGATGTATTTTTTATTTATTAATCTTAGGTCGTAGATTCTTTTGATAAAATTAGCTCTGAAAGATTTATTACAAAAAACAAACATCATAATTAAAGCGGCAATACATGGTCCCATATAAGTTAATAGTAAAAATATGATATTTTTATCTTCACCTTGATGACTTTGTACTGCCAGAATAAATCCATTTACCCACGTAATTGTAAATGCTAGTATAAAATAAAGTAGTGGTCTGTATTGATGTCTTTTCTTCATCTTCTACCTATCTTTTTTCTATTATTATTGAATAATATAATTAGACAAACAAGATATTTTATAAATTTTTATAATCTGCTTATGAAGCAAATATAGTAGCTAAAAAGAAGAATTATCTCCCTAACAGAAAATTACCGAAAAAACCTGCTTTCCGCACCTTCAACTGTCACAATTTTTTACTATATTTTACAGAATCTTCCCGCTAGCTTAATACTTTGTATCCTTATCTTGATTGAGGATAAAAGTTTTTTTAGCCGAATTTATAGCTGTGAATTTAGAAAAGATGAAGTAATTATGCTATGTGACACCTTTTCAGTACGGAATGTGGGGTATAGAATTAATTAGTTTTTATTTGACAACCAATACCGAACAACAAGCGTGGTGAATAACATAATTGCTGACACTACCGAGCAAAACTTCTGTAATCCCACTATGTCCTCTAGAACCCAATACAAGTAAATCAGCACCCCAAGATTTAGCAAATTCACAGATTTTCTTCCCTGGTTCTCCAAGTTCATAGGTATATGATGCGGGAATTTTCTGCATTCGTGCTTGCTGACAATAATATTCCGACCACTCACTGACTTTTTGAATTTCTCGGTTTAATTCCTGTTGATATTTTTTGTGTAAGTTTCCATATATATTAATATCACCAAAAGTACCAATACCCCCAATAGACGATACATCTCCAACCATCATATTGCTATTGATACAATGCAATAATTTGATTTCGTTATCTTTTTCTTTTACTAAATCTAACGCTGTTTGAAAGACTTTTCCTGTTTGCTTAGATTTATCTAGTGCAACTAAAATTTTACGATGAATCATAATTTATCTTCTCAACAGTTTTTTACTGGATAAAAATTTGATGTTAATAATTAACAATTCAATACTTTTACTTTATAGATATAATTTGAAGAAAATGTGAGGATACAAATTCTAAGCTTCCTCACAAGTTCCTCAAATTCTTCCCGTATAACTCAAAGTGAAGCGAATAAAAGCTTCAATCTCTTGCGTGCTATGGGTAATAGCTATGTTACATCCAGTATCTGAAGTTGCTACATCCGGCTACATCCACTCAATTGAAACTTGCGGTACTGTGGATGGTCCGGGGATTCGTTTTATAATTTTTACTACAGGTTGTCCGCTACGCTGTCTTTATTGCAGCAATCCCGACTGTCGCTATCTGGAAAATGGAAAACAGGTAACAGTTGATGAATTAATTATAGAAATTAAGAAATATACTTCTTATATGAAAGCATCCGGTGGAGGTGTGACAATTAGCGGTGGTGAACCTTTATTTCAACCGGAATTTGTTAGAGAAATTTTTCGACGCTGTAAAGAATTAGGAATACATACAGCTTTAGATACATCTGGATTTTGTAATTTAGAAACTGCAAAATCTGTATTGGAATTTGTGGATTTAGTATTGCTTGATATTAAATCATTTGACGCAGCTACTTACACCAAAGTTACAGGAGTTGATATAAAACCAACGCTAATTCTTGCGAAGTACTTGAGTGACATTAATAAACCAGCCTGGATTCGATTTGTATTGGTACCTGACTTAACTGATGATACGGACAATATAACCGGATTGGCTGATTTTATATCTACTCTTAATAATATTCAAAGAGTCGAAGTTTTACCATTTCATAAAATGGGTGAATATAAATGGGAAGAACTAGGTTACGAATACAAACTCAAAGAAACTCTTAGTCCAACTTCAGAACAGGTAGAAAAAGCATTAAATATCTTCCGAAGTAAAGGTATTTTCACTCTTTAACTAAAACTTTGCTAAATTTTGCATTTAAATAAAGGAGTAAAACTATGCAAGTTACCAATACTCAAGAATTAGAATTATTAGTACAAAAAGTCAAAGCAGCACAAGAACAATACGCTACATATTCTCAAGAAAAAGTTGATTTTATTTTTAAATACGCAGCACTAGCGGCTAACAATCAAAGAATACCTTTAGCTAAATTAGCTGTTGCTGATACAGGAATGGGTATTGTTGAAGATAAAGTGATTAAAAACCACTTTGCATCGGAATATATTTACAACAAATATAAACATGAAAAGACTTGCGGTATTATCGAAGAGGATAAAACTTTTGGTATTCAAAAAATAGCCGAACCAGTAGGAATTATCGCCGGAATTGTTCCCGTAACCAATCCTACATCTACAACTATTTTTAAAGCATTAATAGCTCTTAAAACTCGCAACGGAATAATTCTTTCTCCCCATCCTAAAGCTAAAAAATGCACGATAGAAGCAGTAAAAATTATCTTAGAAGCAGCAGTTTCTGCTGGTGCGCCAGAAAATATTATCGGTTGGATTGACGAACCAACGGTAGAATTATCTCAGGCATTAATGCAGCATTCCGATATCAAATTAATTTTAGCAACTGGCGGACCGGGAATGGTACGTGCTGCTTATTCTTCAGGACATCCATCATTAGGTGTAGGAGCGGGAAATACTCCTGCGGTAATTGATAATTCGGCTGATATTCAAACTGCTGTCAGTTCAATTTTATTGAGTAAAACTTTTGACAATGGAATGATTTGTGCTTCGGAACAATCTGTAATTATTGTTGATGATATTTACGAGCAAGTTAAACAGGAATTTATGTGTCGAGGTGCATATTTTCTCAATGATACAGAAAAAAGCCAACTGGGTAATTTAATTTTAAAAGAAGGAAGATTAAATCCAGCTATTGTTGGACAGTCGGTGGAAAAGATTGCTCAACTAGCAGAATTTAAATTAAAAAGTGAAGTTTCTGGATGTGGAAAAGATACTTATTGTCCCCTACCAAGTAGCTATAAAACTTTAATTGCTGAAGTAGAAGAGATTGATAAATCGGAACCTTTTGCTTATGAAAAACTATCGCCTATTTTAGCGATGTATCGAGCAGAAAATTTTCAGGAAGCAGTTACCAAAGCCGAACAATTGATTGAATTTGGCGGACCAGGACACACCGGAGTATTGTACAGCAATCCAGCCGATTCCGATAAGATTGTCTATTTTGAGAACGCGATAAAAACAGCAAGGGTTTTAATCAATACACCATCCTCCCAAGGTGCAATTGGTGATTTATATAATTTTAAATTAGACCCATCATTAACATTAGGTTGCGGTACTTGGGGTGGTAATACAATATCTGATAACGTGGCACCTCATCATCTATTAAATATTAAAACAGTGTCCCAACGTCGGGAAAATATGCTGTGGTTCCGTGTTCCTCCAAAAGTCTATTTTAAATCTGGTTGTCTACCCATAGCTTTACGAGATTTGATTGGCAAACAACGGGCTTTTATTATTACGGATAAACCATTATTTGATTTAGGAATTCTCGATAATGTCACCAAAGTTTTAGAAGAACTTGGCATCAAATATGATATCTTCCACGAAGTTGAACCAGACCCCAATTTATCTAATGTAAAACAAGGTTTAGCATTATTAAATAATTATCAACCAGATGTAATTATTGCTGTTGGTGGTGGTTCTCCGATGGATGCAGCTAAAGTGATGTGGTTAATGTACGAGCATCCCGAAGTGGAATTTGCTGGTTTAGCGATGCGGTTTATGGATATTCGCAAGCGAGTTTATGAATTACCACCCTTGGGACAAAAAGCTATGTTAGTGGCTATTCCTACGACTTCCGGTACTGGTTCGGAAGTTACTCCATTTGCAGTTGTCACCGACGAAAAAGCAGGAATAAAATATCCTTTAGCAGATTATTCGTTGACACCAAATATGGCAATTGTAGACCCGGAATTGGTCTTAAATATGCCGAAAAAGTTAACTGCATACGGTGGAATTGATGCTTTAACTCATGCACTAGAAGCTTATGTTTCGGTAATGGCAACTGAGTTTACCGATGGATTAGCATTACAAGCAATTGATTTACTATTTAAATACTTGCCTAGAGCCTATAAAAATGGTGCAAATGACCCCGAAGCAAGGGAAAAAGTTCACTATGCAGCAACAATTGCCGGAATGGCATTTGCTAATGCTTTCTTAGGAGTTTGTCATTCAATGGCTCATAAATTGGGAGCTACTTTTCACGTACCCCACGGGTTAGCAAATGCGCTGATGATTTCCCATGTTATTCGTTACAATGCTACGGATATTCCTTTCAAACAAGCTATTTTCCCACAGTACAAATATCCCCATGCCAAACAACGTTATGCTCAAATTACAGATTTTTTAAGATTGGGAGGAAATACCCTTGATGAGAAAGTAGAAAAGTTAGTAGAAGCTGTAGAAAATCTCAAGCATGAAGTTGATATTCCTTTAACGATTAAAGAAACATTGGGAGATGATGAACGAGCTTTTTATAGTAGTTTAGAAACAATGGCAGAACAAGCATTTGACGACCAATGTACGGGAGCAAATCCCCGCTATCCCTTAATTAATGATTTGAAGGAATTGTACGTTTTAGCTTATCGCGGTTGTCGTACTGATGCTGCTTTTTATCATCCTAATGAATCGGATAATTTGCAGTTGGAAGAAGCGAGAATTGGTAATGGGTAATTGGTAGTTGGTAATTGGTAATTGGTAATTATTAACTCTTAATTCTTAACTCCTAACAGACGTAGCAGTGCTACGTCTCTACACTCCTAATTCCTAACTCCTAATTCCTAACTCCTAACTCCTAATTACTCCCTATTTTCTTAAAACCAGGAATGATTTATGCAGACTATTAAGATAGCTTCAGACCGTGCTTATGATATTCTCCGTTCCCAACATCATCCTCTTGATGCTATTTTTACACCTAAAAACGTTGCGGTTATAGGTGCATCGTCAAAGGAAGGTAGCGTAGGACGTACTTTATTGTGGAATCTCGTTAGCCATCCTTTTGGGGGAACGGTTTTCCCTGTGAATCCCAAACATAATAGCATTTTGGGTATCAAAGCTTATCCAAATATTGCCGCAGTTCCAGAAGCTATTGACTTAGCAATTATTGCTACTCCTGCTGTAACTGTTCCTGGTGTTATTGCTGAATGCGTTGATGCAGGAGTTAAAGGTGCAATTGTGGTTTCTGCTGGGTTTCGGGAAATAGGAGGTACAGGTTTAGAGCTAGAACAGCAGATATTAGAACAAGTTAGTCGCTCTCAAATGCGGTTAATTGGTCCTAACTGTTTGGGAATTATTAATCCTCATATTGGCTTAAATGCTAGCTTTGCTAATGGTATGGCTCATCCTGGTAAAGTCGGATTTATCAGCCAAAGTGGAGCATTGTGTACGGCTATTTTGGATTGGAGCTTCCATGAGAATGTAGGATTTAGCGCTTTTATTTCCATCGGTTCGATGCTGGATGTGGATTGGGGAGATTTAATTTATTACCTCGGCGATGACCCACATACGGAAAGTATTGTGATTTACATGGAATCTATCGGTAATGCTCGCTCTTTTCTTTCTGCTGCAAGGGAAGTTGCTTTAACCAAACCGATTATAGTCATCAAAGCTGGACGTACTGAAATTGCAGCAAAAGCCGCAACATCTCATACAGGTGCGTTAGCGGTAAGCGATGCGGTATTTGATGCAGCATTAAGACGCTGTGGGGTTTTAAGAGTTAATCGCATTTCTGAATTATTTGATATGGCAGAGGTGTTGTCAAAACAACCCCGTCCCAAAGGTAAACGAATGACAATTATTACTAATGCTGGGGGACCCGGAGTTTTAGCTACAGATGCGTTAATTTCTGGAGGGGGAGAACTGACTGATTTAACCGAAGAAACTCGGAGTAATTTGAGAGAATTGTTGCCTAAAAATGTTGGGGATTGCAATCCTATTGATGTATTAGGAGATGCCGAAAGCAACCGTTATGAGAAGGCTTTGCAAGTTGTTAGTCAAGATAAAAATACTGATGCAATCTTGGTAATTTTGACACCACAGGCAATGACAAATCCTACCAAAACAGCAGAGGTTTTAACAGCTTATGTCAAAAGCGATAAACCAATTTTAGCAAGTTGGATGGGTAACTCAGAAATCCAAGCTGGGGCAGAAATTCTCAATCAAGCTGCAATTCCGACCTTTCCCTATCCCGATACTGCTGCTCGGATTTTTAATTATATGTGGCGCTATAGTTATAATTTACGCAGTTTGTATGAAACTCCTGTATTAGCTAAACCAGAAGTCGATTGTTCTCATTGTAATTTAGTTGAGAAAATTATCGAGAAAGCACGTCACGAACAAAGATATTTACTAACAGAAATTGAATCAAAACAAATATTGGCAGCTTATGGAATTCCAACTGTAGAAACTTATCTAGCAACAACAGTAGAATCAGCGATTCAAACAGCAGATAAAATTGGTTATCCGGTAGTGATAAAAGTTTATTCTTACACCATTACTCATAAATCAGATGTGAATGGAGTACATTTAAATTTATGTTGCGCTGATGCTGTCAGGGAAGCATATCAAGCAATTCAAACATCAGTGACACAAAAGGTGGGTAGCAGCCATTTTGCTGGTGTGACAATTCAGCCAATGGTGGATTTAAAAAACAGTTATGAATTGATTTTAGGTAGTAGTATAGATGCTCAATTTGGTCCAGTTTTATTGTTTGGAACTGGAGGACAATTAGTTGAGGTATTTCAAGATAGAGCATTGGGATTACCTCCACTTAATACTACCTTAGCTCGACGAATGATGGAACAAACTCAAATCTATAAAGCATTACAAGGAGTTAGAGGAAGAAAAGCAATTCCGTTGGATAAATTAGAACAGCTTTTAGTTCGCTTTAGTCAACTAGTTGTAGAACAACCTGCAATTAAAGAAATAGATATTAATCCGCTTTTAGCAAAACCAGGTATTGATAATTCCTTGATAGCTTTAGATGGGAGAATTGTAATTCATAATTTAGATATGGAGGTTGAAGAATTACCAAAACCAGCAATTCGTCCCTATCCAATTCAATATATTTCAACTTGGAAAATGCAAAACGGCATGGAAATTACTATACGTCCGATTCGTCCCGAAGATGAGCCGTTAATGATTCAATTTCATCATGCATTATCGCAACAAAGTATTTATTTTCGCTATTTTCATCTAATTAAACTTAGCCGACGTATTGCTCACGAACGTTTAACCAGATTGTGTTTTATTGATTACGACCGTGAAATGGCTCTAGTCGCCGATTATTATAATCCCCAAACTCAAAAAAATGAAATTTTAGCCGTTGCGAGGTTAAGTAAACTACACCAAACAAATCAAGCTGAATTTGCTTTGATAGTCGCAGATAAATATCAGTGTCAGGGGTTAGGAAGTGAATTACTAAAAGAGTTGTTACAAATTGGAAAAGATGAAAACTTGAGCGAAATAAATGCGGAAATTTTACTAGACAATCGGGGAATGCAGCGAGTTTGTGAAAAACTAGGGTTTATTATTCAGCCTACAGATGATTGTTCTGTGGTTAAAGCTGTCATCGTTTTGTAAAAGATTATTGCATCTTGTAAGTTTACCAAAATAAAGCTTCCTCACAACAATCTCAAATTTATTTTTTAGATTAAAAATACAACCTTCCCTATACAGCATTTAAATTGGAGGTGACGAATATGCAATATTTTACCCAACTACCATTAACGCCAGATGCAATTCATTACATAATTGCCAAAATTGCCGTTCTGCTTGTGGTTTTACTAGTTTGGATGATAATCATGTCACATCCTGCTTATTAACTATTCGTAGATATCCCAGAATGATTGTCAGTAAACCTGTAATATAATTGTCAACTTTAACCTCAACGATTCTTATTAAAATAAAGGTTAAAGTATTTTTATAATCAGCAGGACTTACGCAATTGTCACAATACTGGTTGGTGCGTGACACTATAAAAAGTTATTACTACGTTCGGAAATAATAAAAGTGTCACAGCACCCTACGAGAAAATGTGCCGGTTGCGTAAGTCCTAATCAGAAGTTATGTAAAATTTAACCGTATATACCCTCACAAGTTCCTCATGTTATTTCTATACAACATAAGTACGGGTTTAATTGATTGTGTAACATTAATCCCGTCCACAGATTATGGTTGTAACAAAAGATAAAAAACCGGAAACTTCTTTATTCGTACAGCCAGCAAATATCCCTAAACAAAGGGGTAATAAAAAAGTTATTTACTTGATAGCTGGCGTAATTTTAACAACTTTTCTTGGTGCGGGTTCTGTTTACATAATCTCTCAATTTCAAACAAAAAACCCTACACCAGTCCCAACTACTACTATCGCTCCTATTACTAAAATAACAGCCTTGGGAAGACTGCAACCGCAAGGTGAGGTAATTAAATTATCGGTTGCTTATGCTCAAGATAGCCGAGTAAATAAGCTACTTGTGAATGAAGGTGATTATGTAAAAGCTGGTCAAATCATTGCGATTCTACAAGGAACCGATAAAAAACAGATGGAATTGAGGGAAGCTCAAAAGAATTTAGCTATTGCAAAGGCAAAGCTTACCAAAATTCAAGCAGGGGAAGCGAAATTAGCAGAAATCGCCGCTCAAGAAGCCATAATTGCTAGAACCCAAGCGCAATTAAAAACTCAAAGAGTAGAAAATCTTGCTACTATTGCTCGTGCAAAAGCACAGTTACAAAACGCAGAAGCTAACTATAAACGTTATCAAGCATTACATGGTCAAGGAGCTGTTGCAACTGCTGATTTTGACAACAAACGCGAGGCTTTTCAAACAGCACAAGCAAACCTCGAAGCCGCAATCGCACAATTACAAACCACCGTCTCCACTTTACAAAAACAAATCCAAACCGAACAAGCAATGTTGGAGAAGTTGAAAGAAGTTCGTCCTGTTGATGTAAAAGTTGCACAAGCAGAGGTGGAAAAAGCTGCTGTTTACATCAACCGTATCCAAGCTGAATTAGAAGACTTTTACGTTCGTTCTCCCGTAGCAGGACAAATCTTGAAAATTAATACCCGCGTCGGGGAACAAGTTAACACCAGTCAGGGAATTGTAGAGGTAGGACGTACTCAACAAATGTATGCGATCGCCGAAATTTACGAGACTGATGTTAGTAAGATTCAAGTCGGTCAACGTGCATCGATAATCAGCGAACATGGTGGGTTTGCAGGTACCTTACACGGAACTATTGACCATATCGGCTTACAAATTAAGAAGCAAGATATCTTAGATTCCGACCCCGCAGCCGATAAAGATGCGCGAGTTGTGGAGGTGAAGGTTAGATTAGACCCGGAAGATACACCGAAAGTTTCTGGACTGACTAATTTACAGGTGCGGGTTACGGTGAATTTGGAATGATTCGAGATTGAGAAGCTACTTACAATTTAGTTATTGTTGTAAGAAGTCAAGTAAAACAAGACCTTCCTAAAATTACCTTTCATCGAAGAGCAGAAAAATCTTCTAAATTTGAGGAAGGTCACTTAATTAACTGGGCTTTAATGTTTAATCAAATATCAACATTTATCTGTTCTATTTGTCTAGCAGCTTTTTCCCAAAGCTTTGCTGTGTTTTCATCTTGCCAATGGGTTCTGAGATTTTCTGCTTTTTTATGACATATTCGCTCTAACATTTCTAATATTGTAGATAATGTCAATTTATCAACTAATCCTTCGACAATTTCCATATATTCTTTGTGCATCATATTTAGCTCCTTCATCCCCGCTAATTTATTGTAAGAAAGCGATACAGAAGACTTTTATGCTTGCAAATAATTAATTAAAATGTATCATTAGTATTCTGCCTGCTTATAAACATATTTTAACATCTAGATGGATACTAAATTAAGATTATTAATGTAAATAAACAAAAATAAAACATGATTTTAGCTAATTTTAGAAAACAACTTTTATCAAATAGCAAATTTAAGGTTTTATTTATTAGCAATTAGAATCGTTAGCCTATTTATGGGTAAGTATTAAATATGATTTTGTAATGCTATTATTGGACTTTTAAATTGAATTAATTATTGATTTATGTATTCCCTCACAAAATCCTCACATTTCTAAGTTTCTATTATAAATAGATAGGAACCGGGGGAATCCATAATGAAAATTCCTTTTATCGCAAATTTGCTGTCGAAGTTTTCCCAGGAACCTCCTTTGGGTTGGTCGCAATTGAGCCATCAAAAAATTCGTTTGCTGGTTGCAATATCGGGAATTGCTTTTGCTGACATCTTGATTTTTATGATGTTGGGATTTAAATCGATGCTGTTCGATGGTTCAGTACTGGTTCACGAAAATTTAAATGCTGACCTGGTTTTAGTCAGCAAGCGGACAAAAACTTTGTTTGAAACCAGAGAGTTTCCTAAAGCATATTTGTATCAAGCTACCGATGTTAAGGGGGTGACTTCGGCTAGTCCTTTGTATTATTCTTTTGGAGCTTGGGTGAATCCTTGGAATAAGGAAATCGCACCAGTTGCTGTAATTGCATTTGACCCATATCGTCCGGTTTTTGATTTACCGGAGTTAAATCAGCAACTAGATAAAATCAAATTATCTAATGTAGTGCTATTTGACCGCAAATCTCAACCAACTGCTGGTCATGTGGTGGAATCTTTTAATCGAGGAGAAACTATTACCACTGAATTTTCCGGTCGCAGAATCAGAGTCGGTGGACTTTTTACCCTGGGAAGCACAATGTTTATTCGCGGTCATATTGTCACCAGCGACCAAAATTATCTGCGTTTATTCGGTCGTAACAGTATTGATAAAGTTCATGTTGGCATTCTCAAGCTTGAGCCGGGAGCAAACACTGCTGAAATTACTCGGAATATACAAGCGAGATTACCCAGTGATATCAGAGTTTTGAATCGTGAAGAATTTAAGCAATCCGAAATGTCCTTTTGGTCAAACGAACATCCTGCTGGTACGATTTTTAGCTTTGGTGCAATTATGGGGTTTGTTGTCGGAGTCGTAATTGTCTATCAAATCTTATACACCGATGTCAGCGACCATTTACCCGAATACGCGACTTTAAAAGCAATGGGTTATTCAGACGGTAGGTTGTTAGCTGTGGTTTTACAACAAGGAATTATTCTTGCTCTGATTGGATTTGCTCCAGGATATACAACCTCCATTGGGATGTATGCCTTACTGGGAAACCTAACTCGGATTCCCCTAATAATGAAAGCTGCTGTTGCATGGCAAGTATTAATTGCCACAGTCTTAATGTGTTTGATTTCGTCGGCGATCGCCATGCGGAAACTTCGTTCTGCTGACCCTGCGGATGTATTTTAAAAGCTGGAGGAGAAGCTATGGAACCTGCTGTCACAGTTCGTCATCTCTACCACGCTTTTGGTAAAGGAGATTTACGTAAACCTGTTTTAAATGATGTCAATTTAGACATTTATCAGGGTGAAATTGTGATCATGCGCGGACCTTCGGGAAGCGGTAAAACCACTTTACTAACATTAATCGGTGCTTTGCGTTCAATACAGCAAGGAAGCGTTTGCGTATTTGGTCGTGAATTATACGGCGCGAGCAAGTCGCAGTTAGTTGAAATTCGCCAGCAAATTGGATTTATTTTTCAGTCCCATAATTTACTTGAATCCCTCACAGCACAGCAAAATGTGGGAATGTCCTTACGCTTGCATGAACATTTATCAATTGAAGAACGTATCGCTAGGTCGCAGATGATTTTATCATCAGTAGGTTTAGCAAATCGCATGGATTATTACCCCGGTAAACTTTCGGGAGGACAAAAACAAAGAATTGCGATTGCTCGTGCCTTAGTTGGGGAACCTTTACTGGTACTTGCAGACGAACCGACAGCAGCATTAGATAGTAAATCTGGTAGAGATGTGGTGAACATTATGCAGAAATTAGCCAAGCAACAAGGAAGTACAATATTGCTAGTGACTCATGATAGCCGTATTTTGGATGTTGCCGATAGAATTTTGCGGATGGAAGACGGACAGGTAACTCAAGATACACTATTGAAAACTTGAAATTTTTAATTTAGTCCCATTTACTTCAAATCTTCACAAGTTCCTCAAAACATCGATTTAAAATCAAACTGCTTAGTTTACAGGATATTAGAAATTGCGAATTGTTAAGAATACTTGATTTCAGTCGCTGGTACCTTTGAGTAAACCTAAAAACAAGAAATTTATAGATTATGACTGCAACACCAGAGAAAACAATCCCTCAAAGTTCTATTAGCGCATTTGGGACTGCCAGGGCAACAGTTTCTGGAGCACCTTTAAGCAGGGAAGAATTACAGAAAATTCATGCTTACTGGCAGGCTTGCAATTACTTAGCAGTAGGGATGATTTATTTAAAAGAAAACCCCCTACTTAAACAATCCCTCAAACCAGAACAAATCAAACAGAGATTGTTGGGACACTGGGGTACTAGTCCTGGTTTAAGCTTTATCTATATTCACCTTAATAGGCTAATTAAGAAGTATGACTTAAGCATGATTTACATGGCTGGTCCCGGACACGGAGCGCCAGGAATCTTAGCTCCTACATACCTTGAAGGAACCTACTCTGAGGTTTACCCCGACAAGAGCCAAGACGAAGAAGGAATGTGCAAATTTTTCCAGCAATTTTCCTTCCCTGGAGGTATTGGCAGCCACTGTACTCCAGAAACTCCTGGCTCCATTCACGAGGGTGGAGAACTGGGCTATAGTTTATCCCATGCTTACGGTGCCGCTTATGACAATCCAGATTTAATTGTTGCTTGTGTCATCGGGGATGGAGAAGCAGAAACTGGTCCCTTGGCAACAGCATGGCATTCCAATAAATTTATTAACCCGATAACCGATGGTGCGGTACTGCCGATTTTGCACCTCAACGGCTATAAAATTGCCAATCCCACAATATTGTCTCGTATTTCACACGAAGAAATAGAAGATTTATTTAAGGGGTATGGCTACACCCCTTATTTTGTCGAAGGTTCCGACCCAGATAGTATGCACCAAGCAATGGCTGCTACGGTGGAACAGTGCGTGGAAGATATTAGAAATATTCAACAGGAAGCTCGTAGTAGCGGTACGGCAAAACGTCCTCGTTGGCCCATGATTGTATTGCGATCGCCAAAAGGTTGGACTGGACCACAAGAAGTTGACGGTCACAAAGTCGAAGGATTTTGGCGTTCCCACCAAGTACCAATGGGGGGTATGCACCAAAATCCAGAACATCTACAACTATTAGAAGAATGGATGCGGAGCTATGAACCCGAAAAGCTATTTGATGCCAATGGTAGCCTAATTCCAGAACTAAAAGAACTCCCACCGACTGGCGAACGTCGCATGAGTGCTAACCCCATTGCCAATGGTGGATTAGTACGTAAGGCATTAATCATGCCAAATTTTCGGGATTATGCAGTTAAGGTAGATAAGCCAGGAACTACAGAAGAAGAGAATACCAAACATTTGGGTTATCTACTACGGGATATTATGCTTAAAAATACCCAGAACTTCCGGGTATTTTGTCCCGATGAAACGTCCTCCAACCGTCTACAAGCTGTTTATGAAGCCAGTAAGAAAGTTTGGATGGGAGAATATTTTCCAGAAGATGAAGATGGGGGCGAACTTGCTCCTACTGGTCGCGTTATGGAAATGTTAAGCGAACATACCTTGGAAGGTTGGTTAGAAGGATATTTACTTTCAGGACGACACGGTTTCTTCTCTTCCTACGAAGCTTTTGTCCATGTAATTGATTCAATGTTTAACCAGCACGCCAAGTGGTTACGAACCTGTAAAGAATTATCATGGCGTGCCCCGATTTCCTCGTTAAATTTACTGATTACCTCTACCGTTTGGCGGCAGGATCATAACGGCTTTAGCCACCAAGACCCCGGCTTTATAGATGTAGCTACAAACAAAAGCCCGGAAGTAGTTCGTATTTACCTACCTCCAGATGTCAATTGTTTGCTATCAGTAGCAGACCATTGCCTTCGCAGTCAGAACTACATCAATGTTATTGTCTCCGATAAACAAAAACACCTGCAATACCTGAGCATGGAAGAAGCAATTAAGCATTGCTCCAAGGGTATTGGTATTTGGGAATGGGCAAGTAATGATGATTGTGGTGTTGAAGCCGATGAACCGGATGTAATTATGGCTGCCTGCGGTGATGTTCCTACTATGGAATCCTTGGCAGCAACAGCAATACTCCGAGAAGAATTTCCAAAATTGAAAGTAAGATTTATCAACGTGGTAGACCTGTATAAGTTGATGCCAGAAAGCGAGCATCCCCACGGTTTATCGGATACAGATTTTGACACCTTATTTACACCAGATAAACCCGTTATCTTCAACTTCCACGGTTATCCCTGGTTAATCCACAAGCTTACTTATCGACGTACCAATCAACATAGGATTCGCGTTCGCGGTTACAAAGAAATTGGTAATATTAATACTCCTCTGGAGCTAGCAATTGAAAATCAAATTGACCGCTTTAATTTAGTAATTGATGTTATTGATAGGGTTCCTAAATTACGTTCGGCAGCAGCTTACGTAAAAGAACGAATGAAGAATGCAATTATCGAACATCAAAATTATGCTTTTGAACATGGCATGGATAAACCGGAAATCATTAATTGGAAGTGGCCTTATTAATTTGAGGGAAGCAAACAGGCGTAAATATCTGTAGTTCATCAATGTGATAATAATGATTTGAGCGCTTAATTCACATAAGAGGTAATTAATAAAAATTTACTAACTGCTGGTATCTGTTATCAGCAGTTTTTTGTTTTACGGCTCACGCCGATGAAAAAGTGAAGTCCGTAAAACAAAGGATTTGAAAACATGAAAACTCCGCAAGAAATAGCCAGTGAGCTAAATCAATTTTATGGTTCAGCAACTCTCTACAAACACTGGCTCGGCTTGAAATATACAGATGGTATAAAATATCTAGCCGAAGAAGCAAATTGTTACTGGTTATTAGACGCAATCGCTTCACATCAAACAAAGCAATTCCTATTAAATCCAAAACTACGAGAATTTCAAGTCTGGCATTTACAAGTCAAAGATAATTCTGGTGTTTTGATTTGTGAATGGGACACGAATCAAGAAGTATTACGCCAAGAAATTGAATATACAGATTTCCCTTTAAACCATATCAAGCTGTATCTGGTTGACAAAGTGTTAATGCTCCCAAATGAATACTAAATCGCTTCAAATATTTACATAGGAAAAAATCATGATTCAAGCAATTGATAGAGAACAGGTATTCGTGACAAACCTCGAACAATTTATGAGCAAAGCTGACAAGTTCATCAAAATCTACTATTCAGGTATCAGCGATGAAAATCATCTTCGAGAGATAGTGCAAGAACTTAAAAATTTAGTTTTAGATACAGATTTGCAACAGTTAGAAATCGATTATCAGCATAACTGTGAAATTAAAGATTTAATGGCAGATTATCACGATTCCTCTTGGTGCTGATTACCGAAAACATATTGCAACACTCAGAAATAGGAGAGCTTACGCTCCTTAAAAAAATGAATTTATTAGGAGATACCTAAATTATGGCTACACGTAAATCCTCAACACCTGAATTTCAAGCAATTGATGATTCCGTTTTAGGTGAATATTCAGTTAGCGATTATTCAGAAAGACTTTACTCAAAAATCTACTACTCAATTCGTTCTTTATGCGGACTTCTTGCTAAAAACAGTTTTCAAGATTTCAATTGGGATGTATTTAAAGAACGCTTTGTAACTGACTTTGGAAAAGTCGAAGAAAAGCGCTATTCCCTTGAGCAATTGCTTGAATTCGCTAACCGTAAATTTGGTAAAACTAAGGAAGATTTAGTAATACTAAACGAATTATCTTGGCAGCGCAGACGAGAATATGCTGCCCGAGTAAATGCGAGTGTTAATCCTCAAATGAAAGCCGAGAATTAATACTGGAATTATACACAAACAAAATTGAAGGGGAATAAAGCAGATTTTATTCCCCTTTTTGGTGCCAGAAATTATTCCAAATACATCATCGCTTCAAACACTTTTCACTTCATAAAAATCAAAATTATTGTCCGCTAGTAAAATGTTGAAAAATAGTTACATCGTTTGGGAAGGGGCATCTTTGATTGACGGTTCGCCTATAGTTCTGATTTTAACGGGATTCGTTTCTCCTAGCGCCAATCGTAAGACAGGAAGGCTGATTCAAAGCTGGGTTTTACAACAAGAATTCGTTCCTACTTTCGCTGCAAAGCAAGGTTTGGATGAAGGTATTTGTGGGTCTTGTAGTTTAAAATTGAGCAAAACAGGAAGCTGCTACGTTAACCTCGCACCAATAAATAATATGTACCGAAAATATGTAGCAGGTACTTACTCACAACTCAGCAAAAATGAAATAGAACTTTTAAAGTATTATCGTTATCCTATCAGAATTGGTTCCTATGGCGACCCTACAGCAGTACCATTAGATGTATGGAAACCGATTATTTCTGCATCAGGTAGACATACCGGCTACACACATCAGTTTCTAACTTGTGATTCCCGATGGAAACAGTATTTAATGGCTTCCGTAGAAAGTGAATCAGAAGCACGTATTGCTCAAATTAAAGGTTGGAGAACCTTTAGAATTATGGCTCCCGATGCACCTTTGAGTGAAAACGAAATACTTTGTCGTCACACCGAAGATGATATTAATAGATGTGAATTTTGTATGTTATGTGATGGCAATTCTTCTAAGCCAAATATTGCTGATAAAGTGCATGGTTTGAAATGGAAAATATCTAATTTCGTGAAATATTCCGAGTCACTATCTAATTAGTCGAAATTAAAGCTTGTGATAATTAACTTCAATTTAGCTATCACAAGCTTTCAAAATAATTCAAAGTATTTTCGCAATGTAATAGTAATGGCTGAAGTTTTAACCGAACCTCAATTTCAAATATTTACTCATTCAAAAACAGGAGTAAAAACTGGAAGAATTTATTTTCCTGCATTGTTCTTGGCTGATTATCATGAAATTATTTCTCAATGGCTTCAAAGACACGAAATTTTGTTCAATGAACAAGATATAAAGCATTACCCAGACGGCTCGTTTCGACTTTATTTTAGAACTATTAATTCCCTTGAAACTGAATACTTGCAGTTAATAAAACCCCTCACGGGGAGTAAACAATGAAATTGACCTTTCGGTAATAGCGGTGAATAACTTATGAATTCAAAGTATCAAAGCTTCCTATCTGATGCTAGTAATCAAGAAAAAGTTTTTGTGAATCCTCAACCAATAATATCTCAACATCCGGAGCCAGAAAAAATAAAACATATTCTAATTGGCTCAAAAGAAGCAGTAATCGGCACAATTGAGACTCTACATCAACTTGGTTATGCAAATGTACGAGATTGGACTCCACTTTTACCAACTTCCAATCCAGGAGAAGTAACCAGCGTCTTGGTACGTTTAATTATCTTGCAGTAGTGCTTACTTAAATAGTATTTCCCCCGTCGGGGGATTTTTTTCTTAAAACACTTCCTCCTCTTCTCTTTTTATTATTTCAGATTTAACTACAACACTTTCCCAATCAATAGAGTTTAAGTATTTTTCATTTTCTTCTTGCCATTCCCGCTCCAAACGCTCGTATTCTTCATTTTGCGCTTGAACAACACCGTGTAAAGACAAATCATCACTACCCAAAACCCCTTCGGCAACCAAATCTCCCAAGTTATCGGTATCCCATACATTCGGTTGTAAAACTACTTTTTTAGCGCTATCCATAACTCAATATCCTTAAAGAATGCTTGTTACTTAATCCCCATAATAAACAAAAATTCGCTACCTAAGAACAAAGATACTACTTTAGTGATAGAAATATTCTTCACTAAAGAACTACTATGCATCAATCTATAAAAACTAGATTTGAAGGTGAAATAATTAGCTGAGATATAGAAGGTTATGGCAATTAACCTTTCCCACTTCTGCACAAAAACGGGTAAACCAATTATCGCTGAAGGTGAACCAATTACAGAAACCATCGAACACTGCTTGGCAGAATATTTTGCTCCAAGTTCTACCTTCAAGTTAGGAATAGTATATCAGGGGTTAACGACAGAAGAAGACCTCAAACAGTTTACTTCAGAAGGATTGAGTCTGCAATTTGCAGCTGATAATCGCTTTTACTTTATGGACGAAGAATTGCGAGAAAAGATTTTTGACCAACCTCACTTCGGTGCTGCATATGGCTCAAATATGTTCACACCTTGTCAAAGTTTTTCTGAAAGAGAAAATTTGCGAGTTTTAGTAGTGGACGCTGACACTGGTGAGAATGGTGGGGTGATGCCAAATTCTGAAGCAATTAAATTAGTTGGTGATGGTGATGGAAAAATAGATGCAGTATTACATAAGTCTTTAGGTAATGAGCCAGAAACACCATTTCAAACTCGGTTTGGCATTAAAGAAAGACATGCTGGTCTTGAAATAAATGATGACATTAATAAAACTTGGCAGTTAGGAAAAGGTACATTTGCACCACGAGATTTAAGTCAGGTTGGGAATGGGTATGATTTGGTAATTTCAAGCGAACAACTCAAAGGACGAGTACAGAAAGAGGAGGGAGGGAGCGAGAGAGGGAAAGAGAGAGGGAATGAACGAGAGTATACAGCAGGTACAGAAAGAACGAATATTGTTGTAGAGCAATCCCTCACTCCCTCACCCTCTCACTCCCTCCCTCCTCTAAACCCTGGGGAGTATTTAATGAAAATAGGAATTGGAAACAAGACCAATGCTTACCACGGTATCACTTCCACGGGCGCTCAATTTTGGAATTCTTTTCCTAGAGGAGTAGAAGGTGACGTTCTTCCACGATTACAAAAACGTTTGGAAGAACTCAAGGATATGGCTGATGACCCCAGAAAAATCGCTCAAGACTATATTGATTCGATAGATGCTAAATGTTTTCATCAAATACAAGCCCAGACTGAATCGGAAGATTTAATTGATTTTGAAAGCTTTGATTTGGGAGATATTGAAAATCTAATTGACGATATGTTTTTGTCAAATGATTGCGAACAAAACCTGATATACTGCATTCTCAAAGCAGATTTAAAAGAACACTGTCAATTATTAGAGCATCCCAAAATCATAGATAAACTTCAAGAACACTTGAAACAACAGTATATGGATTGCGCTACGGGAAGATTTATCAAATTTGACTCAGCAATGGCGCAAACCTGTCATGATTTGGCTGACAATGAAGTTTGTTATCCCAAATTCCCAGACGGTGCAGAATTGATTGTTTATCGTGGTCCCACTGCTAATTCCAACACGGTGGACGTATACATAAATCGTCATTTACCCCAGGAACCCCACGATATTGGCACGATAAAGATGTCACCCCAAGGATTAAAACATTCACTATCTGATTGTGACGGAGATAGAATGGCGATCGCACTTTCGTCTGACTTTCCTAACACAGCAGCAGATATTAAACAGAAGCAATTAAAAGAAAACCGTTATTCTGAAATAGTTAAACCCGACAAAAAAGCATATAAAGGTTCTTTTGAGCAAATAGCTTTAGATGCGATGGAGAACAAAATTGGTATAGTTGCCAATTTATGTATGAAAGGAATTGCTCTTGAAAACGAGTGTATCTCAATTCCACCGAAAGAAGCCCAGAAATTTATTCAAAATATTTCCTGTGCAGCGGTAGAAATGTTAAAAGCCGAAAATCACCATGCTCATCCGATTCAATATCCAGAAAATCTCCGAACGCAAATAGTTGAATTAGCACAGTTGTGTCAATCAGAAACGCAAAATAAAACTGAAATAAATAAACTCAACAAATCACCACAAAGTAATAAATATTTAGCTTCAATTACCAAATCAAATATTGAAAATGTTTTAGACAAAATTGGTAAGTTTTATCACGATGTTGTTGGGATATTAGGGGGACAGCTACAAATCGAAGTCGATAGAGGTAAAAGTGCTAATCGTTCCGACCCGAAAATAGTAAATGCCTGTAATACTATTATTAAAAGCTTTGATGTTGCTCCGTGGGTTGAAGATAGAAATAACAATGAAATTTATACTAAAAAGACAATGAATGTCAAAGGTCACTCCGCTATTGATAAAATGGCGACTCAGACTAATCAAGCATTCGCACAAAGCGCAATCGTACCGCGTTCAACTCAACAGTTTCAAACCTTTTTTAAGGGAGTTGAATTTACACCAGCACAAAAACAAAAAGCAGTTAATATTAAGAAAATATACGATTCATTGATTCGTCGTGCAATTCAAATTAGTAAAGAAGTTAAACAAGCACCAGGTTTAAAAATTGTTGCAACTAGTCCTAAAGGTTTTCAAATAGATATTGTTGGTTTAGCTCAGAAAAGACATCCGAATATTTTTGATAACCAAAAACTTAATATTTCATTAATAGAAAATAAAAATCACTTCAATAAAACCGACAACAAATGGATAGCAATAGCACCTGTACTCGACGAACGTGGAAAACCGAAGTTTAAAAGCAACGGTCAACAACAGCTTAAGCACCTGGGATATATATCAGAAACTTCTTTAGAGCAATTTCAAGGTTCCATAAAACCATTTACTGAATTCAATAATTTAACCAAAAAAATTGAACCTGGATTGACATCAAGTCAAGTTAGAGCAGCTTTCAAACAAGTAAAAGACTTCGCAACTGCAACTCGTGAAAGTATTCCCGAATCAGAAAAAGAAGCAGTTGCAGCTGCAATGTGGCAGATTTCAACAACGAGCAAAGATGATGCAAGATATGAATTTAGTAAAACATCAGCTGCATTCGCTGTATTTGGAGAAGAAATAATTGGAAGATTAGAACAACTGCAATTTACAGAATTCGCAGTTGTGGGAACCCATAAACCCTGTAACGAACATTTGGGACGTAAATGGGTAGGAGAAAAAGTTGAATGTACTATCGAACAAGCCCCAGACCCTGCAAACCCGACACAGAATAAACGTTGGTTAGTAGCTGAAGATAAAAAGCTAGGGGTATTTCGTAGCGAATCAGCGCAGTTACCTATTGGAACTTGCTTCAGTGCAGAAATCACTTCTCCACCAAGCGCATCGGTTGTTATCACGAGTACTAAAGGTAATCAATTGAAAGTGGGAGAATTGAAAAAATATGAAGCAGTTCCAAGAGAATGGAATGGAGAGCAAGGCACAGTAAAAATTAAACTTTCTAATGTTGGAAAGACTGTTAAACCTATTGCTTTAGTTGATGATAAACCTTTGGGAGCAATTGACAAAGAATCATTCAAAGTATTAAGTGAAAAATTGAATGCAAGAGGTATTAAAGTTGAAGGGTTTAAGTTTGAAGGTAAACTTGAATCATCACCTGCTACTATTGCTCATATCAAAGTTGACTCCCAAACAATTCAATATCCTCAAACTTGGATTAAAGAAGAACCTTTAGTTACAGAGAATAAAAAAAGTTTATTATACGAATTAAAACCAATTCTTAATGAAATTTATCAGGAAAAACAAAACAAAGGTTTATTACATGACTCGGAAGCATCTTTAGGTGTATTACCTATAAAAAATGAATATTTTGAATCTTTTTTGAAAGAAAAAAATATAGAACCAGAAGTTTTTCAGAAACTATCTGAGGAGATTGATAAAAAATTTGGTGTTGAAAGCTTGATTGGTATCGCGAACAAAGACAATATTGAAGAACTTTATTTTTGTGTTACTGTTCCTACAGAGGTTTCAGAACAAAAGACAGCAGCGAGAATCAACGATACATTAAATTTACCTCTAGAATACGACCAGTTACAAAATGGACAAAGAACTAAATTTATCGCAATTGAATTGAATGAATTGCGGGAATTAATTGACCAAATTAGCAATCAAAATCAAACAAAACACTCAACTACACAACTGACTGAAATTAAAGTGATTGTGCCAACCAATTCTACTCAAAATAATACACCCGTAGCATTTCCCAAAGAGCATAGTTCTAATTCAACTAACAAATCTCTTTCAGAGGTTTCTATGAAAGTAAAACGTGAAGAATGGGAAAAACAAATATTAAAACAGGCTCTTGCGAGTTTAAAAGAAAATCCTGCGAATGCTGGTGAGGAAATACAAACAGCTACGTTCGGAGATGGTCAATATCGAGTTATTCACCATGTACCTTCAGAAATGCTGCGGATTGTTGATGAGAAGGAGAATCATCGAGGAACTTTGTATAAAGTGCAGAGAGGGAAACTCTTTGAGGTATGCAAGTTTACTGACGATGAGAAGAGAAGCTTTGAGCGTAATCCGATACAGGAACAGAAAGCTTTGCAACAGGAGTAGAACAAAATTGCTACACACATCACTATCCCAACGGGCATCTTTAAAGCCTGATGAATACTAGTTCATCAGTTCCAACACTGACGGGAACCAGCGCAACTGCTGGATTGTTTTATTATTTCCAGTTGCTTCTTGCAAAATAACTTTAGCATGAGGTTCACCTAACTCTGTTGGTATCCACGCTGGTTCTTTGTTGGGATTCTGATATTGCAAGCCTAACTCCTTGAGTCGCTGGTTCATTTTTCTAGCACTCAGTTTTGTACCAGTGCGATTATGATACAATTCGCTCAGTTTGGTAACTGTCAGCAAGGGGTCTTCAACTGGTAGCGGTAAAAGTTTCTTTGCTTCCTCCATCGTTCCTGCTAACTCTGGATGGTGCTTACCAATTTCATTCGCAACCACACCAGCAATCAAATTAGGGTGAATGCTAGCAATTGATAGCACTGTAACGGTAGCTTCCTTGATTTTTCCAATAGCAGGTGTTAAAGGTGCAGTCTCAGTAATTACTTTGGCACGGACAATTTTTTCGCACTCTAAAAAGTAGCGGCGAATAACTTTCCCTTGTTCGGTACCTGCCATCATTCCAAAAGATTTCAGACATTCTACTGTTATCTTGATTACTTCTTTGGGACGACCGCTCGGAGGCTGAGAGGCTTGCTGCGTAGAATTTACACTCATTTGGGTGAAAACCTCAAAATCTAATCCCTTTTCAAAATTTCTAACTAATTTTTCTTTCGCTTGCTGCTTTTTGTTATAACCAAGCCACACCCAAGCCTCATCAAAATCAATCGGGAACTGTTCATCGGAATTGTACAGAGCCATTGCTAACTCTTGAGAAAATGTTAAGTTTGTCATTGCTGTGACTCCTATACAGTCATAGACCGTCTGGGGACTTGCACTCGTGGGAGGCGGATTGTTTTGTCATATACACATTTTGCTAAATAATGACTAATTAAATGTGTATACTTCTAATATGTAAGAAAAAAAATAGCGGCAGGGGATACTACCCCAATACCGTCAAGGCGCTGAAAAAAGCGGCTGACAATAGAGAGAAGACCAAGGGTAGGTTAATGTCACCCTTAACTTTCACACACTTGATTTATGCGATAGCACTGGCAATCATAGTAGGGCAATAGATGAAGCCGTGCGGATGATTGAGAAGTTAGGATTAGTCGAACAATCGCATGAGCGAGTAACTAACGAACCATAACTGAAAATCATGGATCAATATTTTGACAATTTCATTCATACTATTCCCGATTGTGAGCGTATTGCCCAAAAGTACGGACTCGAACGCTGTTTAGTTGCTTGTAAAGACTTTTGTGATGCCTTGGATAACGACACAGAAGAAATTTTTAGTCGTGATGACGAATGCTTGCGGGAAATTATTCGCTTGGCTGTGGCGAAGTTTGGAGCAAGAAATTTGTATGCTGCATTTCTAAATATATCAGGTAATGTGGAAGCCGCAGACCTGCATCTCCAAGCGCATCGGTTTATTGTCGAGCAGCAGATTGCTAATTGGAGTTAATATCATTTCTTCGATGGGTTTGGCGATTGCTTTAGGATTGTTTATAAACCTGGGAAATCAGATTTATCAGGGAGAGTTACCAATAGCTACGCACATTACCTTATTGTACCAAGGTATAGCAGAATCAATGACCTACAATTTCCGCAAAAAAATGGGGCAGGCTTCCCGTTCTGGGTCAAAGACCCAGAACGGGCGAGTCCCTATGTTTGAAAACGAAAGGCTTGTTAAAAAGCCTGCCCCATTTTTTTTAGGTTCCATCTCGTGACGAGTAAATTGGTTTGCGGCTATAGCTTTTCGACCCCAAGAAATTTTTAATCTACCAAACCGTAACGCAAAGCATGAACTGCTGCTTGAGTGCGGTCTTCAGCACCGATTTTGTTGAGAATATTACGAACGTGGCTTTTTACAGTCCCAATTGTTATGTGAAGTTGATTGGCGATCGCCGCATTAGTATTACCATTCACAATCAGGTCTAATATCTGCAATTCCCTACCTGTCAAGGTGTACAGGTCGAGCATTTCTTCATCTAAATCGTCATAACTTCGAGAGCCATCCCGGTTGAAACATATGGGGTTTTTCTGAGCTTGCTGGAGTACAAAATGGGTAACAGCCGGGTCTATCCAGTTGTAGCCAAGACAGGTGAGATATATCGCTTCAATTAATTTTGCAAATTTAATATCTTTCATGCAATAAGAAGTAGCACCCGCAGCAAATGCTTTTAGAACAGTTTCTCTATCTGAGTGCGAAGTTAGTATGATGACTTTCACCCCTGAATGTTTTCTTTTGATTTCTCTGGTTAATTGAATCCCATCACAGTCCGGTAAACAAATATCAACTATGGCAATTTTAGGTTTTAGGTTATTTAAAAGCGTCAAACCATGTTTTGCATTAAAAGCATCTCCAACAATTTCAATATTTTCGTATTGTTCTAATGCTTTCTTGATACCAATGACTATCAGTTCTTGGTCTTCAACAACAACTGCACGAATTTTATCGATGTCTTGAAAATTACTATTTGCATAAATTAGTGGCGAATTAGTATCTAATTGTGAAGGAGGCAGAAGGGGTAACTCCTGAAAAGGAACAGACTTTCCTTGCATTACCTTTTGATTGTTAGAAGTACTTCCTTTTTCTACCTTATCCTTCTGCCCTCTGCCTTCTCCTGTCGGAGCAGTTTCACAAACATTCTTCTGCCTTTTTGATTGACAATACTCTTGTTGATTATAGTAACAAGTTAATTCTTCCATCATTTCCTCCGAAATACATTGATTAAAACCAGCATTTTCTTGAATTAAGGTGATTTAACCCGCAATAAACAATAATCACTTTTACGAGTAATATGTTTGCCTTTAGCATTATTAACTACAGCCCTTTGCTCCGGATTATTAGTGCAATTTAAATTGCTCAAACTTTCAGAATTCCAAGTAACAATATTCCTTGCTAAGCGACCTTGAGAACTTTTTAACCACCGTAAACTTTCAACTTGTTCAACTGTTAATAACTTCGGCTTTCCAGACGCATAACCACCAGCCAGCCATACCGGAACAGATAACCCAGTCAAAACACCAAACCCAATTGCTGCTATTATTAGCCCTATCGCTGGTAACATTACAACTAAACGGCTTCGCTCTTTCGACTCACAATGTTTAATAAGTCGGTTTACCATCGACCGGATTTCTACTTCCTGACCACTTACAGCAGTACGCTTTGCTTTCTCCAAATGTTCGTAGATTGCTTCCGACCAACGTTTAAATAATTGGTCTAATTCTGATGGCTTATCTTCTAATAAAATTTGAAGTTGACCAGTTGAAAGCATTATTAGGAATAAAGGGTCACTTGTAGATAATCCATGTTCAACAGCTACAGCTAAAACTCTTCTTTGAAAGTCCGCATCTTTTCCTTCAAGTAACTTATTTAGATAACTTTCATTTTTAGCTTTTCGTAAATTATGAATCATAATCTATTCCTGCATTTCGGTTAAGTTGGGAACCGTTATCTTGATGAATTAACTTTTCTTCTTGAAGCATACTTCTCGCTCGTCGAAAATCTTCTCTATCAAACTGATGAAGAATCATTTCAATTCTAAGAGCATCAGTATCGTTTAATCCGTGGATAATATCAGCATCAAAAGTCGCAGTAAATATAGTATGACCATCTTCTGAATCTTTTAAACTGCAACAACTTTCTTCGGCATTTATTGTAACTATTCCTAACGGTGTAAAGACAAACTCATCTTTTTGCTGTTTCTCATATTCATCCATAATTCTTTGGGTTAAATCTATCTGAGCATGAAATAATTCATCTTCATCTAAAAGGGGAGCAGATTCTCGTTGAAAGTGGTTCATGATTTCAGTTATGTTTGTACTTTTTACTGCTGATTCTTGCTCGTTATATACAGGGATAATCTCGGTTTCTAAATCTTGCTCTAAATTAACTGATAGAGAATCGTATGAATGCATAATTAAATCCTGTAATATATTTAAATTCTCTGTAGTAATGTTTAATTTTGCTAGCGTAATATCCATATCTTTTCTATTCATTCCATTTGAATTATTATCACCACTACTATTGAAACTGTCAGAGCTACTTGTTTTCTCAGATATGCTTATGATATTTTCTTCACGAAAATGCATTAATTTCCAAACATATTCAGGACTAAACACTTGGTCAAATATTTTGTTACGAGTTGTATATTCAAAACTTGGTTCTAAATTTCTCCAAGTTGATAAACTCCACTTACCATCACTATTAATATGTCCGCTAACTAATACATCAGCTTCTTCGTGGGCAAGATACCATTCTTCTTTAATCCCTAAATTTTGCAAGGTGTTATCATCCGTAGTAAGAATATATAGTCTTCCCATATATTTCTCTTCATCAGCAGTGATTACATCGCAGTTAAAAGCTTCATCTGTTTCGTATAAAATTTGAAGGTCGTAATTCATATTACTTGCCTCATATATAAGTAATTTTGAAGTTAGGAGGCAGTACGGAGTACGGTCTAAAACCCCACCGTCAATTGGCGTGCTAGTAATTGGCTGAGGTCTAAAACTCTCCCTCACTCCCTCACTCTCTCACTCCCTCACTCTTTATTTACCTTCTGCTTCCTTTTCCACATTTGAGTACTTTCAATAGCTTGATTTGATTCGCTTAAAAAAGTAGATAATCTTTGCTGTGACATTATAGGCATTATTTCTTCAATTTCTTTTGCATCAAACCGAAACTTGTTAGAGTCGATAAAATATCTATCTCCCGGATACAGAAGCGGAAATTCAATTATTTTTAAAGTCTTTTCACGCTTTTTACATAAATCTTTGAACTCAGAATTATCCTTTAAAAAACTCCAATCATCTGTCTTTCCTAAATTCTTGACAAACACATGAAGCATTTTATCTTTGTACAATTTTATGGATTGTTGGAATAAATCTATAGATTCAAAACCACCATCACAAACAAACCACTTACAAATATCTACACCGTATTTATCTGCTACTTCTAATAAACGTCCGTTTTTTATCCAATTATTAACTTTTGGAAATACATTGGCAGGAAGATTAACTATAACGGGTTTTTCCCTAGCTAATTCAAAAATTATGTCAGCCTTATCCCCTTTATTTACAGCTTCACTAAATTCAGCATCAACAGCATAATCATAAAAGCGCTTAACATCTTGATTCGTTATATCTGCATCTACCAAAGTATGTTCCAATTTATTGTCAATTGCATACTGAACCATAACGCGAGTAAACAGCGACTTCCCGACTCCTCCTTTTTCACCATCAATTAAATGTATTCTCGCCATAATTTAATAACCTGTATTAATCAAATGTTTCGCTATCAGTTGTCATTCCCGCTAAATTCCATGCTTGCAAATTAGAATCAGATGATTCATCATTTTGATCCGGTGGTGGTAATTCAGTACTATAATCGAACGGCTTTTCTTGTTGAGTCTTTCTTGTGTCTAATCCTCCAAATA
This sequence comes from Richelia sp. UBA3308, assembly GCA_002361335.1. GTDB lineage: Bacteria > Cyanobacteriota > Cyanobacteriia > Cyanobacteriales > Nostocaceae > Rivularia. The sequence continues at coordinate 133,449 of DESS01000156.1, forward strand.
CGGTACATAAAACATCTGTAACTGCGCGTTCGTCTACTTTTATCGCAATGCTGACGTATTTAAGATGGTTAGCAATTGCTTTTACCGAATCCAAAAATATCAATTCTAAAGTTTCGCGAGAATAACTACCTTCGTTGTACAGTGCTAAAGCCGTATAGTATGCATTTAGAGCAGTCATTATCATGACAGTTTTATTTTGAAATGGATGCAAGCTTTCATTCTGAATGTAACTAAGCATTGTCGCTCTATCTGAATCCACGGGTGTCTGATACCGCCATGTGAAGTCCTTTTTTTTAACCATCTTGTAAACCTTTGCTTTCTCCTCCTTCCCCACTCCTCCCCTCTCTCATAACCGCTTTAACTTTAATACCGTGATATACCGACAATGCCCATACATCAGCTAAACGGTTCCCCAACCATTGTTCGTTAAGTGTTTGTGGAATTTTCACGTCCCCGTGCCAAACTATAGGTATTGTAGGAAAAACTGCATCTAACTCTTCTCGTAAATAATCAGCCGTACCACCACAGATAATTAATTCATCTAATTCATTGTTATTCGGCAGCACCTCTTTTAACCAATTCACAAGCGCAATCGCATATTCCGCTCTAGATGAATTTAAAACAGATGTAATCTTTTCAATTTCAGCATCCTTTATATTACTAGAACTATATAGATGGTAAAAATGTTGTGGCTTCGGTTCGTTACCAGCAGCGATTATCGCTTCAATCAATTCTTCTGCTTCTAACCCTGACGTACCTTCGATAACTTTTTCTACCATCTTCGCCATACCCAATGTAGCAGTTTTACCCCGATTCAAAATACCGCGCCGAGATATGATTGCAGAGGCATTTCTATATCCCAACATCACTAAACCAATGACTTTACGTCTTATTGCTTCACCCGTATTTTTGCAATACATGGCATAGATTCCACCACTTTCAGGAAAACACTCGTAACCAATTAAGTTAGCATTTATCTTTCCTGTTGGTGTATCAAATTGGGCTAAAGCTTCCTTGAGCATAGGTTTGAGTAATGCCGAATCTTCAAATTCCCCTGGTGGTAAAAGCAATGCTAATGAAATGTCAAAGGATTCAGGCAATTTAAATTTCTGCTTTATTACCCATACCGCAGCTAAAGTTTTGAATAAGGCAAGTTCGTATTTACGAGGTTTTAATCTTTGTGTAGCACCATAGGCACTTCTTGCCAAATAACCGATTGCTCGATAATCTTCACCAATTCCAACCCAAGCAGCATTTTCGGGATAAGCATTATTTAAATTACGAGTCTGAAAAACCAGAGACTCATAGTTCGCTTTGATTACACTTGGCTCCATCCAGATTGCCTTTGCCTTACCACCACGAATCTGCACTACTACTTTGGTGCCGCTTCCACCAAAATCTATCGATATAGTAACTAACAGGTATGCTTGTTTGTTTAATCTGCCCATAAGTTATCACCCTCGTTGGTGCGTCTCTATTAAGGTAGCAAATAAAAATATTTCTCAAGATATAACTAAAGTCGTTATTTGTTATATCACTATTGACGTAAAGTTTAGGCTCCGGTATTTGATAGGGTAAAAGTGTTTGTCATCAAGCTGTTTTACAAGTCTTTCCTTCTTCATCACTACTACTCCACGGCAATGCAGTTTTTCTTCTTGAGACTGCTGCGTGAGGGAGCAAGCAGTGGTGTTATACGTATTTATTATCAACTAGAATATTTGAGGAAGTAATTCTTCCTTAATTCAGATAATTCGCTAAAAAAATAATTCACAATCATCATGTCACCGAAATACAAAAAACACACAGTTCGATTTGAAATGGTGCTGACAAAGGAGCAGAATGACCATTGGCAAGCACTAGCTAAATCCTGCGGTATCAGCAAAGCAGAATTGATTAGATGCAGAATGTCTGGATGTCGCATAAAAAGTATCCCCGAAGTCAATTGGAAATGTTACTGGCAACTATCGAAAATTAGTAAAGCTATTAGTCAAATAGCTTCTTCTCAAAATACTGCTATCGCAAACGGTTTAATTCCATCACCTGTTGAATCTATTCCTTTTGAGGATTTGCTTAAAGAGATTTCTTCCTTACGTTTGTGTTTGGTTTTGGAAAACAATGATGAAACAGATCATGAGCTAGAAATTAATAATGATTGGAAAGATTAAAAAAGGTAAAAACTTTGCGGGGCTAACTAAATACATTCTTGAGAAGGAAGGAGCGGAATTAATTTGCACAAATCTTGCAGGAGAGACACCGCAAGACTTTTATCGGCAACTCACAGCAACACAACAGTTAAATCCGAGAGTGCGATCGCCAGTTAGTCACATTAGTATCAGCTTCCCATTTAACGAAAAACCAATTGATGAAGAATTGGAAGAAATTGCAGAAGAAACACTCAAAGGTATGGGGTTTGAGAAAAACCTCTATTTCGCAGCATCCCATAATGACTGTAATCATTTCCATCTCCATATCGCGGCAAGTCGCATCAATATCGATGGTGAATGTGTATCTGACTGGTATGATAAACGACGGTTAGAAAAAGTTTTGAGAAATTTAGAATCCCGCTTCAATTTGACCTCCGTACCGAATTCATGGGAAGTTGACCGTACAGCACCGTCTACCGGACAAAAGCGACGGATGTTTCGAGAAAACCAAGAATTTGAATTAGGATTGCGCTCGGAGCCAGCAGGCAAAAGCGCGGTTGAAAAAATTCAGGATGTAATAGAAGATGCGATTCAACCAGGAATGCGGTTTGCTCAATTTGTTGAACGGTTGAAAGTAAATGGTGTAGAAGCATCGCTAAAGTTAAGCTCGGAAGGTATGGTTCAAGGTATTTCATATTCTACAGATGGTGTTGCATTTGCTGGAAGTAAGTTAGGTAGAAATAGTTTTGCTTGTACTCTCAAAGGATTAGCAATGCGAGGTATTAAATTTGATTTAGAACATGATGAAAATGCATTAACCAGATACATTAGTGAAGATGACAAAGAACAAGATGAACCATTAAAAACGAAAATCAAGCATCCCATGCGTTATCCAAAATCACAAATAGAGTTAGATTGATTAGAACTATAAGTTTTATTAAATTAATTAAGTTCTAAAACATTCTTCACTTTTGGATTATAGGTTAGCAACTTTAATATTTTTAAAACTGAAACCTTCGCTTCGTTTAATGAAATTACTCGTTCCTTAAGATGCGAACGCACGTAAGTTTTTCCTCTCTTTCCTCTATACTCCCACTCAAAATAAAGTTGTTTGACGGGTTTTTTCTTGCTGCTATTAGCATTTGCATAACCCCAGAAGAGATTACCGCTGCCTTCTCCATGTTTGCGATGGGTGCTAGGGGAAATTGAGAGTGATTTATTTCCCCCTAGCACCTGACTAATATTATCTACTTGCTTGTTTGACACATTTGATCC
>DESS01000154.1:0-2010 GCA_002361335.1 Richelia sp. UBA3308
GTGTACTAGGACATAACTCCCATTCACACCACTTCTATACAAGAAAAGTCGCTTCTAATCAATTCTTGTAGCGTTGATCGCTGCTCCCATTCATCCCGAAGTTTACCGCTACTTATAGAGAGAACACAAGTATTATAATTTTTTATTCTTAATATATTATTTTTGCGGATATGGGGATAATGGTTTTATATTAAAACTTTTGATCTGCTAATAACCAGGGTTATGCTGCCCTATGTCAAACAAGGCTTCCTCACCATCGAAAAAGCCTCCCTCTTAAGTAAAAACTACATTTTTTAGTAACGATTATTTATCCCGGCAGTAAGTACAAATTAAACAGACTACCAAATTAGAGTCAATTTGTGTTAATATATGTAAAACTAATACCTTGAGCGACTATCAATGGGGAAGGTTTTAGTCTTAAATGCTTCTTACGAACCGCTCAATATAACGAGCTGGCGTCGCGCTGCAATTTTACTGATCAAGGGAAAAGCAGAGCGGATCGAACACAACGGTAAATTTATTTACTCGGGTTTCCCGCTTCCAACTGTTATAAGGTTGCGCTATTACGTGCGCGTTCCTTACAAAGAAATTCCTTTGACCCGTCGAAATATATTGCATCGCGATGGTCATACTTGTCAATACTGCGGTTACAAGGGCGATGACTTAACACTAGATCATGTAATACCGCGATCGCGTCGTGGAGGCGATAGCTGGGAAAACATTGTTACAGCTTGCGTTCGCTGCAACGTCAAGAAGGGGAATCGCACGCCGCAAGAAGCTCATATGCCATTGCGTCATACTCCACGCCGACCTTATAGTAGCCTTTACTTTGAGGTCAGCAAGCATCTTAAAAGTGGTTTGCATCAAGAGTGGCAAAAGTATGTTATAGGACTTTGACATTTAATTTTGTCACAAACAAAACATAACAGAGTTTCCGACAAAGCATTAAAAATGCAAGTTATCGGGGTGCTCGGAGTTGACGATCAAATGTAAGAGCGGCAGGTAAAAAATGCCGTTAGAGCTTTGTCGTGAAACAGTTGGTAAATTGGGAAGCTGGCTTTTGAGAAGAGTTGTAGGACTATTTCATCAAAGAACAGCAACCGGGAAAGTTGACCAAGTGTGACCTGAATCGCGACAAGAACTTTAATATTCTACATCATGTTTACGAAACGGCAAGTAGGGTGCATCTAAATTCTCGAAAAATCTGGAAAAATTAATGATGTGGATTTTATTTCGACTTGTTTTCAAATAGCGATTGGTTTTAGAAATTGAGAAAATCCGATTAAAATTGCCAATCAAATTGCGATTAAAATAATTTACAACATAGCATCTAAATAACCAGGTTTTTCTTGAAAGCGATTCATCTGTAGCTGACGAATTGTCAGAATACTCTGATAAAAGTGAAGACTGTTGGCTCCTAGCAATTAATGGATTTTATTTACAAAAAACTTACGAGACATTGAAAGCGAGCGAGTCTTTCTCGCTGGGATGAAAATGGACTCGGATGATTTTAATCATCGAGTCCCCTAAATAGTCGTTCTGCTTTCTCGCTAATACTAAGCCCTTCCTCTTCGGCTTTTTTCTTTAATATGTTCCACGCCGTTGGGGTCACCATGATTGTTTTCTTTGCTTTCACCTCATCGTATATATACGGCGTATCTTTTTGACCTTTTATACCTTTTCTTGTTGACATGTTTAAGGTTGTCATGACAAGCTAAAAACAGACTAGCAAACTAAAAAAGGTGAGTCAAGATTTTTAAAACCGTACCAATAAGGGCAAAGTTTACACCGGAAGAAAAAGAGTTTTGGGAGCTACAGTGTAAGGCTTCAAACTCGCTTTACAACTGCGCGATGTACGAGTTTAGACAGCGGCATTACGAGCAGTTGGATCGAGTTGGGGCACACAGTACCTACTGGAAAGGGGATGATTTACGGTGTAGTTGGAAGCTCAGAAAAATCACAGCTACCAGTCATTACGAGATTGACAAACTAGTACAACACGGCGTAAAT
>DESS01000154.1:2135-10975 GCA_002361335.1 Richelia sp. UBA3308
CCGAAGGGTAGCGGTACTAGAGTCAATTAAATCCTTGGAACATTACCGCTTGATGCAATCCCAATCAGCCCAAGCTTTCCTTGAGAGATGCTCAAGAAGCTGTTAACTGATTCAACAAGCTTGTGAATTTGTTTTTTGAGGGTGGGGTAGATAGACCAAGATTTCCCCGATACCGCAAATCAGGGGGCTTGTTTCGGGTCACTTTTCCGGTTCAGTCTTTAAGATACAAAGACGGTTACGTTTACCCAGGGATTAGCAAACTAGTCAAGTCGGACTTAAGAATGGAAGCCATCAGGACGAAGCATAAGCAGGGATGTGTACCGGACGAAAGCTGGTAAAGAGATTCACGCTGACATTAACGCAGCAGCAAACATTTTAAGGAAGGTAGCTGACCAAGTTTTTGGTAGAAACACCTTCAAGAGAGAAGCAGATTAGACCAGTCGGAGGTTTAAGTTAGGAAAAATAGATATAATACATTTAGATATTAGCGCTTTGCAACATAGAGTGAGAAAATTGTAGTCTGTGGCAGGTGAAAACATTTACTTTTCCTTCTTGCGTTGAATCATTCACTCAGGCTACGAAAAACCTTATCTATGGAACAAAAATCTGACCATAAGCAGGTTGAGGATTTGCAATTGAAACCAGATCCAACCGTATTAAATTTTGACAAAAATCAAGATTCTTTAGATATATCACTGCCATCGAAAAACCGTCTTGAAACTATGGCAGATCCTAGCGGCGATAAGCCCAAAGGGCATGCGCTACCCTACTCTTCGAGAACTCCTTCGGAGAACGGGAACACCTTCGGTGAACGCGATCGCGTACCAAACCTTCGTGCTAATTCCGTAATTGCCCAAAAATCAGAACAATTATTACAAACCCTCAAAGCACATAAGCACGAGCGTCAAATAATCATTTTACAAGATTTTCCAGATCCCGATGCTCTTTCTTCAGCTTGGACGTACCAGTTGATTGCCGAACAATACGATATAAAATGCGATATTACTTATGCCGGAACTCTTTCCCATCAAGAAAATATTGCTTTAGTAAAGCTGACTAACTTACCAGCAACCCGTACTCCCTTACAAAGCTTCAAAAATCGTGACTTATCCTTATATCAAGGTTACGTACTAATTGACAACCAAGGTACTACTTCTTCCTTGGTGGATGCAATTCAAAGCCATGGAATTCCATTGATAGCAATTGTAGACCACCATAATTTGCAAAATGATTTTAAATCAGAGTTTGTTGACATACGTCCCGGTGTCAGGGCGACAGCGACAATTTTTACTCAATATCTACAGTTCGGGTTACTACAGCTAGATAGTAGCATGAGCGAACACATCAACTGTGCCACAGCGTTGATGCACGGCTTGCACTCAGATACAAATCGACTGATGCAGGCTAAAGAAGAAGATTTTATGGCGGCAGCTTATCTAAGCCGATTTTATGATAGTCAATTGCTTAACACCATACTGCGGGCAACTCGTTCCAAGCGAGTCATGGATGTAATTGAACGCTCATTAAAAAACCGTATTGTACAAAATAATTTTTCCATAGCTGGTGTCGGTTACTTGCGCTACGACGATAGAGATGCAATCCCCCAAGCGGCTGATTTTTTGGTGACAGAAGACAACGTTCATACCGCAGTAGTTTACGGTATAGTTCACGATCAAGATGAAGAATTAGAAGTGGTGATTGGTTCATTGAGAACTAATAAATTAACTTTAGATCCCGATGAATTTATCAAAGAAGCCTTTGGACAAGATAGCACTGGTCGTTTTTTTGGTGGTGGGCGTACTAGTGCGGGAGGTTTTGAAATACCGATGGGTTTCTTATCTGGAAGTAACGAAGATTCTGCTTATGCGAGGATGAAATGGGATGTTTACGATACTCAAATCAAGCAAAAATTGTTGAAGTTAGTAAATCCAAAAGACAATCTGATTTCGTCTGATGAATAGTTGTTAGTTGTTAGTTGTTAGTTGTTAGTTGTTAGTGGTTAGTGGTTAGTTGTTAGTGGTTAGTTGTTACTCTTTACTCGTTACTCGTTAGTGGTTAGTTGTTAGTTGTTACTCTTTACTCGTTACTCGTTAGTTGTTACTCTTTACTCGTTACTCGTTAGTGGTTAGTTGTTGGTTGTTACTCGTTACTCGTTACTCTTTACTCGTTACTCTTTACTCGTTAGTTGTTACTCGTTAGTTGTTACTCGTTAGTTGTTACTCGTTAGTTGTTACTCGTTACTCGTTACTCGTTACTCGTTAGTTGTTACTCATTACTCGTTACTCGTTAGTTGTTAGTTGTTAGTTGTTAGTTGTTAGTGGTTAGTTGTTAATTCTTAATTCTTAATTCTTAATTCTTAATTCTTAATTCTTAATTCTTAATTGTGGAACTATATTTAATTCGTCATGGTATTGCCCAAGAAGCAACAAGCGAGATCAAAGATGAGGAACGAAGCCTTACTGAACAAGGGCGAAAAAAAACGCAAAAAATTGCTCAACGTTTAAAAAACTTGAATTTTCAATTTAATTTAATTGCTACAAGTCCCTTAGTGAGAGCACGACAAACAGCAGATATCTTGATATTAACAGGTTTAAGTTCACAACTAGAAGAATGTTCTTACCTTGCTCCTGGGGGTAGCATCCAAGATTGGATTGCACAATGGTTAACGCCGAAAAATTTTCCACCTTCCACGCGCTTGGCATTAGTAGGGCACGAACCTTGTTTGAGTAATTGGGCTGAAATTTTAGTATGGGGGGAAGCCAAAAATAACTTAGTTCTGAAAAAAGCAGGTACCATCGGAATAGAAATACCAGAAACCACTCCTGTTGTAGGTCATTGTCAGATGTTTTGGTTGACACCACCCAGATACTTGCTTTAACAGTGATCCAACCTTTCTCCAAAATGATTTTGTAATAACGGATACTGTTATGACAGTGAAACCTTCTGGTAAGTTAACTCTATAAAATCTTTCAAAAAGAAGATGGTATCGCCATGATGGTTTGCGAATTTAAGCCCGGATTGGATGGTGTTCCCGCAGCCCAATCCAGTATTAGCAATGTGGATGGGCATCAGGGAATATTGGAATATCGTGGCATCCGAATTGAAGAACTAGCAAAAAAGAGTACTTTCCTAGAAACTGCTTACTTGCTAATTTGGGGTGAACTGCCGAATAAACTAGAATTAGCATCATTTGAACGGGAAGTTCATCAAAATGGAAGGATAAAATACCGCATTCGGGACATGATGAAGTGTTTTCCTGAAAGTGGGCATCCCATGGATGTTTTGCAAGCCTCTGCAGCAGCATTAGGTTTATTTTACTCCCGCCGGGATTTGGATAATCCAGCTTATATTAGAGATGCTGTTGTCCGTCTGTTAGCAAGTATTCCTTCAATGGTAGCTGCTTTTGACTTGATGCGACGCGGTGACGATCCCGTGCGCCCTCATGATGAGTTAGACTACGCCGCCAACTTTTTATACATGCTCCATGAGGAAAAACCAGATCCTCTCGCAGCACGGATATTTGATACCTGCTTGATACTTCATGCTGAACACACCATGAATGCTTCCACCTTCAGCGCTAGGGTGACAGCTTCTACTCTTACCGATCCTTACGCAGTAGTTGCAAGTGCAGTAGGGACATTAGGAGGACCTTTACATGGTGGTGCTAATGAAGAAGTTATTCGCATGTTAGAACAAATTGGTTCTGTAGAAAACGTCCGCGCTTACGTTTTGGATTGCATTGAGCGTAAAGCTAAGATAATGGGTTTTGGTCATCGTGTCTACAAAGTAAAAGACCCACGCGCGAAAATTTTACAAAACTTAGCAGAAGAACTATTTGCTAAATTTGGGCATGACAAGTACTATGACATAGCCCAAGAAATGGAAAAAATCGTAGAGGAAAAACTCGGTCATAAAGGAATTTATCCTAATGTTGACTTTTACTCGGGCTTAGTGTATAGAAAATTAGGTATTTCTACAGACTTTTTTACACCAGTATTTGCCATGGCTCGTGTTGCTGGTTGGTTAGCACATTGGAAAGAACAGCTTACAGAAAACCGAATTTTCCGTCCCACTCAGGTTTACAACGGTCGCCACAACGTTGAATACCTGCACATAACAGAACGCGGTTAAATAAGGTTCAAGGGACATGGAAGGGGATAAGGAAGGGGAATAAGATAGAAAAATTTCCCCCCATCCCCCCATCCTCTTTCTCCCCATCTCCCCCAAGACAATAGCGGGGAATGTTTATCTATAAGATAAGTAGAACCTCTCACCGGAGTGAGAGAACAGCAAGCCTTTGAGCGATATACTAGGCATGGTAATGTGCGAACCGAAGTCGCACATTAGGAGTAAGTCCTCAGACTTCTGTCTAGTAGCCGAGACAGTACCCGCCCGAAGGAGCATCATAGGTAACTAAGATGTTTCACAGCTAGAGGGTTAAGTGTCTAATTCCGAAAACAAGTCAACTGTATAGAAGGATTGGGCTAGGGCAAGATGTTCATGGTATCTAGTGTAGGATGCTTCGTGAACCTTAGACTTCCCCGATAAAGTTGACTAGGGGTAGTACGGGGGTAAAGGAATCGTTCATTCTTCTAAGGATTTAAAGGGGATAGGCACGAATTACCACGCTTATCCAGGCTACCAAAATGCCCTCCGGAGTAAAGCAAGAACCTAAAAACATCGCATCTCTTAAGTGTGGAACGGGGTAACTCCTATCAGGTCTTAATCAAATATGACTAAGTAGGTAAGCTGCAAGGCAAACGGAATTCCTGAGAGGAGAGAGGATGCCAAAGAAACAGGAATATCCCTGATAACTGGGCGAATAGGGAATATACCCAACTTGAAAGAGTGCTGACTTTGGTTTGGTGAATCAGTTTTAAACTAACAAATTCTAAAACCTGAAACTTTATGGGAAAAGTTAGATGCAGGCAACTGTAAACGTAACCAAAAGTACTTTCGATTGGCACAACGTCAATTGGCGAAGTGCGAATAGAACAGTAAGGAACCTTAGAAAGCGTATATTTAAAGCAACTCAAGATGGTAACTGGGACAAAGTTCGCAATCTCCAACGATTGATGCTTCGGAGTTTTTCCAACACGCTGGTTTCCGTTAGAAAAGCAGCACAAATTAATAAAGGGAAGAAAACTTCCGGAGTAGATAAAAAACTAGCTTTATCTCCTCTTCATAGGAGCAAACTGGTACAAGAACTAGTTGGTAATCAAAATTGGCGACAAGGGCGAAGTACTGGGGAAGACTTAATCTCCAAAGATCCAAGGATAAATGGGTGTTTGGGGATAAAGAATCAGGCGCTCACATGCTGAAATTTAGCTGGTTCGGAATCAAAAGACACGCTTTTATAGTGAAAAAATACTCTCCAGACAATCCTGAGCTAAAGGATTACTGGGAAGAAAGACAAAGAAAGAAGGATAAATCCGAATCAGAAAAATTCAACAAAACAAAACAGAAGGTAGCCAAGAAACAAGAGTACAAATGTCCGATTTGTGGGGAATCATTATTCAATGACGAACCACTCCACTTACATCATATTATACCAAGATGTCAAGGTGGAAAAGACGAAATCAAAAATCTCCTGTGGCTACACCAATTCTGCCATCATAAGGTACATTACCAAAAAGAGTGATTTGCTTGAGCTAGGATGCTTGGAAACTTGCACGTCCAGTTCTTAGGGGGGAAAGGAGCAGCAATGCTTCCGACCTACCCGACTGCAAAAAATCTTAAATTTTGCCTTTTTTAGGTAAAGAAATCGTTGGGTTACTTTACAGTTATTAATAAGTGTAGATATTAGTAAGGTCGGCTCGACCGATTACTTATAGGCCTGTGGACAAGAAGGAGCCGACTCCCTTGGTTGAAACAGGAAGAAAACACCTTACCGATGTTAACGATGTTTAATGAAGTTTGGATAAGTTTTTCGGAGCAGTAAACAAGGCATTGTTATTCTCCCAAAAGTGGATTAATACCGCCAAAACCGCAAGGTGCAGTTAACTTCAAGAGTATTAAAGATGAATTCAGGAATTGATCTACAAGGAACTTTTATTCAAAGCTTGATGGATTTGGGACTACCTGCGGGTACAGCTAAAGCCATTTGGATGCCCTTGCCGATGGGTTTGATGCTCATTGGTGCGACGGTAGGGGTGTTGGTGTGTGTTTGGCAAGAGCGAAAAATTTCAGCAGCAGCCCAGCAGCGGATTGGCCCAGAATTTATCGGACCTTTGGGTTTGCTTGCGCCAGTAGCTGATGGTTTAAAATTGGTCTTTAAGGAAGATATTGTACCGGCCAAGTCCGACGCGTTTTTGTTTACCCTCGGTCCGATTATTGTTGTGCTGCCGGTATTTCTGTCTTATTTAATTGTACCTTTTGGACAGAATTTATTAATCACCAATGTGGGTATGGGAGTTTTCCTATGGATTGCTCTTTCTTCTATTCAGCCCATTGGTTTATTGATGGCTGGTTATGCATCAAATAATAAATACTCTCTCTTAGGGGGGTTGCGTGCCGCAGCACAATCTATTAGTTATGAAATTCCCTTGGCCTTAGCTGTATTAGCGATCGCCATGATGTCCAACAGCCTTAGTACCATTGATATTGTCAATCAACAATCAGGTTACGGCATTTTGGGTTGGAACGTTTGGCGACAACCAGCAGGTTTCGTGATCTTTTGGATATCAGCCCTGGCAGAATGTGAACGTATGCCTTTTGACTTACCAGAAGCAGAAGAGGAACTGGTAGCAGGTTATCAAACCGAATATTCTGGCATGAAGTTCGCTTTGTTTTACTTGAGTTCCTATGTAAATTTAGTATTATCTGCTTTACTGGTATCTGTTTTATATCTTGGTGGTTGGGATTTTCCAATTCCCATCAACTTAATTGCTGGTTTGTTGGGAGTTAGTGAAGCTAATCCGATATTACAGATTGTCACTGCCTCCTTAGGCATTACAATGACCGTACTCAAAGCATATTTCTTGGTATTTCTAGCAATTTTGTTGCGTTGGACTGTACCCAGAGTTCGTATTGACCAACTATTAGATTTAGGTTGGAAATTTTTATTGCCCATCGGTTTAGTTAATTTACTGTTAACCGCAGCATTAAAATTAGCTTTTCCCGTCGCCTTTGGTGGATGAATCTATTTTAGATTTTAGATTTTGGATTTTGGATTAATTCTTGAATCTAAAATCTAAAACTAAAATTAGTTAGCTAGGTTTGTTTTAATGGGTAAACCAATTTTATATTTTGGATAAATGAATGATTAAATCCACTATTTAAAATTGGTTTTGACATTTTGGATTAGTTGTAAAATCTACAATCTAAAATCTACAATCTAAAATCTAAGATCTAAAATCCAAAATCCAAAATTTAAGGAGAGAGAGACACAATGTTGAAATTCCTCAAGCAAGTTGTTGATTACGGTAAAGAAACCTTGGAAGCGACTCGTTATATTGGTCAAGGTTTAGCTGTTACTTTTGACCATATGCAGCGCCGTCCCGTTACAGTACAGTATCCTTACGAGAAATTAATTCCTAGCGAACGTTTTCGCGGTAGAATCCATTTCGAGTTTGATAAGTGTATTGCTTGTGAGGTTTGCGTTCGAGTTTGTCCGATTAATTTACCTGTAGTGGACTGGGAATTTAATAAAGCCAGCAAAAAGAAAAAGCTCAATCACTACAGTATTGATTTCGGAGTTTGTATATTCTGCGGTAATTGTGTAGAGTATTGTCCAACAAACTGTCTATCAATGACAGAAGACTACGAGCTTTCTACCTATGACCGTCACGAGTTGAATTATGATAGCGTTGCTCTTGGTCGTCTACCTTATAAAGTTACAAATGACCCAATGGTAACACCATTACGGGAATTAGTTTACCTTCCCGAAGGCGTAATGGATCCTCATGATGTTCCAGCCGATGCACCCCGTGCAGGTGCTTTCCCAGAAGATTTAATAGAAAAAGAAAAAGAAAATGTTAAAGGTTAGGAATTATTTGTTGTAGAGACGTAGCATTGCTACGTCTCAAAGAAAATTTAGGAGTTATAAGTTAGGAGTTATAAGTTAGGAATTATGAGTTAGGAGTTATGAATTGAATCTAGCAACTAACAACTAATAACTAACAACTAATAACTAACAACTAATAACTAATAACTAACCACTAACAACTAATAACGAAGGACAAAAGAAGTGAATTTAGCTGATGGAGTACAGATAGTTTCCTTTGCCATGCTGGCTGCGATGATGATCGGGGCCGCCTTAGGAGTTGTGCTGTTTAATAATATTGTTTACTCTGCTTTTATGCTGGGGGGCGTATTCGTAAGTATTGCAGGATTATACCTGCTACTGAATGCGGACTTTGTCGCAGCAGCCCAATTACTAGTTTATGTTGGAGCAGTAAACGTGTTAATTTTGTTTGCCATTATGTTGGTAAACAAGCAAGAAGATTTTGTACCTTTTCCAAACGCTTGGATTAGAAAAGCGTTAACAGGATTGGTTAGCTTAGGATTATTTGTTCTGTTAAGCACAATGGTTCTGGCAACACCTTGGAGTAATTCAACTGGGATTCCTGTTGATAACTCTATTGTTTTAATTGGTGAGCATTTCTTTACTGACTTTTTGTTACCTTTTGAGCTCGCTTCTGTTTTATTATTGATGGCGATGGTAGGAGCAATTATTTTGGCTCGCCGGGAATATATACCTCCCCAAGCAACTTCAGATCAACTACCACAAACTGTTTTAGAATTGCCTGAACGTCCGAGAGAATTACTGTCGGCTACAAGCGACGAACAGTAGTTAACGAACAACTAACCACTAACAACTATCACGGATTAGATGGATT
>DESS01000154.1:11025-21096 GCA_002361335.1 Richelia sp. UBA3308
ATGGATTACACTGATTACACCGCAAAGCACTAACAACGCTCCAACTAACAACGCTCCAACTAACCACTAACCACTAACAACTAACAACTAAAAATGCAACTTCAGTACTTTTTATTACTAGCAGCCGCTTTGTTCTGTATCGGTATTTACGGTATTGTTACCAGTCGTAATGCAGTACGGGTATTAATGTCCATTGAACTGTTGTTAAATGCGGTTAATTTGAACTTAATGGCTTTTTCTAACTTTTTGGATTCGACATTAATCAAAGGTCAAGTTTTCACAGTATTTGTAATTACCGTAGCGGCGGCTGAAGCAGCAGTTGGTTTGGCGATCGTACTGGCAATTTATCGAAATCGCGATACTGTTGATATGGAACAGTTTAATCTGCTAAAATGGTAACCTTGTGGATCTTAAGCAAGTAATTATTGCCTATAAGGCGCGAGACCCCCAAAGCAAACGCTGGGCTGAAATTTGTGCCAGCCAGTTAGAACATCGTAAATGCCATGTATTAATAGGTCCTAGTGGTCCGAAAGATAATCCATACCCGGTTTTTCTAGCTTCCACAACTCAACAAATTGACCTAGCTATAGTACTTGGTGGTGATGGCACTGTTCTAACTGGTGCAAGACATTTAGCTTCTGCTGGTGTTCCGATTTTGGCCGTAAATGTGGGTGGTCATTTAGGATTTTTAACTGAGTCGGTAGAAGAGTTTCAGGATACCGAACAGGTATGGAGTAGACTCTTAGAAGATCGTTATGCCGTACAGCGGCGGATGATGTTGCAAGCAGCAGTGTATGAGGGACATGGTTCTAATTTGGAACCAATAACCGAAACCTACTTTGCTTTGAACGAAATGTGTGTAAAACCCGCTTCGGCAGACCGCATGATAACATCAATTTTGGAAATGGAAATTGATAATGAGGTGGTTGACCAATATCAGGGTGACGGGTTAGTTATTTCTACTCCTACGGGTTCTACAGGTTATACGGTTTCTGCTAACGGTCCTATTATGCATGATGGTATGGAAGCGATTACCATCACCCCTATTTGTCCCATGAGTCTTTCGAGTCGTCCAATTGTTTTACCGGCGGGTTCGGTAGTTAGCATTTGGCCTTTAGGAGATTTTGATTTAAGTACTAAATTGTGGACTGATGGCGTTTTAGCTACTTCTATATGGCCCGGACACCGCGTAGATGTACGTATGGCAGAATGTCGATCAAAGTTCATTATCTTACGGGAAAACTATTCGTACTTTAAGACTCTGCGAGAAAAATTACTCTGGGCAGGAACTAGAGTTAGGTATAATACTAAACATAGTACTAATTAATGATGTAGAGACGTAATATATGATGTAGAGACGTAATATATTACGTCTCTACAATGGTTTGGTTTAACAACGAATTAGTTAAAACAAACAGCATCCACCTCAACTTCAATCAACATTGCCGAATCTACAAGTGATTTAACTTCCACCATTGTGGAAGCGGGAGGGTTTTCTGCAAAAAATTCTTGATGTGCTTTGCCAAATTCTGCCCAGCGAGAGATGTCTGTGACGTACATTCTTGTTCTAGTTATAGATTTTTTGTCTGTACCTAAATCTTGCAAAGCTTTTTCGATGATTTGAAAACAACGTTTGGCTTGAGCGTAAGCATCACCGGGAGCAAAAACGCTACCGTCTTCTGCTACTGGTGCGGTGCCCGATACATAAATATGATTTCCGGCTTTGATAGCGCGACAGTAACCTACGGTAGATTCCCAAGATGCACCCGAGAAGGTTCTATTGATTTGCATTGCGAAGGCGAATATAAGACGTTAACACAAGACTATAAATATAAAAAACCCGGTTTTGTCAGAAGCCGGGTTTTTGAATTCTGTTTGTTATTGCACTCGTAATAATTCCTCACTGATGAAAAATGTAGTTAACTTAGAAATCATAAGTTTTCAATCGACTGCTCTCAAGAAATAGTTAATCACGCTAGAAACTATTGCTAGCACTATCGAACCAAATAAAGCTGGTAAAGGTCCATTTATTATAAAACCATAACCGGGAGTAAAAATACTTGCTAACCAAAGGGTAAATCCGTTGATCACAAACATAAATAATCCAAAGGTAAGTAAGGTTATAGGGAATGTTAAAATGCTTAGAATAGGTCTGATAAAAGCATTAACTAGTCCAACGGCAATGGCTGCAATTAAGGCTGCAACAAAGTTTTGAATAATGAATCCAGGAACAATATGAGCGGTAATTAGCAATGACACCGCAGCGCCAAGCCAAGTTAATAGAAAATGCATCATAGGCTTTGTGTAAGAAAATTATTGATTTGTTTGGAAGGTAATTCACAAAAAACTTGTATCTAGTTATGGTAGAAGGTGAAGGTTGTCGTTTTCCAAGTAATGGCATCTAATGATACCTTATTTTTTTTGGTATATATATTATCTTATTGTGGGTTGTAGTTGCGAACTTAAATTTGGTGAAGTGGTTAAATATAAGGCTATTTAATCGCAATGTGAATTGTTATGTAGAGAAGTAACGTTTTACGTCTCGATCTGGTTTTTGGTTATATGGCGAACAATTTTTATACAATTATTTCTTTGGAAATTTGGTGTTTTTCATACAAAGTAATATAAACTTCATATTGCTTTTTAATTAAGAAAACGACATAGTAATGTTGTATCAAATTTTTAATCATTATTTATTTTTAGCTCTTTACCATCAAGAGATTTCGGTTGCTCATGGGTATAATTAATCAAACTCGAAAAATTTTGCTTTTATCAGCGAATCCCAGAGGTACTAGTTTACTGCGTTTAGATGAGGAAATGCGGGAAATTAAGGAGGGTTTGAAGCGAGCAAAGAAGCGGGAGCTTTATTCAATATCAGTTGCAGAAGCTGTACGCTACAGGGATATACACAGAGCAATTTTAGAATATGAACCACAGATTATTCACTTTTGTGGGCATGGCTCGGTGGAAGATGGTTTGGCTTTTGAGGATGAATCTGGTCAAATTAAGTTAGTTGATGCAAAAGCTCTTAGTGGATTATTTCAATTATTTCGCGATCGCATTGAGTGTGTTGTACTTAATGCTTGTTATTCACAATATCAGGCAAAGGAGATATCCCGGTATATTGATTATGTGGTGGGAATGAGTCAAGCAATCGGGGATAAAGCAGCTATTGAGTTTGCAGTAGGTTTTTACGATGCCCTTGCAGCGGGTAAAGATTATCAGTTTGCTTATCAACTAGGTTGTAGTTTGATTCGGGTGGCAGGGATACCCCAAGAACAAATACCCAGACTTATGAGAGCAGATAATTTACAATCAAATTTACAATCAAATTTACACTCAAGTTCACAATCTCAACTTTGTTCAACAACTGCTTCAGGAAGTTTGTCACCACAAGACAGGACGAACATATATATTGAACGCCCAAGCATTGAAAAAAAATGTTATGAAGCAATTTTACAACCCGGTGCGCTAATTCGCATCAAAGCAGCGCAAAAAATGGGAAAAACTTTACTTTTGGAAAAATTGCTCAACTATTCCAGACAGCAGGGTTATCAAATCGCGAAATTAGATTTAAAACTTACCGATATAAATATTCTTGCTGATTTGAAAACATTTTTGCAGTGGTTGTGTGCTGATGTTTCTGACAGTCTGGAATTGGAACTCCAACTGGATAAATATTGGAAAGATATTTATGGGCTGAATAAAAACTGTACTCGTTATTTTCAAAAATACTTATTATCTGTTACCGATAAACCTTTAGTTTTTGCGATCGATAATTTTGAGCGACTGTTTGAATATCCCGATATTTTCCCTCAATTCTGCTTGCTGCTGCGGGGGTGGTATGAATCTGCTAAACAAGGAGACAGGATTGGTAAAATTTGGCAGAAACTGCGGTTAGTGGTAGTTCATTCTACGGAAGCTTATCCTTCTTTAGATATCAATCACTCACCTTTTAATGTTGGGATAGCAATTGATTTACCTGAGTTTAATTTAGAACAAGTAAAAACTATTGCCAAGCGCTACGATAAGAATTGTCAGTTGGGAGAAGAAGGTTTAAATAAGTTAATGGAGTTGGTAGGGGGACATCCTTATCTGGTTGAGAGTGCGATCGCCAATCTCGCAACTCAACAAATAAATCTAGAGCAACTTTTAAATTTAGCATCAACAGAAGAGGGAATTTTCAGCAACCATCTGCGGGAACAATTATGGAATTTACAACATAATCCTCAGTTGGAGTCAGCTTATAAAAAAGTTGTTACAGCAAATAAACCTGTGCGACTTGATACGGAAGTTGGGTTTAAACTACATAGCATCGGATTGGTGAAGCTTTTAGGGAATGATTGTGTTCCTAGCTACGATTTGTATCGTCGGTATTTTTTGGAGCATTTGGTTTAATATGAATTTTTATTTTTTAAACGCAGAGGAGGGCAAAGGTTAACGCGGAGGTACGCTGAGTTTTTGGAGTTGGTGTAAATTATGGTTGACCAATATATTTTCTCTGGAAGTCTACCGGAAAATGCCAGCACCTATGTAACGCGAGATGCCGATAGCGAGTTGTATGATGGATTGCGATCGCAAAAGTTTTGTTATGTATTGAATTCTCGTCAAAGCGGTAAATCGAGTTTGCGAGTACAAACAATGCGCCGTTTGAGGGAAAATGGTGTGGAATGTGCTGCGATCGATCTTTCGGCGGGGGGTATTCAAAATGTCCCACCAGAGCAATGGTATGCGGATTTGATTGATTCGCTGATTGATATTTTTGATTTGGATGTAGATTTTGGAGATTGGTGGCAAGAAAATCGATTAAATTCTCTTGTCACAAGATTTCGCAAGTTTTTGGAAGAAATACTACTTGTGCAAATTAAAGAAAATATTGTCATTTTTATTGATGAAATTGATAGTGTTCTCAGTCTAAACTTCCCCACTGATGATTTTTTCGCTTTTATTCGTTCCTGTTATAACCAGCGTGTTGATAATCCCGAATATAACCGTTTGACATTTTGTTTGTTGGGAGTCGCTTCACCCAGTAATTTAATTCAAGATAAACAACGCACTCCGTTTAATATTGGTAAAGCAATTTCTCTCAAGGGTTTTCAATTCGATGAAGTTGAACCGTTAGAAAAGGGTTTAAGAGTAAAATTTAGTGATTCCCAAGCGGTAATAAAAGAAATTTTAAATTGGACGGGAGGACAACCATTTCTGACGCAAAAATTGTGTCAGTTTATGGTAGAAGAAACCCAGAAAGAAAATCCCCGCACTGTTGAGCAAGTTGTGCGATCGCGAATAATTGAAAATTGGGAATCCCAAGATGAACCAGAACATTTAAGAACTATTCGAGCTAGAATTTTCAGGAATGAGGAACGTACTGGGTATTTATTGGAGTTATATAAGCAAGTTTGGTGTTCGGAGGAGCAATCTGAAATTACAGCAGATAATACTATCGAACAAAGTGAATTACTGCTTTCGGGATTAGTTGAGAGACGAGAAGGTAAATTAAGAATTTATAACCCTATATATAAAGAAGTTTTTAATGAGAATTGGGTTGAAAATGAATTAAAGAATTTACGTCCCTATTCAGAAAATTTTAAATTTTGGGTTGCTTCTGGATGTAAGGATGAATCTCGATTGTTGCGGGGAAAAGCTTTAGTAGATGCTGAGGAATGGGCGAAAGATAAAAATTTAAGTTATCAAGATAAACAGTTTTTAGCTGCTAGTAGAGAGAAAGAAATTCAGGAGAAAATTTCTGTTGAACAAAAAGCAGCGCAGTTGGAGAGGGAGAGGAAGGACAAGGAAGCTGTAGAAAAGAGAAATCGGGTATTGAGTGAAGCGAATCGGAAAGCTAAGCAGCGGATTCGGAATGGGACTATTTTTTTAGCCGTAACTTTATTGGGTGCAGTTATTTCTATAAATTGGGCAGGTAAAGATATTAAAGAAAGACTAGAAATTTCTACATTAATATCACAATTATCCTATTTAAACGGAGAAGTTGATCAAAAATATAAATCACCAGCAGCAACTCAGACTATGGAACAAATAGTTTTAGCTTCTAAAATAGTTTTAGCTACTAAAATTACAAATCATGATTTAAGAAGAGCAATGCTTAAGATTTATATATCTCAAAAACTTCAGGGAGATGGGAAATTAAATGAGGCAGAGAATAAAATTAACGAAAGTTTGAATATTTTAGAAACGGTGAATAATAATTCTCATCAAGTCTTACAAATTAAATTTTTGTATCACAAAAGTAAAGGTGATTTACTAGCACAAAAAGAAGAACAAAATCAGGCTATCGAATCTTATAAATCAGCACTTAAAATTATTAATAACTATCCAGAACAAACTAACCCCTTTACAAAAAATAAACAACTTATCACAGCGAAAGATATTGAATCTGTTTATCGAGGATTTATCAATCTACTAACAATAGCTGGATATAAAAGTCTCAAGAGCCAGGTTAAGGAATTTTTAAAAAAACACTATTTAGATGAACTTAACAACTTATTAGCGAACAAAAAATGGGAAGAAGCTGATAGAAAAACCTATGAGCTTATGCTCTATATAGCTAATAGAGAAGAAGAAGGTTCTCTCCGTATCGAAGACATAGAGAAATTTTCCTGTCTTGACCTAAAAAAAATAGACCTGCTTTGGGTTGATAATTCAAATGAACGTTTTGGTTTTAGTGTGCAACAGCAGATTTGGAAGGATACAGGAAATCAACTGGGTATTACTAACATTTGGAAGGATAAAGGAAATCAAGTGCTTCCCACTAAAGTGATTGATATGGAAAAATTTTGGCATTTTCTCTCTCGCATTGGGTGGTATGATAGTAATAAAAAGGTTCAACTTTCACGCACTAAAGTAATAGAAGTAGTTAATAAAAATTACAAAGTAGCACCTAATGGTATACTACCAACTAAGCATCCAGTTGTTGTTACACCTACCAAAATCTTTTTCTCGCGTTGCGACTTGTAAATTGTAACATATAGTGCGGTTTTGGCTTAGAAACCAGTTCAACTAAAGGATTTGGAGGATTAACCCCAGGGATAAGAAAATAAAATCCCTATAATTATAGATTTACAATTAATTCTCTCGGTAGTTTAGCTATGATTTTAATTTATGCTTAGTGCCCTGACTAGTTACTCTAGTTAATAATCAAATTAGCAAACACACACCCTTGTAGATTATACATAAAAAATTTTTTTGTTTTAAAGTGACTTAGAATACGTCCAAAAAACAACGTAATTTCGTGAGCTTAATGAAAAGATTCTCAATTATAAATGAGAAACTTCTCAATTAACCAAAATTATGTTATTTATTGTTACGAATTACGGAAAATTATAGCGTTTAGATGTTCGATTTATTGCCTAATTATAAACTAAGTATTTCACATCACTTATAAAATAGGATTACCCTGATATCGAACAACTACGAGCAATTAAAGATGAGATAAAAATTGATCAACGTAACCCTGAATAAGTGATCGAATAAATCGTGGTTGATTCCTACTTTGATGTGGCAGGGGTACCTAAAAAAACAAAAATGGTGCGTTAGCCCTGCGGCCAACACACCCTAAAAAAATGGAATATTAACTTATTATCAATTTATTAACCTTATCGTTTATTTAAAAGATTCCAAGTCGCACCTCCGACAACGCCATCAGCTTCTAAACCCTTACTCTTCTGAAATGCTTTTACAGCTTTTTCTGTTAAAGGACCAAAATCACCATCAACACCAGTTTTTAAGAAACCAAGATTAGATAATTTTTCTTGTAATTTAACAACTTGAGAACCTCGCATTCCCGGACGTAAAATTGGTAATCCTGCTGCGGTATACTGAATTCCAGGAGTTTTTCTTCTGGTAGATGTACTTGTTGAACGAGTACGTGTTCTCGCAGCTTGTTTTTGTGCAGGTTTTGGCTTACGAGGTTTTGGTTTTGTGGCTGTTGGTTGGGGATTCTTTTTAGCTGGCGTTGCAGGTTTCGGTTCTGGAGCCTGATTCCTAATCTTAACTGGACTATTTACAGCAGGTGTTGTCCTTTGTTGCTGTGTAGAATTATTCACCACCCTAACGGTACCAAAGGATTCTGTAGGCATGGGGAAGCTATCAATAGAAGGAGGTGGTGCAGAATTACGAGTTGCTTCTGTTGATGTGGTTGCGGTGGGAAACAGGCTTTGCCAAGTACTCCTATCTACAATCCCATCTACTTTTAAACCTGCTGCTTGCTGGAAAGCCGAAACAGCTTTTTGAGTTGCTTGGGTGAAAATACCATTTACTTCACCTCCGTAAAAACCTAAAAGTTTTAAAGCACCTTGTAATTCTCTTACAGGTACTCCTTTGCTACCTAATTTAAGGGTAGGACGATTCACGGAAGCCCCTACAACTACTTGAGCAATTTTTTGTTGCGATGCTGCAATTGATACTCCAGCTTCGGAACCCAATAGCACAGGAGTGGAGGAAAGTAGAAGCAACCAGTACAACTTATTTCTCGGAAACAAGCGAAAGGATACGAGAGAGCGTAAGTATTTGATAATACTCAGTTTTCTACTACCAATCATGGTTTTTTGCCCCCGGCAAGTCTCTTACAATTACACTATTATTAACCAGTATAAAATTAAATTGTAACAGCAGTGTAAATGCTTAAAAAAGCTGCAAAGCGCTAGCAATTGATGCTAAGTAAATGCTATCTAAGTGCGGTTACGCAATTATACGGTTAATCGCTTCTTCTTGACCGATTACAGACACAAATGGTTCCTTTAGATATTGGCGAGCTGTTGTAATAGTGTCTACACTGGTTAATGCTGCAATATTTTGTTGAAATTTTTGATCGAAGGCAATTCCCAATCCTAATATTTCATACCAACCGTATATCTGAGCAATTTGTCCGTTGGTTTGCTTACCTAAGGCGTATTGTCCTAATATTTTGTTTTTTGCGGCTTCTAAGGCGCTTTCTTCTAATTTACAAGTAGTAAGTAAATCAACTTCTGTTCGCAATCCTTTTAAAGCAGTGGTTGTATTTTCTGGCGCGGTACCCATATATACGACAAAAGAACTGCAAAACTGTCTTGTAGGGTAAAAGGCTGACACATCGTAAGCTAAGCCAAGCTTTTCTCGCAATTCCACAAATAAGCGGCTGGAAAGCCCATTTCCTAAATAAGTAGATAGCAATTTTAAAGCAGCGTAGTCGGCAGAATGTACTGAAGCACTTAAATAACCCAACATAATTATTGATTGCTGTGTTGCTTGGGGGGTAATTACTTGTTGGGGTTTTGTTTGAGGAAATGAGGCTTTTATTACTGGCAGTGTTTTATCTGCACAAACTTGCCAATCGCCAAACAGCTTTTCTATCTGTTGTGTTGCATTCTCAGATGAAATACGACCGGCAATACTAATAACTATGTTATCTGGACGAAAAAACGAATGATAATAGCTTACCAAATCTTCACGAGTTAAACAGCTGATAGTATTTTCATCACCACTACCCGACGATGCATAGGGATGATTTTCGTACATAATTTGTCGTAGTTGCTCAAATGCAACAGTAAAAGGCTGTTCCTTTTGTAAGCGTAGATCTTGGAGAGCAATCCGCTTTTCCAACTCTACCTCAGCTTCTGGAAAAGTTGGCGATCGCAATATTCGAGTTGCCAATTCCAAAATATGAGTAAAATCGGCTGTAACGGTTTTCAAGGATAAAACAAAGTAATCTGTTGCAGTATCAGCACTTAAACTTGCCCCAACAGACTCTACCGATTCAGCAATTTCCAAACTTGAAAGTCCATCACAGCCCTTAGTTAATACAGCACTGAGTAAATTTGCCAACCCCGCTTTTTTTGGATTTTCATAACAACTTCCAGCACGGATAAATATTCGAGTTGCAATAATATCAGCAGCAGAATTTTCCGTAACTAGTAGTACTATCCCATTCTTCAACTGAGTACGATAAAGATTCGATAATTGTGGCAAGGTTGTCATTTATTAGTTATTAGTTATTAGTTATTAGTTGTTAGTTGTTAGTTGTTAGTTGTTAGTTGTTACTTGTTAGTTGTTAGTTGTTACTTGTTACTCGTTACT
>DESS01000194.1 GCA_002361335.1 Richelia sp. UBA3308
TTTAGTGCGCGGAGTGGCTCAGCTTTGGTAATTTGGAACTTAATCCCAAAGCGGGACTATTGTTTGTGGATTTTGACAAAGGTAACTTACTGTATCTCACAGGTACAGCAGAAGTAATTTGGGAAGGTGCCGAAATAAATAACTATGCTGGAGCAGAACGGTTATTATGCTTTTACTTAGAAAAGGGCTTTCGAGTTGAGAACAGCCTTCCATTGCGATGGTCGGCTCCTGAGTTTTCACCTATTCTTAAGAATACAGGTTCCTGGTAAAGGTTCAACCATGATGCAGCCCGAATTTAATTTGCCACGGCCACTAATTACTCCCCGTGTCGCTTCCCTCTAAGCTCTAAAGACTCTGAGTTTCCCGCCCTACCGAGATTTTCTTATGATTTAACGGCTGTGATTGTGATTTCGGCAGTTGATGCACTGAAAAGAATTTTTTCTACTTGAACTTCCATACACCAAAGTTCTTTTCTATATTGAAAGGTATTGGGGTAATCAAGTCTGATAAAATCGCCTACACGGGGTAGGTATATTAAATTATCTAAAGCGTTTTGGTAAATTAATTCATCCATTTCGTACACGTTTAAAAGAATTTTCGGTTTGTCTTGATTCAAAATATTAGCTCTCTTTTTGTTTGTTTTTTTATTTCAAATCCACAAATCAAAATGTGGGGGAATTAGAAATGTTTGTACAGTATCGGTTAATCCTTATACCAATTTTGTATGAGGCTGCGCTGAATGTCTCTCAGCCTCGAAGGCTGGAGCTACAATCACAAAGCCCATCTTCATGGGCTTAATTGAGCGCATCTTTATAAAGAAATGGTGTTAGTTGGTTTTGTAAATTAATGTTCTTTTGTTGGTGATAGACCTAGAAAAATTAATTTATTACTTATTTAAGTAAATAATATATCCATATTCTGATAGCAAGAAAAAGTTATACCAATTGAGAACTTTTACATGAAATAAAATACTTACTCTGGCGAAGTTGAAGAGTGTTGCGTAAGTCCTAATTATCAATAAGGCATCATTTCTAGATTTTCTCACACAATAAAACCGCCACTATTACCAGTGGCGGCTATATTTCAATCAAAGAAGATTGATTCTATATGCGTAAGCCGCAGCAAAGCTGTTCATCCGTAGGATGCGGCTTACGCGTAGCCCATGGGTGAGCGGTTTATCGCAGCTCTTCCTTTTACGAATTAAGCGATTACAGTAGAATTGCCTCTAACAACAGTATCAACATCTAAACCTGTAGCAACTGACGCAACTTCAGAACCATCTACTGATAGTAAACCAGTGAAAGCATCATAAGAAACATCAGTACTACCTACAATGACTATAGAGTCTTTACCCTGTTCAAAATCGAGAAGGATATCAAAATCACCAGATACAAACTGGTTTGCAAAGAATTCAAAAACGAGGTTATATATAACGTCTCTACATTTAAATTCATACCTAGGTAGGCAACGCCTAAAACTCACTTCTTTCAATTACTTCCTCTTCCATTAGGGCAGCCTTTAACCATTCCTGCATTGCCCGAAGTTCTAAAATCGCCTCCATGTAATCCTGACAAACTTTATCTAATTCCACACCATAAGTAACAAACCGCATCACCACAGGGGCATACATGGCATCGGCAATAGTAAATTTACCAAATAACATATCGCCTCCCTCACCAAACTTTTGCCGACACTGCCGCCAAATTGTTGTAATGCGATCGATATCTTGTTGTACGCCTTGCGCCATACCTTTTCCTGGTAGTTTGCCACGGCAATTCATGGGCATATTATCGCGTAATTTTTGAAAACCGCCATGCATTTCGGCGCTTATACAGCGCGCCATAGTTTTTGCAGTTTTATCTTCTGGATACCAATGTAAATTCGGAAATTCTTCTGCTAAATATTCTAAAATCGCAAGGGATTCCCATACAGTTTGACTACCGTGCAATAAAACGGGTACTTTACCAGAAGGAGTGTATTGATGAAGTTTCGGTTTTGATTCTGGGGTATAAAGAGGAATGCGAATCTCTTTGAATTGTAAACCATTATGTTTCATCGCCAACCAAGGGCGAAGTGACCAAGATGAGTAGTTTTTATTACCAATTACCAAAGTTAATTCTGTCATTTTTTGATTACCTTAAAGTGATAAATTCAACATTGAAACTCTTAGCATTAGCGATTTAACAATCTATAGATAAAGAAATGATTCTAGAAGTTGCAATTTTGGATGTAAAAGAAGAGATGTGCACTGAATTTGAAGCAGCTTTTAAAAGTGCATCAAAAATCATTGCTGGAATGCCGGGATATTTATCCCATGAATTACAAAAATGTGTTGAAGTCTCAAATCGTTATATTCTCCTGGTACGTTGGGAAACTTTAGAAGCTCATACTATCGGGTTTCGACAATCGCAAGAATATCAAGAATGGAAAAAACTATTACATCATTTTTACGATCCGTTTCCAGTGGTAGAGCATTATTATTCAATTTGATAACGATAAAATATATCATCTGTTAACATAATTGGAAAATTAGAAGGTAATTCAGATTTACTAACTCGTACAAAACCATTCTTCTCATAGAATTGATGAGCTAATTTAAATTTATCAATTGTTCCCAAATATATTTCTTTCACGTTTCTCTTTTTAGCCCAACTTACAAGAGAATTCAGCAACTTTTTACCAATTCCATAACCGCGATAATTAGTATTTACAAACATTTTTCTCAGTGCTAAATATTTGCTATCAAAATCAATTGCGGCAATAGTACCAATTACCATTACTCCATCTAAAGCTACCCAGAAATTACCGTTACCTTGTTGATAAAAATTGGGAATATTTAATAAATCTGGTTGGTCTTCTAAAGTTATAGAAACATCAAACTCTTGTTGCTGGATTTTCAAAATTAATTCTACAACTTGAACTTGATACTGGGGATGATAAGTAGATATTTTAATCATATTTATTATTTTATTTGGACAGGTAAAAACTGCTTGCGTAACGAAAAAGCATAAGCACTTTCACCATAATCATTGAGATATTGTAAACGTTTTTTTGCTTCATCTACTGTTGGGATATGTCCTATGGGAATCCACCATAAAGCCATATTTATACCTTCATACTTATGAAACCACTTTTCCCTATTACGCATTACCTTTCCATGCTGACTACGATAAACAAATTGTTTTAAAGCATCCATTGATTCCCAAACTGATAAATTAAAAAGTATTAATTCATCATCATAAACACGAATATTTGTGGCATTTCCCTCTTCTGTTTTTAAACGCCATATAAATCCCGGACTTTCATCTGCTAACTTATTAATTGAATTCAATTGCGCTACAAATTCAGCCATAATTGGACTACTAAGTGGAGCAATCATCCGAGAAATATTAACTTGAGATAAGTGATGAGATTTACTTACCATAAAGATGACTTTTCAATTGTGCTATATCATCTTCTATCATCCAAACTCTACAATCAAATAACTGCTTGTATAGTTTTTATAAAAGCTGTTTATAGATATCACAATCCATTGATGAAACTTTCTCAATTGCGAGCCGTGGTAGCAGTGGCAGATTATGGTAACTTCAGTGAGGCGGCTTTGGAATTACAGCTGACTCAGCCAGCGATTAGTCATGCTATAGCTACCCTAGAAACAGATTTGGGTGTACCTTTATTTGTGAGAGGGCGACACGGTGCCGTATTAACACCAGCCGGAGAACGAATTTTATACTATGCTCGTCTAGCGCTACAACATATAGAAATGATGCAACAAGAAGCAAATAGACATAAAGGTTTACGTGGTGGTAATGTCCGAATTGCTTCTTTTCGTAGCGTTGCAACTCATTTATTACCGAAAGCAATTTCTCGGTTTCACAAACAATTTCCAGAAGTTGGTGTAACTATTGTAGAGCGTCCCCACTATCTTGATATAGAAAATTGTTTGCGTGAAGGGCGGGCTGATATTGGTACTACTTATCTACCCACTAGCGATGAATTTGAAGCTTGGGAAATTGTACGCGATGGATATATTGTTTTATTACCGCCGAATGCCAAAATCAATATTCAACTTACTTGGGAAGACTTAGCTGCATATCAACAAGTCATGCTTCCTCCTTTACCGTGCGGTGGTATTCTTCACGAACATTTGAAGGTGGTAGCACCTTTTTTAAATACTGTTAGCGATATTCAGGAAGATTCAACTGTTGTGAGTATGGTTAATCAAGGATTAGCAGCGGCTATTCTTCCTCGTTTAGCAGCTTTACCAATTCCTGCAAAGGTAGGAGTATATAGTTTACCAACGCCCCTTTCAAGAGTTATTGGCATTGCAGTTTCATCAAATACCCTTCATGTACCAGCGGTTTTCACATTTTTAGAAATGCTGAGAAAGTTCGATTTTCAAGCTTTAGCAGAATCTAGGATTTAATTCGTTATCAGTTATCAGTTATAAAACTGCCAATTTGCCATAATAGGTTTTATTACTCTCCCCCAATTTACTAATAATGTTGGAAACTTAGATATTATTGTAAAATAATTCCCTCCTAAAGTACTTTTAAATTAAAATGTCTCATAATTGTCTAGAAAATATTTACAATTACCTGAAAATTTCAGATAACATTGCTACCTCGGGACAACCATCTATAGAGGAGTTTTCATATATAAAAAGAGCGGGATATCAAGTGGTTGTAAATCTGGCATTAATAGATTCTTCTAATGCTATACCGAATGAAAAAGAGATTGTAGAAACTTTGGGGATGCAATATTTTCATATACCTGTAATTTGGGAAAATCCTACTCCGGATAAGTTACATGAATTTATTCAGGTAATGAAAGCAAATGCTGAGAAAAAAATCTTTGTTCATTGTGCTGCGAATAAGCGGGTTTCTGCTTTTATATATCTTTATCGGCGTTTAAATTACGGTATCAGTGATGAAGAAGCGAAAAAGGATTTAGATAAGATTTGGGTTCCCAATCAAATTTGGCAAGAATTTATGCAATTAACAATCAACAACTAAGGAGTAACGAGTAACGAGTAATGAGTAAGGAGTAATGAGTAAGGAGTAACGAGTAACGAGTAATGAGTAAGGAGTAATGAGTAAGGAGTGAGGAGTAATGAGTAAGGAGTAATGAGTAATGAGTAATGAGTAGTAGAATATGCGCCATCTTTTCAATCGAGTTATATAGTAAGTAATTAGACGGACTTGATATTACAGGAATAAAAAGTTAGGGCGCTATAAAAAAAGCCAGCGCATACCAAAGACGCTGGAAATTTGATAAAAATCGAAAAGAAAATAACTTAACAGTATTCACTCGTGTTGGTTTTCAGCTTGATTAGTTTGTAATTGCTGTACTTCTTCAAGGGTTAAACCAGTAGTTTTAGCGATTAAATCAATTGAAAGTCCTTCTTTAAGCAGATTGACAGCAATTGTTCGAGTAGCTTCTTGAGTACCTTCGGCTTTACCTTCGGCTCTACCTTCGGCTTTACCTTCATCGACTAATAATTGATAAGTTACTGACTCGCGCATAATATCTCTCCTCAGTAAACGTTGAATATCTTCTTGCTTTAATACTAGCCCAGCCAGAATAAATGCAGATGCAGCTACATCCTGTTGGATTGTGCGATCGCCGATATTATCAATTCGGGTTGCGACTTCGTGCAAAGTATTGATTTTATTCTCAGTATTGCTTAAAACTGCAAATGGGAATAAACCGGGGGTTTGCAGAAAAATTTCAGTAGGTTGCTCCCAAAGACGGATGACTTGAAAACGATGTAATGTTTCTTCAAGTTCAAAAGTAGTTTTGTAAACTTCTTCAGAATTAGTTTTTTTGAGATAAATCACCACTTGACGCATTCGTTTATCGGGAAAACGACGATATCCCCGTAAACGATAATCCGCCATGCGAAAAGGAATTTTGACATCCGGTTGAGTTTGGAATTCGACGTGAAGAACGAGTTCTTCAGATTGTCTCAGAATAAGAGCATCAGCCCGAATTGGTTCCAAAGAAAGTTCTTTAGGGCTTAATTCAGTTAAAGCGATTGGTTGCCCTAACAACCAAGTGGCGAAATCATCGGAAAAATTTTCAACCAAGAATTTACAGAGATTGTCAAACATAAAAACGCCACTTGTTAAAAGTCAAAAATCAAAATATCAAGATAATAAGTATTAAATCCCATTGCTATAAATTAAAGAAACACTCGCCAATAAAAATCTCCTTTTTTCAAGGATTTCGGCAAGTGTTTCTTAAAAGTTGAGAATTGATAGTAGATAGTGGATAAATAAAATCTACAACTAACAACTATCGAGTAACGAGTAGCGAGTAAAAAGTAGCGAGTAAAGAGTAACGAGTAACAAGTAGCGAGTAACAAGTAGCGAGTAAAGAGTAACGAGTAATGAGTAACGAGTAAAAAGTAACAACTAACAACTATCAACTATCAACTAACAACTAACAACTTATAATCGCTCAAGTAGACTTAAACCGTGACTATCGGTACCACAAGTACTATATAATTCATATTCAATAGCTAATTGCTGTACTTGTTGCGATTGCATAGGACTTGGTTTCCAGGGTTTGGGATTGTTATAAGCATAAAAGCTTTCCACACCATCTATTCCTAATTCCGCAGCAGCAGGAATCAACTCAAAAAAGGTTTTTTTATAACGCCCTGGATGAGCAAGTACTGCCAATCCCCCAGCTTCATGAATCGCAGCAATTACATTTACAGCTTCATATTCGCAACCTGTAACTACTTGTCGCTGAACATAAGGTTGTATAGTAGGATGTTGTGGCTCAAAAGCATAACCTAAAATGTGAACTTCCACATTCTTCAAATTAGCGTTAATTTCGATACCACTCCATAAATAAGGCGTATCAATACCCGGATTACTATACTTCCAATCTTCCAACCATTTTTGAGCAGCTTGATAACCACTAGTAGTGTGATGATCTGTAATTGCAAGTCCTTTTAAACCAACGTTAATTGCTTGCTGCATTAATTCTGAAGGATGCATTTTACCATCAGAACATACAGTATGCATATGAAAGTTATAATTCTTTGGACAACTTTGTGCGTTTAAACTCTGAAATACTTCTTTTAAAAGTGTTTTAGAAGCACAAGTGCATGCAATATCCATAACCATAGCCTTTTCTCAAGTAAAATTATTTATTCTTAACACTCCACTTAGGCACACCTGTAGTCCGGAAAACATTAAAGCTTCGGATTTGTTTTCGTATCAACTTTTTGCCTGTCTATAGCAAACTTTTTCAATATATTAAGACTAACTTAGCAAATTTTAATGTTTATGGTCATGAGTATTTCCCATACCTAAGTCGATAGATGTAATAAATAAATATTATTTACCAAGTAATAATCACGAGACAATAGTAGGTGTTTTATGAATTTTACCGGACTGCCCATCTTTAATATAAAGCACCTTTCCTATAAAAAAAATAGATAGGAGCATCAAAAAACATACGTATTATTTATAACTTCAATCTGGCAAACCAATCAATTCTCCAGAGCCAGAAATGACTTCGCCAATGGCATAGGCTGTAATATCGTGGGATTGAAAGAAGCTAATCGTCTGCTGTGCTTGTGTTGCTGGAACTATTAAAACAAAACCAATTCCCATATTGAAGGTATTGTACATTGCTTGAGAATTAATACAACCGACTTGTGCTAACCATTCAAACACGGGTGAAATTATCCAGCTTTCGATTTCAACTTTGATAGATTGGTTTTCCCCCAAACATCTGGGTAAGTTTTCTGGTAATCCACCACCAGTAATATGAGCCATGGCGTGGATTTCCAAACCAGCTTGTTGCGCTGCTAATATTGGTTTTACATAAATGCGCGTTGGAGTGAGAAAAATCTCACCTAAAGTTTTACCACCAAACACATTGGGGGTATCTTGCCAATTCAATCCTTTATCGGCGACAATTTTTCTGACTAAACTAAAACCATTGCTATGTACTCCAGAACTTTCTAGAGCGATCGCGACATCTCCTAGTTTTATCAAACTTCCATCAAGCATCTGACTTTTTTCGACAATTCCGACACAAAAGCCAGCCAAGTCATATTCTCCGACTTGATAAAAACCGGGCATTTCGGCGGTTTCTCCACCTAATAAAGCGCAACCTGCCTGTTTGCAGCCAGAAGCGATACCGGCAACTACTTGGGTTAACTGCTCTGGTTCGAGTTTACCAGTTGCTAAATAATCCAAAAAAAATAAAGGTTCTGCACCGGATGTCAACACATCATTGACACACATTGCCACTAAATCGATACCAACAGTATGGTGACAGTTAAGAATATTGGCAATTTTCAATTTTGTACCAACACCATCAGTGCCAGAAATTAAAACAGGTTGTTGATAACCGGTGGGTAACTCAAAACAACCTCCAAAACCACCCAATCCACCAATGACTTCCTTTCTAAAAGTGCTATGAACTAAATTACGAATTTGATTAACAAAATCTCTTCCAGCTTCAACATCAACCCCTGCATCCCGATAATCCATTTTATTTGTTAGTTGTTAGTTGTTAGTTGTTAGTTGTTAGTGGTTAGTGGTTAGTTGTTGGTTGTTAGTTGTTGGTTGTTAGTTATTAGTT
>DESS01000066.1 GCA_002361335.1 Richelia sp. UBA3308
AAGTTATTAGGGCATCGGCGCGAGAATACTCATCTTGAATCGAACGAGCTGCACTCAAAGCCTCTGAGAGTGCTAGTTTTTCTAGGTTAGGTGGCAAAAAATTAACTAACTCAGCAATCGATTTAACTTTCTGCTCTAGCTCCGGTTTTTGCAAAGCATAAGCTAATGCTTGTTCGGGAGTCCACACATTTTTTTGAACCAAGGCAATCAGCAATTCTACTGGTAGATTCGCTGCCAAACTATTAAGAGATGCTGTAATCAAACCATAGCGACACTGTAAGCCAATAACTTGAGATAGGTTCGTCTTAACTTTAGCACTTACGCATTCATTACCAATTTCCAATGGTTTGGGATTGCTTCCTATCGTCGCAATGACTGTATTTAGATTGTCTGTGGGCAAGTACTTTTCTTTATCATCTTCTGCTAGTTGCCAAGCACGAGCAACATCAGTAACAAAGTTGGCAGTTTGTCCTAATTTCTCACAGGCTTCGTACCAACCATTAGCTCCTTCTTTTGATGTTTCCGCCAATAATTTGTGAATTTCTTCTAGTTTTTGAGCTTTTTCCAAATGCCAAACCAGACGCTGATGAATATAACCATCATTGGGTAAAGTATGCCAAAGATTATTATCGGTTAAATTTCGGTATTTTTCTAAGAATATGGCGTGAGCATCAGGTAAAGTAATGCCTAACCCTGGTAGATTCCCTCTGCGTTTCGGCTTTACCGGAGCAGTTAACAAATTACGTGCCAAATCGTGAAATAAGTCATGCAAACGATAAGTTAGTGTTCCATCAGCTAAGGGAACACCAGATAATAACAATGCTTTATCTTGCAAATATTTTAAATCATCCGCAGCATCCCGCTCATCATCCATATCCCAGAGCGTTGCAGTCATTTGCGGAGTAATATTTACATCCTCCGGTAAAATTCCCAGCCAAATGAAATTTTCTCGGGTTTTTTCTTCCAGTCGCTCTACGCTCAAATTTAAAGATGCTTGCAAGCTGAGTTTTTTTAAGCTTGCTTCATCAGTAGTATCTCTAGCTGATTTGTTATCTAATGTTTTTAATCGGGCTACCTCTTGTCGCATATCCTGCAATAAAACTTTCCAAGAAGTACCACCAGCAACTTGAGCAGCAGCTAACTCCAATGCTAAAGGTAGGTAACCAACCTTTTTTGCAAAAGCTTGAGCCTCCTGAGTTTCCGTGTCAGTCAACTCACGCCCCAATTTCTTACTCAGTAGTTCCATCGCTTGCTCAGGATTCATCACATCGAGAGGATAGGTGCTCGCTCCCAGAATTTTAGCGATCGCACTTTCGCGGGTTGTTACCAAAACTTGACAATTTGCTCCACCAACATTAAATACTTTTGCGTGTTCTGGATTCCAAGCATCATCTACCACTAACAGCACAGCTTTGTCATAAAGCAGTCTACGTAATTGAGTGGAAGTAGCTTCTACACTAGTAGCTTTAAAATTATAGTCTCCCAATGCTTGTACCCATCCACTCAGAAGGGATAAAAGATTGGGTTGTTGACCTAATGTTGCCCATAAAATACCGTCATTGAAGCGAGCTTGCACTTCTTTATTATGAGCTAAAGCAGTTGCTAAGGTAGATTTACCAATAGAACCCAAACCGTGGATAGCAGTAACTACTAAAGTACGTACATCTGGAGACTCTGCGAGCAGACGATTTTTTAAATCTTTGCTGTATTCCGGACGATCTACATAGTAACTTGGTAGGGGTGGGGCTTGGAAGGGTTTACCAGCTAGCTGTGGATTATCAGCAACAAAATTTACTGTTTCTGCTGTTATATTCCCAACTTGATTTACTTGACTATGTCCGCAGGCAGTTGCTTCAAGGTTGAATTTATCTGAATTATTGGAGTTCTTGGATTCTACCATTGTCCATAATCAACATAAATTACAAAGGATAGATGTGATTTTTGCTGCTAAAAATTAACCTGGTTTCCTTCAACTTTCCCTACTTGCTTAAAGGTACTTTGGTCATAGGAATTACCACTCATTTGAATATTGTCACCGGTTGGTGGTGTTGCCAATTCTTCTAAAATCTTAGCAATTTCTATTGCTAATGCTGAATCCTTTTCCAAATTGATTCTTGTTTTAATAGCTGGAATCTCAGCTTGAGAAGGGTTTTCTAATTTAATTGCTACTAAACCTTCTTTAAAAGCTCTTTGAAAAACATTTTGATTTTCAGAATTTTCGTAACCCAAACCATCATAAAAACCTTGAGCAAACTTGATTGCTAATTTATCTTGAATCTTCTGGTTCATGCCAATGACATAATTAATATGTTCGCTAATAGCCTCAGCAGATTTAACAGAGTGACAAGCATTTAACAGCACACAGCTTACGTAATCTTTGTGTAACTCAAACAGCGATGCCAAACCCTCTGGTGAAACAGCTATTTGATTTCCTCCATCGTCTTCTAAAAGTAAACTACCATCTTCTAAACCATGTCCGCAAAAATGGACAATTGTGGGTTTTTCTTCAGCGATCGCCCTACGAATATCTTGGGTTCGTACAGCTGTTCTAATATCAACTTCAAACATATCTCGCCTTATAGCGCCCCGGATAGATTCTTGAATCTCCCTAATTTGCTTATCCAAGCGCAAGTTTTTGGTGGGGATTGCAGTTAATATTAATATTTTTTGTCGCTGATTAGTTTGTTGGTTAGGCATCTGCAAGATATGAAACGATGAAAAATCTTGGTTTTTGAGCCTCTTTCAGTGGCTCTGTATCTGTAGCTCCAGGCAATAGCGAG
>DESS01000082.1:0-1207 GCA_002361335.1 Richelia sp. UBA3308
TGCTCCCGTTGAAACGTCAAGTAATGTCGGGCTTTGTCCTGGTTTTATGTAGCAGATGGCACACTCCATTGAAGGAAGGCTACCTTTTTTAGATCACAAAGTTGTGGAATTAGTGCGAAATATGCCAGTGGCACTAAAAATTCGTGGTTTGACAGAAAAATATGTCTTAAAAGAAGCAGCAAAGCCATTAATTACTGAAACAATCTATAAACGCCAAAAACATCCATTTCTGGCTCCCCCCTCGACTTTCAAGCCCAATGAACCATTACAAGAACTTGTTCAAGATACCCTGCGAAGTTCCCTTATGTCTAGGGTACCTTTTTATAACCATGCAGCAATCATTGATTTGCTCGATCAATTACCAAATATGGACGAAAGCAAACGCTCTTCTTTAGATGTAACCTTGATGAAGATGTTGAGTGCTTACTTTATTCAAGAAAAATTTGGATTAGTTTAGCACTAAGAACTTTGATCACCGATTTCTCGCATATCGGGGACGACAAGGCGTACCCCAACAAACCTGTCCCTCGGGCATATCAGTAAAAACCGTACTACGGGCACCCACTACAGCATTGGCTGCAATTGTTACTCCTGGTCCCACAAAGCAATCTGCAGCAATCCAAGCACCGTTACCAATTACAACCTTTTCCGTTTGTAAACCGAAGGCTGGGTCTTTGATATCATGGCTACCAGTACAAATATAACTTTTCTGTGAAATTACGCAGTGAGAATTGATGTGAATTTCATCAAGACTGTATAAAACTACATCATCACCAATCCAGCTATAGTCACCAATACTTATTTTCCAAGGATAAGTGAAACGGGCAGTAGGTCGAATTAATACACCTTTACCAATGCGTGCGCCAAAAAGACGTAACAAAACGCAACGTATACCACTCATATTATGAAGAGTAAGAGGAAAGGTAATGGCTTGTACAAACCACCAGAATAATATATACCACCCGGCACGTCCTCGATCAAAATGAGATTGATCGTATTTACGTAAATCTACAAAAGGTTCGGCATTGGGCATTGGGAATTTAGAATTTAGAATTTAGAATTTAGAATTTAGAATTGGGAATTGGGCCGAAAGGGCATGGGGCATGGGGCATGGGGCATTGGACATAATTCGTGAAGTGTGGGGAGAGGGGGGAGTTTAAAAGACTGCAGGTTGGCAGCATTTAGCTACCTCCCACACCTCCCACAC
>DESS01000082.1:1281-5462 GCA_002361335.1 Richelia sp. UBA3308
CCTTGTCTCCTTGTCCCCTTCCTTGTCTCCATCTCCCCATCCCCCCCATTAAGTTACAGACTGGCTAACTTTTTGAGAAATGGAAGATTGGGGATTTTCTAAGCTATTTGTAGTATTTAAACTACCGCCGCAACTACGTAATTCGTAAAGTTTTACACCGATTTGATATTCGTATTGACTCAAAAGTCTTCCGTAAATATATCCGGCTTTGCCGTCTAAGAAACCCCGCTGAATGAAATAAAACAATATAAAACGTAAAAATGGCTTGAAGGGTAATCTTACCCAGATTTTTTTCAAGAAGCGCTTGCGTTGTACTGCATCACCAAACAAATTTGCACCAATGGTGTCATCTTCGCCTTTTCCTGTGAGTAGATTATAGTAAACGCGAGCTTCCCAATTTGAATAACGATTATGTCTTGCTAACCAATGGTAAAGGTCGCGAAAGTCTTCATGAAGCATATCATTTTTCAGATATCCAACTTTATTATTTAAAACAACATGTTCGTGAACTTCGTTATCGCCGGTATTGGGAATATCTTCGGTATTAAGGTTTTCGTAGCGACCTTCTTTATGCTTGAATAAACGCAGGTTCCAATCGGGATATTTACCACCGTGACGAATCCATTTACCTAGGAAAAATACACGGCGGTTGAGATAATAACCGCTGTATTCTGGATTTTCAATTGCTTGGGCAATTTCATCCCATAATTCAGGAGTTATACGCTCATCACAATCAACTATTAATACCCATTCATTACGAAACGGTAGGTTGTCTAAAGACCAATTTTTCTTTTTTGGCCAGCGTCCGTTAAAGTTAAATTGTACGACTTTTGCACCAAAATTTTCACAAATTTCGACACTTCTATCGCTACTTTGAGAATCTACAACAAAAACTTCATCTGCTCTTTCAACGCTCTTTAGACAAGCAGGTAAATTCACTTCTTCGTTTTTAGCGGGTATTAAAACAGAAACTGGTATTTTAGAAGACATATAATATATTAGTTGTTAGTTATTAGTTATTAGTTATTAGTTATTACTCGTTACTCGTTACTCGTTACTCGTTACTCGTTAGTTATTAGTTATTAGTTATTAGTTATTACTCGTTACTCGTTACTCGTTACTCCTTATAAATCCCTGAATAACTTTGTTTAAATAACCGATTTGACCGTAAGCATAAACAAGATTATCAAAACGTTGTGCAGGATCGGAATGATGTTTTAATGCTTTATATAAACCACGTATAAGTCGTTCGCTACCACGTTGCAACTGACCTACACCGGCTCTACCAGCGAGTTGTTCTCGATAACATTCACTTATACCCTGCCACCAACCCCGACTGAAAAACCAGGAACGTTTGAGACGCTCTGGAGAAACATTATGAGCAACCAAAGCATCGGGAAGATAAGCGACTTCCCAACCTTTTTCTAAGGCTAATTCGGTCATTTGCAGTTCCTCATTGGAAAGTAAGTTTTTACCTACTCTTCCGAGATTGATGTCGAAACCTCCAATTTCATCTAAGAAACTGCGACGTATGGAATAATTCAAGCCTCTAGGAGTCAAACCAGGGTTTTCGATAGAAACAACGCGATCGCCTAAATCGTATGCTCCTAAATTACCCGCTAATCCCGATGATAGCCAATGGGGAGGGTTGGTATTAGGCGGCCACAATAAGGTCACTTTACCACCAGCAATTGCTAATTTTGGGTTACTTTGATAAGCACAATAGAGAACTTGTAACCAGCCCTCGCTTGCCACAGCATCGTCATCGAGATATGCCAATATTTCACCGCAAGAAGCTTGAGCACCAGTATTACGAGCTACAGATAAACCAATATTAGGTTCGTAAATATACTTAAGACGAGGATTATCCAGTCGGCTTTCTACGACTTGTTTGGTATTATCAACCGAGCGATTATCTACCACTACCACTTCAAAGTCAGTGGCAAAGTCCTGAGATAAAAGGCTATCTATGGCAGCGCCCAAATAATTATCTCGATTGTGAGTACAGATAATGGCAGAAATTTGCGTGTCTGGCATTTTTGTTGCAATCTTTAGATTTGCCGAAGTAGAATTTTAGATTTTTAAAGACTAATTAATCCTAGCTTTATTGCTATTACACATTAGCTATTACTAAAATTCAACATTCACCTGCACAGAATCTTAACCAAAAATTTTATACTCACCAACCGAGTTTTTTCGGATACAAGTATTATAACTTTATCTTTGTTGTTTAATATGACCGTGTAGAACTACTAGGGTTTGTGCTAATTGATTTAAACGATTTTCCAGTTTCTGCTTGTGGGCTATAAGTTGACGTAATTGTTGGTAACGAGCGATCGCCATACTAACGCTGGGTACTTGTTCCGGTGGACAAGGGCGCGACCAAACTTCACCGGAATCATCCAAGCCGCACAAGCGGTAACCAGTACGCTTAGATTCAGATGAAACTTTTGCTTGATTTGCACAAATTTCTTCCACATAGTCCATCAAGCGATCGACTTCAGCATGACGCAGGGTTGCAGTGTCTTCCGGTTGTGGTTCTTTTTCATGAGATTCCAGCCAGCCATTAACAATTGGTCCTTGCAAGTACAAATCCTGAATTTGTCGGACAACTTCTTGTAATTGAGTTTGCCAAACAGCAACAATTTCTTGAATTTCTTCTAAGATATTCGATGCCAAGGCGGGATTAGGGGCGTTACGATGGCTGCTAAAGCTTGGAGATTTGAATTTAGGAAGACTTGGCGCTTTACCATCCTCATCTTGTGCAGAAAAGGTCTGAACTGAGTTATCTTGCTCTAAAGAGTTTTTTGCAACTTCGGATGTGGAAGTTTGTTCGATAACCTCTTGTGATAATTCTGTAGTACCTCCTGTGGATTGGTTCGCAGGGGCACCAATACGAAAAGATAATGA
This sequence comes from Richelia sp. UBA3308, assembly GCA_002361335.1. GTDB lineage: Bacteria > Cyanobacteriota > Cyanobacteriia > Cyanobacteriales > Nostocaceae > Rivularia. The sequence goes on from DESS01000082.1 coordinate 4,192, forward strand.
TTCTTGATTCAAACCATTACTATCGCCACTATCATCCATAGGGTTGGTAACCCGAATATCTAAATCCTGCAAAGTTGCCTCAATACGCTTCAAACCTGCTTTCATACAAACAAATATTGGGGGAAAATTGGTAATTAGTGCAGTTATGCGATGTTTTCTATGGCTAGGGTTGAATTTTAAAGTCTTGCCAAGTAGCATTAACCGCTGTTGTTGTATTTTTATCTATTAAAAGTTATTTGTAACCGAAAATGGCATACTTGAAGTAAAAAAATATAGAAAAAATTGCAACCTGATTTGCGGTAACCCTAATTTAGGACAGGCTTACTCATTCCTAGATGCTGGATACAATACGAGTAAATTTGTTTTAAAACATGCCCCAAGGGGACAGCGAAAATTGTAATATTTCTTTTTAAAGATGTACCCCAGTTCTGCTTAAGACGGAGGGGATTTGTTTGAGTAACCCTACTTTTATAGAGTAAGGGCGCTATCCGCCCAACCTCCACCCAGAATTGATACAACCCTACCTTACTTTAAGATACTGAGGAAATGGCTTTGAGTAAAGTGATTCTTGTCACCGGACCAGCACGTTCGGGAAAAAGTGAATGGGCAGAAACTTTAGCAAACCAGTCAGGTAAAAAAGTAGTCTATGTAGCAACAGCACTCATATCGCCTGATGACAAACAATGGCAGCAACGTATTATCCAACACAGAAATCGCCGCAGCCAAAGCTGGGTAACCTTAGAAGTTCCCTTTGAATTATCGGCGACTCTAGCTTCGGCAAAACCCGATACCATTCTTTTAGTAGATTCCCTAGGAACTTGGGTCGCAAATCATCTCCAAAAAGACGATATTTCCTGGCTTGATACCGTTGAAGAATTTTTAGAAACAGTACAACTGGTTGCAGCAGAAATGATTTTCGTTGCCGAAGAAACCGGATGGGGAGTAGTACCAGCTTATCCCCTCGGTCAAACTTTTCGCGATCGCCTCGGTTCATTAACCCGTAAATTAGGCGTTATCTGCCAAACAGCATACTTAGTCACCGGAGGACATGTCCTCAATCTCAGCGCACTTGGTACCCGTTTGCCCTGTTGAGGGGGAGATAAGCAAGGGGACAAGGAGACAAGGGGAAGTGTGGGAGGTGTGGGAAGTGTGGGAGGTGTGGGAGGTAGCTAAATGCTGCCAACCTGCAGTCTTTTAAACTCCCCCCTCTCCCCACACTTCACGAATTATGTCCCATGCCCCATGCCCCATGCCCCATGCCCCAAACTTTT
>DESS01000111.1 GCA_002361335.1 Richelia sp. UBA3308
TCGGCCCTTTCGGCCCAATGCCCAATACTAAAAAAAGGAAAAATCATGTTATTAACAACTCAAAATACTTCAACAACTCCAGATTCTCTGGGTAGATTCGGTAAATTCGGCGGTAAGTATGTACCTGAAACTTTAATGCCCGCTTTGAGCGAATTAGAAACAGCTTATCAAAAGTATGGCAATGACGAGGATTTTCAAAAGGAACTTCAAGGATTATTACGGGATTATGTTGGGCGTGCTACTCCCCTATATTTTGCTGAAAGACTTACTCAACATTATGCTCGTCCCGATGGTAGTGGAGCGCAAATTTACTTAAAGCGAGAAGATTTAAATCATACTGGCGCTCATAAAATTAATAATGCTTTGGGTCAAGTTTTACTTGCCAAACGCATGGGAAAACAAAGAATTATCGCTGAAACTGGAGCCGGACAACACGGTGTCGCAACTGCGACTGTATGCGCTCGATTTGGTTTGGAATGCGTGATTTATATGGGTGTCCACGATATGGAACGACAAGCCCTCAACGTGTTTCGGATGCGGTTGATGGGTGCGGAAGTTCGCCCTGTGGAAGCGGGAACTGGTACCCTAAAAGATGCAACTAGTCAAGCTATTCGAGATTGGGTGACAAATGTTGAAAATACTCATTACATTTTAGGTTCTGTTGCTGGCCCTCATCCTTATCCGATGATAGTACGGGATTTTCAAGCTATAATTGGTCAGGAAACTCGTTCTCAAGCAATGGAAAAATGGGGTAGATTACCCGATATTCTTTTAGCTTGTGTTGGTGGTGGTTCTAATGCTATGGGACTGTTTCATGAATTTGTCTCAGAATCACCCGTGCGTTTAATTGGTGTTGAAGCAGCAGGTAAAGGCATCAATACCGAGCAACATGCGGCAACTTTGACACTTGGTAGAGTCGGTGTTTTGCATGGAGCCATGAGTTACGTTTTGCAAGATAGAGATGGACAGATTATCGAGCCTTACTCTGTTAGCGCTGGTTTAGATTATCCCGGTGTCGGTCCGGAACACAGTTATTTTAAAGAGATTAAGCGTGCTGAATATTACAGTATTACTGATGAACAGGCCTTAACAGCATTCCAATTGTTATCGCAATTAGAAGGAATTATTCCCGCTTTAGAAACATCTCATGCGATCGCCTTTTTAGAAATTCTTTGTCCCCAGTTGACTGGTAGTCCCAAAATTGTGATTAACTGTTCGGGTAGAGGTGATAAAGATGTACAAACTGTTGTCAAGTTGCTCAGTTAAGGGAACAGCCCAACAGTTTAATTATGTAGAGATGCGATACCCTTGCGTCTCTACAACATATATCGCGTCTCTACAACCGATATCCCATTTTTAAAACCCGAAAATAAAATATAAAATCTAAAATTCAAAATCTAAAATCCTATTAGGTAAAATCAAAAATGGTTAAATTCTTATTTTTAATACCGTCTACGATCTTTTTTATATTAACGATATCTCCTGTTAAAGCAGAAACAGAGATAGAAGAAAATCCATCTGGCATGAGTCAGGTAACGAATGTCAATGAACTTAGCGATGTTCAAACCACTGATTGGGCATTTCAAGCATTACAATCTTTAGTTGAACGGTATGGTTGTATTGCTGGATATCCCAATGGAACCTTTCGGGGAAATCGCCCCATGACTCGTTATGAATTCGCAGCCGGATTAAATGCTTGTTTATCAAGGATTAACGAACTAATTGTCACCTCGACGAAGGATTTGGTAACAAGGGAAGATTTAGCCACTTTGCAGAGGTTACAGGCAAGTTTTAGTGCGGAATTAGCCACATTACGGGGAAGGGTGGATGCCCTAGAAGCACGTACTGCCGAAATCGAAGCCAATCAGTTTTCTACAACAACTAAGTTAAACGGACAAGTAATTATTTCTGCTAACGCTGGTGGATTTAATGGCGATCGCATTATTGATGCTTCGGGTAGACAAATTACTAACGATCCCAATGCCACAATTCTATTTAGGGCAGGAGTTGATTTAAATACCAGCTTCAATAAAACTGATTTATTAAAAATTCGTTTAGAAACAGGAAGCGGTTTTTTAGAAAATGGACAACCTCAAGGGGGTAAAGATAATGCAGGGGGTTTCTTAGAACCATTTTTTGGTAGCGCATTGGATTATTCTATCAATCCCCCTACAGATAGAGATATAGAAATATCAAGACTTTATTACACTTTTAAACCAACTCAAGATATTGCAGTTACCATCGGGCCAAGTATTCGTGCTGCGGATTTTGTCGATTTTAATAGTTATGCCAAACTCAGTTTTCGCGACTTTAGTACTCAAGCCTTCGTTAATAATTATGTAATCTTCCCCATCGAGTTTCCCAGCGCTGGAGCAGTAATTGACTGGAAACCCAAGAAAGGCCCTTTTGCTATTAGAGCTGCTTATGCTGCAGCAGATGCAGCTAATCCAGGTGATCAAGGAAGACTTGCCGGTACGGCACCTTTTATAGATGTATTGTATGATTCCCCCAACAGTCCATTCTCACCTGCAAATGCTGGTGGAACAAGGGGTTTATTTGGAGATAATTTTCAAGGCTTAGTGGAAGTAGAATATTCACCTTCTAGAGATTTAGCATTGCGTTTACAATACAGCGGTGGTGAAGTATTTGATAACCGCTTTGATGCTATCGGAGCGAATTTAGAAGTAACTCTTGCCAAGAAATTCGGTATATTTGGTCGCTATGGATACAGTAGTTATAACAATACTAATTTTGGCGATATTAATCCCAATTATTGGATGGCCGGCATTGCATTGAGAGATTTATTTACTAGAGGAGCTTTAGCCGGAATTGCAGTCGGCCAACCCTTCATAGCCAACGAAATCGGCAATTCAACCCAAACAAATTATGAAGCTTTTTATAATTATCCAATTAGTAGAAATGTACAAATCACACCGACACTTCAAATAATTGATAACGCCGCAAATCAAGAAGATAACGGTACTATTTATACCGGTACTTTGAGAACAGTTTTTTCTTTTTAGTAGTGTGTTCTTGTAGGGTGCGTGACACTTAAAGTTAATTTGAACGTGTTAATTAATAAGGCTTTTAGTGTCACGCACCACCCATGTATTGTGACAATTGCGTAAGTTCTGTTAGTTTTCGCTGGTTCGTTTTTCCCAAAATTATGTAGAGACGCGATACCCTTGCGTCTCTACATCCCCTATATTTAATCCAAAATCTAAAATCCAAAATCTAAAATCTAAAACCCAAAATCCCATGATGCAAACAAAACTCGAAAAAGCAACTTTAACTAATAATTGGCCTGGAATTTTGCAACAATTACTTAACGGTAAGTCTCTTGATGTTTCCCAAGCATCGGATTTAATGGAAGGTTGGCTTACAGAAAGTATTCCTCCGGTGTTATCTGGTGCTATTTTGTCAGCAATTCAAGCTAAAGGCGTATCAGCCGAAGAATTATTAGGAATGGTGGAGATTTTACATTCTCAATCAGTAAAACCGACTTCCCTTACAAATTTTGTCGGTAATGTACCATTTATTGACACTTGTGGAACTGGTGGAGATGGAGCATCAACATTTAATATTTCCACAGCAGTTGCTTTTGTGACGGCAGCTTGTGGAGTAAAGGTAGCTAAACACGGCAATCGTTCCTCTTCCGGTAAAACAGGTTCAGCGGATGTTTTAGAAGGTTTGGGAGTCAATCTCAAAGCCGATACCGCAAAAGCCCAAGCTGCTTTAGAATCCGTGGGAATTACCTTTTTATTTGCACCAGATTGGCATCCTGCATTAAAGGCGATCGCACCATTACGAAAAACTCTCAAAGTGCGAACTGTATTTAATTTACTTGGCCCTTTACTCAATCCTCTCAAACCTACGGGACAAGTTATTGGTGTTAATAACCCAACATTAATCGAAACCTTTGCTAAAGTTCTCAATCAGTTGGGAACTCGTCGCGCGATTACACTCCATGGAAGGGAAAGATTAGATGAAGCCGGTTTAGGAGATAAAACCGATTTGGCTGTACTATCAAACGGACAAATACAACTGTTGGAATTAGATCCCCAAGAATTGGGTATAACCTCCGCACCAATTAGTACCATAAAAGGTGGAGAAGTTGAAGAAAATGCCAAAATTCTTAAAAATGTTTTACAAGGTAAAGGTACCCAACAGCAGCAAGATGTAGTTGCTTTAAATGCTGCTTTAGCATTGTATGTTGGTGAGGTTATTGGCGATCGCGACAATTTTTTACAGACTTTTGCTGATGGTGTGGTGTTGGCGAAGGATGCTATGAAAAATGGCGAACCTTGGCGGAAATTAGAACAGTTGGCGGCGTTTTTGAAGTAGTTATATTGGGAAATTGGCCAATCAATCTCCCAATCGCCCGCAGCCTGGAAGGCTGGGGCTACAGTTACAAAGCCCGCTTTCGCGGGCTTTATTATTATGGAATATCAGGCTTAATTAATAACTTTGTTGATAATTTTTTTAAGACTAAATCTCATTACCTTGCTGAAGGTGGAGTTATACCAATTCAAAAGCACTTATCGCTGTGACTGCCGCTACTATATTACCGGCAGTCACAGCAGCCTACGAGTAAAATATGCCAGTTGCGTAAATCCTACTAACAACTAATAAGTAAGAAGTAAGAAGTAAGAAGTAAGAAGTAAGAAGTAACAACCAACAAC
>DESS01000050.1:0-1331 GCA_002361335.1 Richelia sp. UBA3308
TATCAACTATCAACTAACAATTTACAACTTTACAGTAACTGTTTTAACTTCGGTATAATGCTCTAAGCAATATTCGCCAAGTTCGCGCCCCATACCAGATTGCTTGAATCCACCGAAGGGTGCAGCAGCATCAAAGACATGATAACAATTTACCCATACTGTACCGGCACGGACATTATTCGCAATAGCGTGTGCTTTAGTAATATCTTGTGTCCACACTCCCGCAGCAAGTCCGTACATGGTAGTATTAGCTAAATGAATTACCTCGTCAATATCTTTAAATTTGATAATGCTCATCACCGGGCCAAAAATTTCCTCTTGAGCAATCTTCATATTGTTGTTGACATCAGCAAATACCGTAGGCTCGATAAAGAAGCCTTTTTCACCTACTCGATGGCCACCACATTTCATACTCGCACCTTCGCCCATACCCGACTCTATGTAACTCATTACCTTGTCGAATTGGTCTTGGTCTATCTGGGGTCCCTGTTGAGTGTTAGAATCAAAAGGATCGCCAACTAAACGATTTTTGGCTTTTTCTACACTCTTAGCCACGAATTCGTCGTAGCATTTTTCTTCTACAAATAACCGCGAACCTGCATTACAACATTGTCCTTGATTAAAGAATAAACCGTGGTGGGTACCTTCAATGGTTCTATCCATATCGGCATCAGCAAAAACAATGCTAGGACTTTTACCACCAAGTTCCAAGGTTACCCGCTTGAGGTTACTTTTAGCTGCGGCTTCCATCACCAAATGTCCCACTTCAGTAGAACCTGTAAAGGCTAATTTGTCAACATCCATGTGATGCGCGATCGCAGCGCCTGCTGTTGGACCGTATCCTGATAGAATATTGACAACACCAGGTGGAAAACCAGCTTCGATAATTAATTCACCTACTCGTAGGGCTGATAAAGGGGTTTGTTCAGCAGTTTTCATTACCACAACATTACCAGTTGCTAAAGCCGGTGCTAACTTCCACGCTTGCATTAACAATGGGAAATTCCAAGGGATAATTTGACCGATTACACCTATTGGTTCGTGACGAGTGTAGCAGAAATAATCACCATTTATAGGAATCGTTTTACCTTGAACTTTATCTGCCCAGCCTGCATAATAGCGATAACAACGAAGAACTAAATTTAAATCGCCATAGGAATCTTTGAGCGTCTTACCATTATCTAAAGTTTCTAGACGCGCTAAATCGTCGATATTTTGCTCAATTAAATCAGCTAATTTGTAAAGTAATTCACCGCGACGAGTAGCAGAGATTTTGCGCCATTCCCCTTGAAAAGCATTTTTCGCCGCTTCTACTGCTTTATCGACATCTG
>DESS01000050.1:1385-1793 GCA_002361335.1 Richelia sp. UBA3308
CAAATCACTTCGCCAGTAGCAGGATTAATGGTTTCAAACTTTTTACCGCTGACACTTTCTACCCATTCATTATTTATCAACAGCTTTGTTTGACCAATTTTTACTTCTTGGTTCAGTCTGCTTGCTGTAACCATATGATTCTCCTTCAACTTTGGATTAAAAGTGCTTTGAATTCATTTCCATGTTTATTCGGCTACAACAGACTTTGCATTTTTTTTAATTTATGCTTAACTTTTTATTTACAAAAGTTTTACATTAGTAATAATTTAGAAAATTACTATTACTTAGCCCCCCTTTTTTAGAATCGGATATAGCCAAGCGATCGCATTTGGAGCGCCCCTTTTTAACAATGGGATCTAGGGGAGCGATCGCATTTGGAGCGCCCTTTTTTAACTTAAACATATGGGT
>DESS01000050.1:1869-10377 GCA_002361335.1 Richelia sp. UBA3308
TATACCCCATCCCAATTCCAAACAACCGTTTAAGAATGGAATCTAGCTGAGCGATCGCATTTAAACCCCCCAATGTAGCGGGGGGTTGGGGGATACTTAATCTATATATTCCACCATATCTTCTGTTTTAAAGCGAACCTTAGCTCTCGTGGCATATTTATCGCTCTGATCTCGATATCCAGCCGGACAAACTAATACTGCATGGTATCCTTTTTCTGTTAATCCCAAAACTTCATCGTATTTATCGGGCACAAAACCTTCCATTGGACAAGTATCGATTTCCAACATTGCCGCACAAGTCATGAAAAACCCTAAAGCAATGTAAACTTGTTTAGTAGACCATGCATCTTTAACATCAACCGGTTTGTTCACAAAACCTTTTACCATATCCCCAAGCTTTTGCAGGTTTTCTACAGGGACATTTTGGACTTCCGACATTCGCTGGAGGTAGGAATCAACATATTCTGTGCTGACATCTTTTTTGATAGCCAAAACTACCAAATGGGAAGCATCCACAACTTGTTTTTGTCCCCAAGAATGTTCTAGGAGTTGATGACGAATTTCGGAATTGCGAATTACGAAGAATTTCCAAGGTTGTAGCCCAAATGATGAAGGTGAAAGAACTAAACTTTGTTCCAACACTTTCCAAACGTCTTCTGGAATCTTTTTGCTGGGATCGAATTGCTTAGTCGCATACCGCCATTCTAGTTGTTTGAGAACTTCTTGGGGTGCAAATTTTGTTGGGTTCATGTGTAAGCTAAAAAAACAGCCAGTTTTAAAGATAAACGCGATCTTCCCGCTTTGGGAAGGTGGCGAATGCCGATCGCAATTAAACGCTAGCATGAGAATTCTTATGGATAGTGATTCATATTTTGGATAATTATGCAAGTAGCGATCGGCATATCATATTGGTTTAACTGCAATCAAAGCTGCATGATTTGGCGGTAGATTGAATTTACCATAATTGTTTAAAATCTCAACTTGGAAACCAATTCGATCAAGTGCTTGTGCAATGTCTGTTGCTTTATATAACTGCTGATGATGTATTTCCTCATCTCGTCTATAGTATTCCCCTACTCGACGAAAAGTAATAATCCGACGAGTTAAAATTTCCTGCTTTTCTTGTTTTTCAACCAGTACTATCCAATCTTCTCCTTCAGTAAAACCTTTTGTTATAGTTTCTGAATTCACCTGCCCTGGTGTGGCAATATCGAAGACGAAAACACCACCAGCACTCAAGGCTTTATATATACGAGTGAATAATTCAACCAATTTTTGAAGATCGTTTTCTGAATCAAACAGATAATTAAAACATTCACCGATGGATGTAACGGCATTACAAGGTGGAATTTCTGCATTAAATAAGGAATCTACACGAAATTCTGCTCGTGGTACTCTTTTGCGAGCAATATCAATCATTGATTGAGAAATATCAATTGCGATCGCGCGGTAACCAGATTGTACAAGTTGTTGTGCCCATAATTCGCTGCCGCAACCCAAATCTACTACTAAACCTGTATTTATATTATTTTTCTGCAAAATTTCTAAAATGCCGGGTGCTGATTTGAGACAGTAATCGCTAAAACCGACATCGTGAATGTACGCTAAATCTTCTTTGTAATATTCTTTCATAAATAATGGTGATTATATCTGTTTTTTACCGCTCAACCCCTCTCCAAAGCATGGCAGAAGGAAGCGATATAGCGGTTATTACATTAAATTATACTTATTCTCATGATAATTTTTCATAAGTAAAACTAATATATAGCTTTATAAATTGACATTTTACGAATTGAAAATTTCAGGTCAAAATAAGTAATAACAGCAGGGCAATAATATGTTTATTGGATAAGAATAATGGTTGCACTTACACAGTCTATTGAAATTACACCAAAACCAGGACTTTTGACAGTAGAAACTGTTGAAATTGCTCCTCAAACTACTGCGATTCGCTGTCTAGATTGGGATAGAGAACGTTTTGATGTTGAGTTTGGTTTGCGTAATGGAACGACTTATAATTCTTTTTTGATTCAAGGTGAAAAAGTTGCTTTAGTTGATACTTCTCACGGTAAGTTTGAGGATTTATATCTTTCGATACTTGAGGGATTAATTGATATAAGTAAGATAGATTATTTGATTATTAGTCACACAGAACCAGATCATAGTGGCTTAGTAAAAAATATTTTGCAATTAGCTCCTTCGATTACCGTTGTTGGTGCTAAAGTCGCTATTCAATTTTTAGAAAATATGGTTCACCAGCCTTTTGAGTCAATGGTGGTGAAAAGCGGACAAAAATTAGATTTGGGTAACGGGCACGAATTAGAATTTGTTTCGGCACCTAATTTACATTGGCCCGATACAATCTTTACTTACGATTATAAAACTAGCATTCTTTATACTTGTGATGTGTTTGGAATGCATTACTGTGACGATCGCACTTACGATGAAAATTTGACGGGAATAGAAGATGATTTTAAATATTACTATGATTGTTTGATGGGTCCAAATGCGCGGTCTGTTTTGTCAGCTTTAAAGCGGATTCAAAAATTAGAAATAGCAACAGTTGCAACGGGACATGGACCTTTATTAAAACATCATATTTCGCAATGGATTGGACGTTATAAAGATTGGAGTTTAGAGCAAACTAAAAAAGAAAAATTAGTAGCTTTATTTTACGTTGAAGATTACGGTTATAGTGAAAATTTAGTGCGAGCTGTAGCCCATGGCATTGACAAAACTGATGTAGTTGTAGAATTAGTAAATATAAATGATGTCGAGCTTCAAGAAGTTCGAGAAATAGTAGCACAAGCGGCTGGTTTAGTTATTGCAATGCCTCCCCAATCTTCAAGCACAGCCCAAGTTGCTTTAAACACTATTTTGGCTGCCGCTGATAACAAACAAGCAATTGGTTTATTAGAATCGGGAGCAGGAGAAGATGAACCAATTTATCCCTTACGCAATAAGTTTCAAGAATTGGGATTAACTGAAGCCTTTCCCCCGATTTTAATTAAAGAAACTCCCAGCGAAGTTACAGAACAACTTTGTGATGAAGCCGGTACAGATTTGGGACAATGGTTAAATAGAGAACGCACTATAAAACAAATCAAATCCATTGATAACGAGTTAGAAAAATCATTAGGAAGGATTAGTACCGGACTTTATATTATCACCGCCAAAAAAGGAGAAGTTCAAAGTGCAATGCTGGCTTCTTGGGTGACACAAGCGAGCGTTAATCCATTAGGAGTTGCGATCGCAGTTGCTAAAGACAGAGCAATTGAATCAATAATGCAGGTTAGCGATCGTTTTGTTTTAAATGTCTTGGAAGAAGGGAAATATCAGGGATTAATGAGACATTTCCTCAAGCGTTTTCCTCCCGGTGCAGATAGGTTTGCCGGAGTGAGAACATATCCTGCTGCCACCAACGAATCTCCGATTTTAGCTGAAGCTCTGGCTTACATGGAATGTGAAATCACCACCCGCATGGATTGTGGAGATCATTGGGTGATTTACAGCACTGTTCAAACTGGCAGAGTTGCTCAAGTAAATGCCTTAACCGCCGTGCATCATCGCAAAATTGGCAATCATTATTAGTTAGTGGTTAGTGGTTAGTTGTTAGTGGTTAGTAGGAACCTGATTATTCCCGTTCCCCCCTTGACGATTTCCTATAGAAATTTCTCCCTCCCTCCCTCACTCCCTCTCTCCTAATTCCTCATTCCTAAATCCCAAAAAGCTATGTATAATCCTGCTGAAAATAATCCAAATTCCATGTACGATATCAATCGGGAGCGCGTCGTCAGAAGTTTAGAATTTATCCAAGACGCAATTATTATTTGTTTATGTATCGGTTTATTTAGCTTCATGGTGCTTGAAGTGAAAGATATGTTTCTTTCCTTGCTTCCACCTCTACAGTTTCATTCTGTTACCGCCGATATACTGTTTTTACTGATTTTAGTAGAATTATTCCGACTGCTAATTATTTACCTACAGGAACATCGAGTATCTATTGGCGTAGCTGTTGAAGTTTCTATCGTTTCGGCATTACGAGAAGTCATCGTTCAAGGTGTTTTAGAAATTAATTGGATTCAAGTTTTAGCAACTTGTACCTTCTTATTAGTTTTGGGAGTACTACTAATCCTCCGAGTTTGGCTACCCCCCACCTTTGAAGGTATCAATCCAGAGCAAGCACTATCTAAGCGTCATTTTAATCGAATTAAATCCTAATTGTTAGAAAACAACAGATGTACTTGAGTTAGTTGTTAGTTGTTAGTTGTTAGTTGATAGTTGTTAGTGGTTAGTTGTTAGTGGTTAGTTGATAGTGGTTAGTTGTTAGTGGTTAGTTGTTGGTTATTACTTCTTACTTCTTACTTCTTACTTCTTACTTCTTACTTCTTACTTATCACCAATGCCCCATGCCCAATGCCCAATTCTAAATTCTAAATTCGGGCATTCTAAATTCCCCATGCCCCATGCCCAATGCCCAATGCCCCATGCCCAATGCCCAATTCTAAATTCGGGCATTCTAAATTCCCCATGCCCAATGTCAATCCAAGAAAGAGGTTACTATGTCAACTACTACCTTAATCCCCACCCGTAAAAGAGATGTTCAAGTTGCTTCCATTGGCAAAGATACAACAGTTTTGCGATCGCGAACTTGGGAGCGATTGAAGTTTGAAGTTGAGTATTCCCGTCAAAAGGGAACTACAGCAAATTCATATCTGATTGAAGCCGATAAGAAAGCTTTAATCGATCCTCCTGGTGAATCTTTTACAAAAATTTATCTCCAGGAATTAGCACAACATCTAGATTTTACTACCCTAGATTACATTATTCTCGGTCATGTTAACCCTAATCGCAGAGCAACTCTAGAAGTATTGCTCCCAATCGCTCCTCAAGCTACCATAATCTGTTCTCGCCCCGCCGCTAACGCACTCAAAACGGCTTTTCCTGAATGGGAATCGCGCATTCAAACAGTGCGATCGGAGGATACTCTAGATTTAGGAGCAGGACATGAGCTAAAATTTGTTACTGTACCTACTCCCCGTTGGGCAGATGGACTTTGTACTTATGATGCTGGTACAAATATTCTTTATACAGATAAATTTTTCGGCGCTCATATTTGCGAAGATACCTTATTTGATAAAGATTGGAAAAGTTTAGACGCAGAACGTCGTTATTATTTTGACTGCCTCCACGCACCCCAATCAAAACAAGTAGAAGCTGCTTTAGAAAAGATGGCGGTTTTCCATGCAAAAACCTACGCACCCGGTCATGGACCAATTGTTAACTACAGCCTCAGTAGATTTACTTATGATTATAATCAATGGTGTCAAAATCAAAAATCTCAACAATTAACTGTAGCTTTGCTTTATGCTTCAGCTTATGGAAATACAGCAATTTTAGCAAGAGCGATCGCACAAGGTTTAATTGAAAATGGAGTGAATGTAGAATCCATCAACTGTGAATTAGCAGATACTGAGGAGATTACCAGGATTGTAGAAGCTTGTGATGGATTGATTATTGGCTCACCCACATTAGGGGGGCATGCACCGACTCAAATTCAAACTGCTTTAGGAATAATTCTTTCAACAGCAGCGAAAACCAAATTAGCAGGAGTATTTGGTTCCTACGGTTGGAGTGGAGAAGCAGTTGATTTTATAGAAAACAAGTTCAAAGATGCCAATTATCGTTTAGGATTTGAATCAATTCGAGTTCGTTTTACACCTACACCTGAAATATTGCAACAATGTCAAGAGAGTGGTGGATTATTTGCCGAAAACTTGAAGAAAACCTTGAAACTGCGTAGCGCCAGCCAAGTTATTACAGAAAGCCATATAGATCGTACAACACAAGCAGTAGGTAGAATTGTTGGTTCCTTGTGTGTGGTAACAACTCGGGATGGAGACACTCACAAAGGTGTTTTAACTTCTTGGGTATCTCAAGCCAGCTTTAATCCACCAGGAATAATGATTGCCATTGCTGACGAACAGAATGCTGATTTGATATCTAATATTGGTGACAAATTTGTATTGAATATCCTCAAAGAAGGTAGAAATGTTCGCCGTTATTTTTCTCGTCATAGTACTTTAGGAGATAATCCATTTGTGAATCTTGCAACGGAAACTGCTGCTAATGGTTGTTTGATTCTTAACGAAGCATTATCTTACTTAGAATGTATCGTACAAAATAAAATTAAATGTGGCGAAAGATGGTTAATTTATGCCGTAGTTGATAACGGTGAAGTCTTGGAAAATGAAGGTTTAACTGCTGTAGAACATCGGAAATCTGGAAGTCATTATTAATTAGACATCTCCGAAAAACAATGTGGAGACGTTATATATAACGTCTCTACTTGGGGGAATTTCAGATTAAGAATAGTGTTAGATGTTATTTATATCCAAAATTCGGGAACGATAAATCCAGATCACAAAAGATTAAAAAATCATGAAAGGGATTGCTTTTCTATCTGGATTGCTGGGTGGTTTAATAACTTTGGGAATAACTTTACCAGCAAGATGTGAGGTACTATCTGATGGCACAACCAATACAACTGTCAATACAAACGGTAATAATTTTACGATTCTTAACGGTATTCAAAAAGGGAATAATTTATTTCATAGCTTCAGAGAATTTTCTATTCCTACAGGTGGTTCAGCAACTTTTCAAAACTATAGCGCTATAGTTAATATCATTAACGGGGTGACTGGTGGAATTATTAGCACATCAACTTTTGGCAAAGGAAATGGTGGAGACTTAAATATAGACTCCATAAAGATTATTAATGATACTCCCGGTTTATTCCTTCCGAGTGCTATCGCTGCTGAAAGCATTGTCGATGGTAATGCTGGTAGGGGAGCAAATTAATACAGCAAGATTATCGATAAGCGGAGGAGGAGGGATTTTAGCATCAACAAGAAGTCGTGGCAAAGCTGGAGCTAGATTAAATCGCTCAATTCTTAACTAAACTTATTTATAGTTCATCGAATTTTCAGGTATTTTCTTAGAAGCAGTTGTAAATCCACTCATGAAGCTCGTATTGACTTATCTTGTGTCGTTGGTCTATGGTCAATTAAATTTGGAATAAATGAGCGGGAAATGTTTGCCATCATTCATAGAGTTAAAATTAAATAATAAAGAACGTTCTCTGATAGTTCCCAATTTGGCATTAACGGTACGGTAGAAATCAATAATATTACTATTGATCCCAGTTCCGGTTTAGTAGAATTACCCGCAGAATTATCAGATTCATCACAACAAATTGTTAGTGGATGTTCTAGTAATAACGACAGTAGTTTTGTCTCTACCGGAAGAGGTGGAATACCGCATAATCCCAATCAGAATGTGAATTTAAATCGTACTTGGCCACATGTTCGCGATTTATCAGAATTTCGCAAGGGGAATAATAATACTGTTGAAAATACACAAATATCAAATCAACCAGCCATTGTAGAAGCAACTGGTTTTATACGCAATGAAAATGGAGAAATTGAACTTGTTGCTCTTGAAAATAAGCCTTTGATAAATAAACAAGTTGCTGACTGTAGTGGCTGATATAGTTATTAGTTATTAGTTATTAGTTATTAGTTATTAGTTGTTAGTTGTTAGTTGTTAGTTGTTAGTTGTTACTCCTTACTCATTACTCTTTACTCTTTCGCAAAAATCACTACATAAATCTTTTGTTAAAAATGTTATCTCTAATATAGATAATAATTTATAACTATGATTAACCCCCGCGAAATCTACGATTTAATGTTAGATTATGGCACTACAGATACTCAAATTCAAGAAATAAGTATAGGTTTAACTTGGACTTTATGTATAGCAGAAAATGCGGGTTTATGCATGAGTCCAGGTACAGCTACTCGGACATTACCTTTTTCTGGAACTTTAGTAAATAAATCAATTTCGGAGTTAGCTCCTTGGTTACGTTCATGGAATCCTTATCAAGCAACTGTAGCAATGGCGGCGATTAATTCTGTAGTAAATTCTTCATCATCTTTACCCAATACTGGTACAGTATTATCTCCTAATGGTTCGGCAAATTTAGCAGTATTTGAACATTTTTTACCTCAAATTCGTAACAAAAACGTTTGTGTAATTGGGCGTTATCCGGGATTAAATAAATATGCTAATGAAATGGAAATGAAAGTAATAGAATTAAATCCGGGTAAGGAAGATTTTCCTGCACCAGCTTCGGAATATTTACTACCAGAAGCGGAATGGGTATTTCTAACTGCGACTTCTATTGTAAATAAAACTTTTCCTCGTTTGGTTCAGTTAGCAAAGAATTCTAAATTAGTTTTAATGGGGCCTACTCTTCCTTGGTTGCCAGATTTAAAACATATGGGAATCGATTATTTAGCAGGAATTAAAGTTACTAATTTACCCGCTTTAAGACAAACTGTTGCAGAAGGTGGAGGAGTGAGAATCTTTGAAACTGGTATTCAATATTGTGTTGTTAGTTGTTAGTTATTAGTTATTAGTTATTAGTTGTTAGTTGGAGCGTGCTTT
>DESS01000050.1:10417-12753 GCA_002361335.1 Richelia sp. UBA3308
ATAGTTGTTAGTTGTTACTCATTTCACAAGGGATATTTACTATGAAGTTGCTTGCATTCTTCTTTTAATATCCCGGATTTTATTTTTATAGAACTTGGAGATTTGGCAATAATATCTTCACAGGGTATGTTAATCATATTAGGGTTGTGTCCGTCTTCAAAATCTGAAGCATCGACACTGTAAACGATTTCGGAAATACCAGCCCAAAAGCAAGTCGCCGCACACATTGCACAAGGTTCACAGGTAGAATAAAGTGTATATCCCGATTCTAAAGATGGGGTTTTGAGACGAGTAGTTAATTTACGTATGACATTAACTTCAGCATGAGCCGTTGGATCTGCATCGGATTGTACACTATTTCCAGCTCGTTCGACAATTTCGTTATCCTTGACAATTACCGCACCGAAAGGGGTTTCACTCTTTTCGGCTTCAGCGATCGCCATTTGCATGATTTCTTCTGGAGTCATAATCAAACATTACTTATCAACCCTCAATTATCCGTCCAATCATAATCAAAAATCAATCAATAATATTTTTGAATTTTTGTGGTTACTCAGTACGATGCTAAAAATCCTTGCCTTAAATAAACTATTGCGCCAGCACAATGGTAAGTTTTGCTCTTCTAGGGCGTGAAATCCTGCGTACTCCTCACCCTATCTCTTGTGAGGCTATACCTACAAATTGCGCCTGCGCGGACTAGAAAAATGTGGGTTTTTGAGCCTCTTTCAGGGCTTTGTAGCTGTAGCTCCAGGCAATAGCGAGGAATCGTGAGGTTTAAAAACACGCTCTAGAGGGGAAGGATTTATACTGTATAAAATAGACTAACTGCAAAAAAGAAATTAGGGATAAAATTCTTTTAAATTACGACTATAAATATATAAGTCAAATTACAAATAGCGATGATTATAGACAACTTTCGGGCTAAATTACGCAAGGAAGCCCAACTTTGGCGGGATGAAGGAATAATAGAGGATTCTGTGTACGAACAATTATCCCAAAGGTATCAGTTTGATAACTTGGATAATGTTGCTCAAGACCGATTTATTTTCATTTTGATTGGAGTTGGTTGTATACTTGTAGGCTTAGGGGCAATTACTTTTGTAGCGGCGAATTGGCAATCATGGTCCCGTGAAGTAAAGTTAATCTTATTACTAAGTTTATTTTTCGCAACAAATATTATTGGTTTTTATCTTTGGAGAGAACCCGTATTAGATAATTTAGGAAAAAAAAGACGACAGCGCAAGCGAATATTCGGACATGGATTATTACTTTTGGGAGCTTTGCTTTTAGGCGCAAATATGGCGTTTATGGCACAGACTTTTCATATAAGTGGTTCTGATTATGAGTTATTTTTATTCTGGGGAATTGGCGTTTTGGTAATGGCTTATAGCCTACAGTTAGCTTCTTTGGGAGTATTTGCATTTGTCTTAGTAAATATTGCATACTGGATGGGCTTAGGGGAATTATTCCGCTCTTATAGTGAATTTTCTTTAGGGCTGCTGATACTAGAAAATATGCCTATTCTTTGGTTAGCAATGTTTGTACCTCTGGCATATTTATGTAAATCCCGGTGGATTTTTGGTTTATCTACAATTGCTTTTGCTGTTTCGTTACAATTTAATCTAAATAGATATTCAACCTATGCAGTTAAATCTTTTGCATTTGCACTTCCACCAGCATTATTGTGGAGTTACGACGATTTACTGTTTCCTAAAGTCAATAAAAGATGGTTTAAATCTGTTGCCCGTAATTTAGCCTTATTGTTTTTCAGTATTCTATTTTATATTCTTTCCTTTCGAGGATACTGGGAATATTCAAATTATGATTCTACTGATAACAACTTAATACCAAATTTGTTTTTACTCATAAATTTGGGAATTATTACAGCCTTAGCGATATATCAATGGTTTAGGTTATTGCTGACAAAAAGTAACCGTCAGCGTCAAGGAATTGATTTTATTAATATCGCGATCGCCATTTTTGTTGTGATATCGGCTTTTGCACCAATAGCGGATCAAAATATTGATGGAATAGGAATTGTAGCAATTTTCGTTTTCAATTTACTTTTAGCATTATTAGGTTGTGGAATGATTCGTCAAGGATTGGAATCTAATCAAAGACGGGCTTTTTGGGGGGGAATGATATTGTTAACGCTGCAAATTATTACCAGGATGCTGGAATACAATACGGATTTATTATTTAAGTCTTTAGTTTTTGTATTGTGTGGTGTTGCTGTTATCGGCGCAGGATTATGGTTTGAACGTCATTTAAATAACGTATCCAAAAATTCCGCCAATAGTTAACTTGATGATTCTAACAATTAACAACTATCACGG
>DESS01000050.1:12871-32498 GCA_002361335.1 Richelia sp. UBA3308
GGATTACACTGATTACACTGAAACCACTAACAACTAACAACTAACAACTAACGACTAACCACTAACAACTAACAACTAACAACTAACTATGAAAAATTTTGCCGAAGAATCTTCAGAAAAACAACTTACTCCCGATTTTCAAACAAATTCAGGAGTAAAGAATAAACCAATACCAATTTTACGATTTTTAATTCCTTTATTAATCCAAGCTGGATTAATTTTAGCAATACCAGCCCAACCTGTTTATACTTATCTAACAGGTAGAACCGTAATTTTACAAACCGTACCTGTAGATCCTTACAATATATTGACAGGTTACTATCAAATCCTACGTTACGATATTTCCAGGGAAGATACTTTAAAAAAACTTCCTGGCAGTCAAGACTTATTCAAAAATGAGAAGAGTTTTTATGTAATTCTCCAAGAAGAAAAAAGTAACCGACAAGGAATTCCTCAAGCATGGAAACCAGTGAGGTTAAGTAAAACACTTCCCAATTCTCTTCCTGATAACCAAGTAGCCTTGAAAGGTAAATATCGCTATGGCTCCGTTGAATACGGTTTAGAAAAATATAATATCCCAGAAGACCAACGCAATCAAATTAATGAGAATATATCTCAAGCTAGCCGTAATGCCACACAACCAGATAAACAACCGATTGTAGTAGAAGTCAGAATTGACTCCCAGGGTAAAGCGGTGCCTATTAGTATGTGGGTAAAAGAACAAAATTATCGGTTTTAATCTTCATGACGAAATTGCCAAGCCACACTAAAAGCCGCTGCCGCACCTGCAAACAAGCCGGTACTCATTCCTTGTATAATTTTACTAACAGGATTTTGAGTTAAACACTCGCTTGTAATTTCAGAAGCTTGCATACACATGGTACTTTCAGCCCAACTAGAAGTACCTCCCAACACCACACCAGCCATACTACAGGAAACAACTAATAATAAAAGGCGTTGACTTTTTCTATCCATAGATAGGTTTTTGAATAGCTTAGGGAACACTTCTTTATCTACTGTACATAAAAGTTGCTGTATTTTCAGTGTGGTTGGTATAAGATGCCAAAATTTATTCGATTAATGTTTTATATAAAACGAAAAAAATCACAATTGTTATTTAAGCAGATCTCTTAAATTCTTCTTAGTGACATTTATGATTTTATAGCCATATAATTGTATTTTAATAGCAAGATAAACCGTAATGGATAATTACTTTGAACAAAATCAAACACCCCCTAAATCTCCTATTAAAGCTCAAGAAACATCGTCAGGTTTTTTATTTATAAATAGTAATTTTAATTTGAAAGAGCCAAAACACATATTTTTGATAATTTATCTTATTTTTGTATTGATTTTGATATTTAATTTTCAATCTTTGAATTTATTTTGGAGATGCTTTTTATTTATCGGTATAATTGCTTTTTTCTTCAATAAAAGCTTTAGAAATTATATTTTCGCCCAATTCCGACTCTCAGGAGCAGAAATCTTATTATCTACTTATCCTTTACGTCTAGGGGAAGAATGTAATTTAACTTTTCGTCGTCGTCTTAGAGGAAATCGGAAAACAAAGCAAGCAGGAGAGTTAAGCTTTAAAATTGCTTGTTTAGAACGAGTTCAGTATCAAAGAGGAAGTGATACAGAAATAGAGGTTCATGTAATTTGGGAATCTCAACCCGAAATTTATTCTGTATCGACAAATGTTGATATGTTATCTTTCAAAACAAATTTCACGGTACCAGATAACCTTCCTCCCTCCTTTGAAGGCAAAAATAATAAAATTCGGTGGATTATTTCTGTTGAGCAAAATATTTCAGGGATTGTCGAACAGGTTAATTCTAATTTTGTTTTTATTGTCGATCCGGTACTCATAAAATGATTAATTTTTATCTCGATTCGGATTCCTTTGAAGTCGGTAGTATTTTGACTGGAAGTTGTCTTTTTACACCCGATACACAAAAGAAAGAGAAGCCACTAAAATTGACAATTGGTTGGCGCACGGAAGGAAGGGGAGATAAAGACAAAGAAGTATTGTATGAAACTGAAGTCAAACCCTCTGAGCGTACTTATTTTAAGTGTAAAATTCCTATGGCTGGACCAGTATCTTATGATGGTCAATTATTAAGAATAATCTGGGAAATTGTAGTTACTCGCAAAAAAATTATTGGACAAGATAAACTCAAAACTCAAGTATTGCATGTCATTCCTCGACAATTATAGTAATCAATAAATGTCTTATTGCGATCCTTATCATAAACTTGGATTATGTCGTAATCCTTTCCTCGCACCGGATAATTTACAAATTCCTTCCCAACGTTGGATAGACTTTGGTTTTTCTGAGGCACCTCCCATCCAAAAAGGATTATTCTGGCAAGTCATTGGTGAAAAAGGAGCCGGTAAAACTTCCCACCTTCTACATTGGAGACAACAAACTGGCGGTATATATTACTATTGTCAACCGGGCTGGAAAGGATGGTTATTACCACCAGTTGCCAAAATCGTTTATTGGGATGAAGCAAACCGTATTCCTTTACCGCTATTACTGATTAGTCTATGGCGATCGCGTTTTATTAATGCAACTATTGTTGTGGCAACTCATAATAATTTAGCCAAAATCGTCAGTTGGTTTGGCTTTGAGATTAAAACTATATCATTATCTACCCTTTGTGTTGAGAATCTCTTGCAATGGGCAAAAAAGTTGATAGAATCAGAGCGTCTTTCCCCTTCAATACCGATTCCCTTAGAATTAACTACCGATGATGCTAAGAAAATTATTGCACAGTCTCAAGGTTCTTGGCGAAAAGCTGCTAATTATCTACATATTTGGGCTGCTCAGATAGCAAAAAATTATTGAAATTCTAATCCTCTCCTTGTTAAGGAGAGGCATGGACCTAACTATATCATACAAATCGCATTTTCGACTTAGTTAACACCATGGTGGCTGCTAATCCGACAAATAGAGTAGCAGGAGCGTGGGATTCCGGTACTCTTCTTTTAAGTAATGGTTGCTCTTTTTTGGCGTAGGTGTAAGTAACGGATACAGTCGCACCAGCATAAGTTTCAAAACCAGCTAACAAATTACCTGCACCTGTGGCTGTTGAAGTACCGATGGCTTCAAGGAATAAATCAAAATTGCGATTGCCAATGAAAGGTGTTAAATCATCGTCGTTGGTGAAAAATGTCGATTCGTTCTTTGTATTAGAAATGTTTGTTAATGTAACTCCCGAAGTACCACCAAAATCTAATTTTCCATCGTATGCATTCAAGTTTTGCTCAACTGATGCAGTAGGTAAAGTTACAAGTAATAAGGAATTATCAGGCTTTTTTAAACTAATTTCTGCGGCAAGATCTCCGGTTACAACTGCTGCTTGAGCATCTCTATTTTCTAAATCCACGGAACCTTTAACTTTACCGCTTAATTCAAATAAAACGCTTTCTAACTCGCCCAAACTGCGATTAAATTTCGGTAAAGTAATCTGTTTTTCAAAGTTAGTTTTTTCTAAATCAACTGAACTTTCATAAGTAAGTGTAGCTGCTTCAACTAGATTTATTGGCGCTAATATTGCAGCAAAAGTTGTCACCATCACCTTGGTTTTGGAAATGGATAAATACATATTTATTCAACCTATATATTGTTTGCTTTTTGTAATTAATGTTTATTCAATCAATGCACTCTTGACCTTAAATAGATTAATTGAGTTACAAAAGATAAGCAAGAGTACTTAAGTATATTCATGAAATATTTACAATAATTATCCGGAAATATCCAGGTATATGTTTTTTTATTTAAGTAAATTTAAATTTATTTTTGCTAAAAAATGATGTTAGTAAAAACTTTATAAATCAACAGTTAATATTTTATGAAATTGATTGTTTAAATATACTGCTTAGAATATAAAATGATATTTTTCAATTTTAAATTAGGATTCCTATATAACCACCAGAGTATTTTCAATAACTTCACAAATTTTAAATTTGTGTTCTGTGCCATAGGTTGAGATAATCAAATAATTGGCTGTGCCTACCTTATTAGGAATTATATTTACCTACATGTTGTAGTAAACATGAAACCCGTGTTTGAACGTTGACTGCACTTTCAGTGAAAAATGAGAAATCATAATTTCATATTTTGATTAAGCAAGGCCAAATTACTAATATCGTTAATAAACAATTAAGGAGTAAAATATTTTGAGAAAATTCAAGCGCCGTCAGTTCCTTCAAGCAACATTGGCTGCCACTGCAACTATAGGTGCTTCTAACCTTCGTGGTTTTGCCTCTCCCTCTGAAGAACATATAGAAGCTGTGGTTATTGGTAGCGGTTTTGGGGGTTCTGTAGCCTCCTTACGCCTTGCTCAAGCAGGAATTGAAACAGTTGTACTGGAGCGTGGACGACGATGGGAAATTACTGATGCAGGTGATACTTTTTCTACCTATGAAAAACCCGATGGTCGCTCTACCTGGCTGAGTCCAACTACAATTATCTTCGGAGAAACTCCCATCGATGTGTATACAGGAGTTTTAGATATCAAGGTGGGTGATGGTGTCAATGTTTTGCGGGGAGCGGGAGTAGGTGGTAGTTCTCTTGTATATAATGGAGTTACCTATCAACCGACTAAAGAACTGTTCTATAGAGTTTTCCCACGGAGTATAAATTACGAAGAACTTGATCGAGTTTATTATCCACGGGTACGTTCCATCCTCAAACCATCTCCAATACCCGATGATATTCTCCAAAGTCCATTTTATTTAACAAGTCGTATAGTTTTAGAACAGGCTGCCAAAGCGAATCTAAAAGCTCGTAAGCTTGATATGAATATTGATTGGGATATTGTTCGCCAAGAAATTGCTGGGACAAAAGTTGCTTCTGCGATCGATGGCCAAGTTTACTATGGCATCAACAGTGGAGCAAAACAAAGTTTAGACCGCAACTACCTTTCCATGGCAGAAGCTACTGGTTTCGTTGAGATACGACCCCTGCATGTGGTAATTGATATAGAGGAAGCAAATCGCGGGCGTTTCCGAGTCTCTTGCAATCAAATCGACGAGCAAGGAATCGTAGTTGACAAAAAAACCATTGTTTGTAAATATCTATTTCTAGCAGCTGGTTCTATTGGAACCACAGAACTCTTGCTGCGTGCAAAAAATAATGGGAAATTGCGCCGCCTCAATAACCAAGTAGGACAATTATGGGGAACCAATGGAGATACAATTGGTACAGTCCTTACTTCAATGCAAACTAATCCGACAAAGGGTGGTCCAGCCGCTACAGTGATTGAGGACTTTGATAATCCAATAGGGCCTTTGGTAGTTGAACAATTACCTCTTCCCATTCTACCTGAAGGTGTTTACACTTCTCTGGGTATGGCAATTACTAAGCCGGAAGGTTCTTTAACCTATAATGCTTCTACTAAAACAGCCGATTTAGTTTGGCCTAGGAACTCTGCTAACAATGAGAAAATTAGAGCGGCTTATCTCGATTTTTACTCACGGCTAAACGAAGCCAATGGTACAAGTTTAGCCGAAGAACTAAATGATAATACTACTGCTCATCCCCTTGGTGGTGCAACAATCGGCGCTGTATGCAATCCTTATGGACGAGTTCGTGGTTATCGTAACTTATTTGTCGTTGATGGTGCTTTTATTCCAGGTTCTACAGCCTGCACCAACCCTTCTTTTACCATAGCAGCTTTAGCAGAGCGTAACATGGATAGATTTCTTAACAGATACCGTAAACACAAATATTAGGAGAGAAGAAAATAAGGTGTTGCCTATTATACTCTATGAATTATGCAACGCCAAAATTAATTCATATTCCATTATATCCCACACTTCGCACTTCCCGCTTGTAGTACACAGGAGTTTGCGAGTAATATAAAAAATACTAAGTAAGTCGGCAGAAATAAACCGAACTACATTACAAAATGTAAACTGACTCCAAAGCCTTGTTCCTACTCACCCCATCACCCCATCACTACTCACTTACCAAGGCTACTATTTTCAAAGCTGACCTACTTATATACAAGTATAAATATTGATAAAATTCTGTCAGTTGAGGTTGAAATAGTCTATACCAGAACTTATTAATGAATCAACCAGCTTATCCCCTGAAAAGTCAAATCGGTCTTAAGACCTGAGAATAGGTAATTGAATTATAAACTCTGTTCCTTCTCCCTTCACAGATTCACACAACAAATTTCCACCATGTTTATCTACTACAATTTGATAACTAATAGATAAACCCAGTCCAGTACCTTTACCTACATCTTTAGTTGTAAAAAAAGGATCAAATATTTTGGCCATATTTTCTCCTTCAATTCCTGGTCCATTATCTGTAATGTGAATCGCAATCGTGTTATGGTTAATTAATTGGGTACTAATATGAATACAAGGATTTGTAATTGTCTCTAGAACATCAATGGCATTGACCAAAATATTCATAAAGACTTGATTGAGTTGACTGGGATAGCATTTAATATAAGGAAGTTGATCGTATTGTTTGATAACTTGTATTTGGGGGCAGTCTGCCTTAGCTTTTAAGCGATGATGTAAAATCATTAAGGTACTGTCAATACCTTCGTGGATATCTACACTCTTCAATTCAGCTTCATCTAGACGAGAAAAATTACGTAGGGATAGGACAATATCTTGAATGCGTCGAGTACCTTCTTCCATAGAATGGAGAAGTTTGGGTAAATCTTCTCTGAGAAAATCGAGATCAATTGCTGCAATTTCTTCTGTAATTTCTTCCGGGGGATGGGGATAGTTTTGTTGATAAAGTTCCAGCAATCCCATTAAATCTTGGGTATATTCATTTGCAGGTGTGAGATTAGCGTGAATGAAGTTGACAGGATTGTTAATTTCGTGAGCCACACCAGCTACCATTTGTCCCAAACCTGACATTTTTTCAGTTTGGATAAGTTGAGCTTGGGTAGATTTTAATTTTTCAAGGGCTTGTTTGAGTTCTTCTTTTTGTTGTTGTACTTTTAGAGCTGCTTGTTTACGACTAATACCCAGGGATATCTCATTGGCAATAAAGGATAATTCTTGGAAAATAGACGCAGATAATTCTTGACGACTAAACATGGCAATTACACCCATAAACTCCAGATCAAAAATCAAGGGATAACCTGCAAAACCTACCATTCCTTCTCGTTTTGCCCATTCTTTATCACTAACACGGGGATCGGTTTGTACAGAATTCGTCACATGTGGTTGACGCTCTTGGGCAATTAAACCAATTTTATATTTACCTACAGGTACACGACTATGGGATCCGTCAATGTGGGTATACATCCCCGCACTAGCTTGTAACTCCAACACATTTTCTTGGGGGTTGAAAATCCAAATGCGAGCAAAAGCAGCATCTAGATAATCGACCATCATTTGGGTACACTGCTGGAGAATATCCTGTAAGCTATCATTGAGAACCAGTGTAGAATTAATCGCTGCACGAAAAGCAGATAGTCGTGTTTGTTCCTTGAGAGCTAATTCTGTTTGCTTGCGTTCCGTTATATTGAAAGTAGTACCAACTAAACAATAAATACAACCTTGAGTATCCTTGAGGGGGTTAATGGTAGTTAACCACCAACTGTCAGTACCATCAAAATTCTGACATTCTTCATAGGTTATAGTTTTACCTGCTTCAATAAAGCTTTGATATCTTTGATGTATTGCTATACCTTGTACATCCCCAAAAACTTCCTGGGGAGATTTATCGATGACATCTTGATTGCTGATACCTATAGCTTTTGCTGTCGGTGTATTCCAGCCAGCATAACGAAATTTACCATCCTTTAGAACATTAACTACAAAGATTAAATGTTCAACTCCATCATAAACACTGCGTAAAAATTGCTCTTGCTGCTCTAATTCATGTGTATGAATCAGTACTTTACCTGACAGTGGACGTAGCAGTAGTATCATTCCACCAGTACCTAATCCACTCAGTAAGACTATCGTAATCGCGATTATTATTAATTTCTCATGAACTGATGCATAAAGTTCTTTACTTTCTACCTTAATTACCAATCCCCAGTTGTGAGGAAGAGATTCAAATGCGACAATTTTTGGGTTGAGTAGTGATTTTGAATCAATTAGCAAACCACTCTTTTCTGATACTGCATTTACTATACCTTGCTTTATCTGATGGGATGATTGATACTCTGTAGTTGAGGACGAAAAAAACAACTGTACTTGATCGCCGGTTACCGTGCCGAGAATTATTTTAGCAGTTTTGCCCAGACCGCCATTATCTTGTACTATATTTTGCAAACTAAAAGTTTTGAATAAAATTATGTCAGCTCCGGCTTCCTTGCCAACCGAATTGAAAATGGGCTTCGTCACTACCAAGTAAGATTCTCCCCCTAACTGAATGGGAGCACTAACTTCTGCATCTTTGGAGTTAATTGGTAACCGTGGTTGAAATTGAGATGGAATAGGTAATCCAACAGTAGCAACCAACTCGTTATTTTCAGCAATGCGGGTAATCCCAACAACATCTTGGGATTGATTCAAGGCATCCACTAAGACTCTAGCTATATTTTGGGAGGCAACTTCTTTAGTAATCTTACCTTGGTTGTAGTCTAAGAGTGTTTTGCGAGCATAGCTACGACTGGCAATTTGTTTAGCCATATCTTTGGCTCTGGATGAAAATTCCTTAATAGCCAAAGCCCTGGTATGTAGTGCAAAACGGAGATTTTTTTCTTCTTGTTTTCGTAGTTCGTGATAAAAAGGTAAGATACTAATGGTTGCCACAACCAAACTAATTAGAAAAATGCCTAAAGTTGAGTTTAATACCAGCAAACCTTGAAGTTTTCCGATTCCTTCCATCGGTTTTCCACGCCATTTGTTTGGCATAATTTACGTATAATTGATTGTATTAAAATATTTTATTTTCTCTGGACCGTACTAAGCATCCTTGTAACCCACATTTCACACAAAACGAGTGAAACATAGTAGAATCACTTAATTTTACCTAGATTGTGAACTGATGATTGAGGCTTCATTCTTCCTTATCTTGAAGTTCCCCTCGATCAAAAGTACTAGAGAGACTTATAAGTCTTGTGAATCTTGATTTTTGTGATATGGAACAGGATTGAAAAATGGCCCTCAAATTTTGCTATGAATCGATTGTAGGGATTGAACATTATATGTGTGTAGCGTTCCATGTCCAAATAACGTTCAGGCTCTGAAAATACTGCTGATATGATGTTCGGATAAACAGTTGTCATTACGAGGGAAGCGAAGTAATCCCAAAACCTTGCGTTACCCTAACGGATTCCGATCGGACATTGAACGCTTCACTTCGTGCCGCTCGCTTCGGACATATCGTAAGTGATTAAGGGAGATGATATGACAACTTCACAGGGTGACAAGATACAGCACTTTGCAACTACATCTGGCGTACAGGATAAGCAGGGGGAGAGATGTATTGGGTTAGGGAGGGGTTTAAATGTACCGATCAATAGATGAAATCTGCTGTAGCTCAAAGATAGTCACCAAAAGGAATTGATAAAATAGCGATCGCAGTAAATCCTACCATCTCCCCCAAAATTTTTCGCTAATTTTAAATCCACTTGGATTTGTTTCTAAACCATTATATCTATTTCCTAATTTTTTTAATAAAGCGCTAGAACACTTATTCAGAGAAGGAATAAAAGCAAAGGATTTTAATGACGATCAATTGGGGAGAGTGATGGATAAACTATACAAATATGGATTAAGTTAATTATTTAGGTTATTCAACACTTAGGATGCTAAAAGTAAGTAGGTTGACGTTGAAAATAGTAATTGGGGCAAGTGAGTAGTGAATAGTTAATAGTGAGTAGGAACAAGGCTTTGGAGCCAGTTTACATTATGTAATATAGTTGGGTTTAAATAGTGCCGACTTACTTATACTAAAAAACTAAACATGAAGATAAAATAGCGCAAATTGACTCTTTGGAACGGACTAAATGAGGCCCATATTCATAAAGAAATCCTATTGTTTAGTTTGATTAAATTTATAGTCATTGTGTAGTATACACTTTAACGACTGTAGGATTTTCTTGATTCCGATCGTGGTGCATAAAACACAGAAGGCAATAAATGGTAGGAAATTTATGAGAAAATTAAGTATGATTCCCCTTCTCTACCACAGCCTCGCAAGTGTAGTTTGTACTAACGGAGCCAAGAATCCGAATGACTAGCAATAGTCGCCCTTAGCTTTTTTAGATAATTATAACCAAACTTTCATTTACTTTTAATCTTAATTAAGTTTTCTGACTGTTATTATTACCTAGAAAGTCATCCGAAATCATACAGATGATTCTCAATTTTCAGCTAGGCGTTCTGAATTTATTCGTGTTATTAATTAAAACAGTTGGAAATAGATCTGCATGTTATTAATTACTTCAAGAATATCCAGTATTAGGAAAATTAGAACATGAAAGTAAAACCACTGATTAAGGAATGTAGTAATTTATTTGCTGCGGATAAGATAGATAATCTATTAACTGAAAAATTAAACTCGAATCAAGACTCTATTATCTCTGAAGCAGCAGAATACCTCAAACTCTTACATGCAGAACAAAATATATCAATTGAAGATATTAAAGAGCGGCTTGCCGAAATATACTGCTCAGTTGAACAAACCGGAACGTATTGGCAAACTGAAGAAGAGATTATTTATGGTGCAAAACTTGCTTGGCGAAACAGTACCCGTTGTATTGGAAGAATTTTTTGGAACACATTAATAGTTCGGGACTTGAGGCATTTATCTACTGCGGAAGAAATATTTGAGGCAATAGTAGAGCATATTAAATTAGCAACAAATGGTGGCAATATTAAATCAATGATTTCTATTTTTGCACCCAAGCAACCCGGAAAGTCAGGTATTCGGATTTGGAATCCTTTACTGTTTCGTTATGCAGGTTATAAACAAGCAGATGGCACAATTATTGGTGATCCAGAACAGATTGAATTAACTGAAATCTGCCAGAAAATGGGATGGGAAGGTGAAGGAACTAATTTCGACATACTACCGTTAATTATTCAAATGCCAGGAGAAAAGCCGCAATTATTCAATATACCTAAAGATGTAATTTTAGAAGTTCCTATTACTCATCCGGAATTACCTTGGTTTGCAGAATTAGGTTTAAAATGGCACGCTTTACCCTCCGTTTCTAATCATAGTTTGGAAATAGGTGGGGTGTCATATTCTGCTGCACCATTTAACGGTTGGTATATGAGTACTGAAATAGCTACCCGCAATTTTGGTGACGCTCACCGATACAATTTACTACCAATTATTGGTGAAAAATTGGGATTGAATACCCGTTCTAAATTATCCTTATGGAAAGATAGGGCATTAGTTGAATTGAACGCTGCTGTTTTACATTCATTTGCCATTAATCGTGTTTCAATAGTTGACCATCACACAGCCTCAGAGCAACTTATCAAACATTGCGATCGCGAATTAAATCAAGATCGAATGGTTTATGGAGACTGGGGTGTAATCGTCCCACCAATGTCGCCTTCAACAACAAAAGTATTTCATCGAGAATTTGAAAATAGGATTTTAAAACCTAATTTCTTTCCTCAACCCGACCCTTGGAAAGGTTTCAAAAGAGCAGAAAAATGCCCATTTCATGCTTAAGTTATAGTTAGTTACATACCTATTGCCCCTGAGGGAAATGTTCTCGCATTCCCTCATTTATAGTAATGGATTAAACAACCAAGAATTTTCCAATAGAAATCCTAATTAAAGAAGTAAACACAAGGTATATGAAAAGGAATTTTATTATGCTGCAAAATCAGGAAAGCTCGAATCATATCAACCAGCCTCTTGAAGAGTTGCTCCTGAATAGCCAAATTATAAAAAATATGTTGATTTTACTTTGTTCAATTCCCCCCGAAAGTAACTTACGTTTAGTTTTGCAGGTGGCGCTAGCAGCCCATATTCCTGATGATAAAAGGCAAGAAATAATTGCTCAACTAGGAAGCAATCGCTCTCTAGAAAACTTGTTACTTGAATGTGACATCCTGACACAAATCCTCGAAGCTGACGGTAAACTAGGAGAAGCCGAAGAAAATATGCTCTTTGAAGCTATGCAATTAATTGGCTTAGTTGTACCTAGCAATTTATCAGGAGCAAAAATACTGGTAGAAGAACTCTCGAAAAATTTGGCCGAGGAAATAAGACGAATTTAGAATTTAGAATGCCCGAATTTAGAATGCCCGAATTTAGAACAGGACTTACGCAATTGTCACAAGACTCGGATGGTGCCCTACACTCCGCAGGCTTATTATTACCTTCCTCATTATCAGTCAGTGTACAAGCACCACTAAAGAAAAGGCGGCCAGTTGCGGGCCGTCCTATAGAAAAAAACATCACATTTTTTTTGCAACAAATCAATTCTTTACAAGTTACCAATAAATTTTTGAGATGAAATATCATTAAAAATGGCTAAGAAAGATATACAAGATGCAATAATTAAAAATAGTAAGACTCAAAATTAATTCTTCATTCTTCATTCTTCATTCTAAATTCTAAATTACCCTCATATGAATACTGCACCCCTTAGCTGGCAAGAATTAGAAGCACTCACGGACTATGAAATAGATACCGAAAATGGTCCCACCAACTCTAGAGCCAGGTTACGCTTATTTGGGCAGCCCGAATCTAATGTGCGGGTAACGCTTTACCGCGATAATCACGCTTGGTGTCCTTACTGTCAAAAAATTTGGTTATGGTTAGAGGAAAAACAGATTCCCTACCGCGTCGAAAAAGTGACAATGTTCTGCTATGGTGAGAAAGAAAGTTGGTATAAACGTAAAGTCCCATCAGGTATGCTCCCTGCCATCGAGCTAGATGGGCGGATAATTAAAGAAAGCGATGACATTTTGATTGCTTTGGAAAAAGTTTTTGGTACCTTGAATCAAGGGATGAAAGATCGGGCTGTGATTCCTCTACGTCAATTAGAACGACTTTTATTTAGAGCTTGGTGTGCTTGGCTGTGTTACCCAGCAAGTTCCTCCCGAGAAGAAGAACGTAACCGCAAACAATTTATCGGAGTGGTGGGCAAAGTGGAGGAGGCTTTGGGTAGGACGAGCGGTGCTTATTTTCTAGATGACTTCGGCATTGTTGATATCATATTTACGCCCTATGTAGAACGGATGAATGCCAGCCTTTACTACTACAAAGGTTACTCCTTGCGAGAGGAAAATCCTGGTTTCAGGGCATGGTTTGCAGCAATGGAAACCCGGCCAACCTATCGCGGTACCCAGAGCGATTTTCATACCCACGTACATGATTTACCACCCCAGATGGGAGGCTGTTGGGAAAACGGCGAACCTCAGATGCTGATCAATAAAGCGCGAGTGGATAATGGCCCTTGGTTCGGACTACCAGATGTTAGTTATCCAGAACCGGAGAACTCCCCCATGGAAGCTCTGAAAAGAACTATTGAACACCATACTAATATTATTCGAGTCAACCCCGCCGACGAGCAATTGTTCGACCAAGCCCTACGTTGTGCTTTAACGCACATGATGACTGGTGAACAATGCGTACCTCCACCGGGTTCCGATATTGCTCTACGATATTTACGCGATCGCATTAATGTACCCCGAGATATGTCTATCTACGCAGCCAAGCGATTGCGGGAATCCCTGGAGAAAACCGCTGCCGAAGCTGGTGATGGACAACCAGCCCCCATTCCCACAAGACATCGACGAGACCAAGATCCGTCTAATTTTGCCAGAAAGTAGACGGATCTTGGACTGGATTTAATTACAGTATTTATTTACTATTTTTTTCTTTTTTTCTTGTTTGACAATCATTGGAAGTTGCCACCAAGAAATATAAGGATATTTGTGATGTTCCTCATGGTATCCAAAATGATAGCAACTAATTAATGACCAAAAAAATGGACGATAAATGCTTTGGGTGTGGTGAGAGTTTTCATATCCTTCTAATGGTTCTCGGTGGGGTAAATAAGTCCCAAAATAGAATAGCTGAAGTGAACTAAGTAGTAATGGTATTGCCCAAAATAAAATTAAGTTGCTTTCTGGAATATGGAGTATATTTTTTACTGAATGGTAAGCGACTGTCATTCCTAAAAAACGCAACCAACTCCAATAACGAAACATAAAATAAAAATACCAAGAAAAGAATTTCTTATGTTTACCATCATGAAAATCTGGGTCAAGTTCGCTTGCAGGATTTTGATGATGCAGCCAGTGTCTTTCTAGAAGTTTTTTATAATCAAATAATGCATACAAAATTACACATAGATTACCAATAAAATTATTGATTTTAGAGTTTTTGGGAAACACCACACCATGCATCGCATCATGGGCTGTGATGAATAGCCCCGTTTGAAAAAAAGTTCGCCATAAAATTGCAGTCAGAATTAATATTATATTTGTTTTAGAAATATCGAGCTTGAGAAATATTCCTAGGCTTATTGTCCATATAGCTATGATAAAACATGCAATTATTAACCCAATAAAAGTTTGACTAGATTGAATAAATTGTCTAAATTGTTTTGGCAAGATATCGATTAAGAATGAAGTCATAAAGATAAGAATCCGGTTTGATTCCCGAACTTACTTCTAGGGTTAGGGAACGGGTAATAGAAAAATGCAAAATTAGTATACTGAGTTATTTTCAAGAATTAAATATGTATAGATTACATTTTCTAGCTTTTTTTTATGAGTAAATAGAAGGATAATAGGGTTATTAGAAAAACCAAATCCTTCGGTTGGAATGCTTAGAATTATCTCCATTTACATCATGAATAACTGCTACAGCGTAATTTCCTGCTATTAAATCAGGGAAATCCACTGTTATAGAATTTTTGGCTGCTTTGACACATCTTGCTTTTATCGCTTGCTTATCATTACTGGGAAAACCTTTACTAGTAGAAAAAATATTTAAACATACTTGTCCTTTCTGATTTTTTAATCCATCAACGCGAACCCTAATATTACCTTTAAAAGTCGCATTTGCTTTTGGTAATAAGGCAATATTTACTAAAGTTGCTAAAACTAAAATTGCTGGTTTCAATTGTATTTTCATGGCTTTCTATGATTGAAAATAAAGTTAAGTTTTACGTGAATATTTTGTTACTCTGACGATAGTTAACACCAAAGTCTGGATAATGCGTGTGATAGGCATGATTAGCGGTAAACTTGTAGCACTGCGGGTTATTTGGTACAAACCAACAGTCTGATTCGCATCACTACCAGGTTTAAGTTTAATTAAACCTAAACTAACTTCACCTGCTGTTCTACCTTGAAAAATGCGGAGAAAATTTTGGTCGCTTGCGATCAAGCTACCATCAGCAATAAACGAAGAACCAACTCGATACAATCCTTTGATACTGATTTTGCGTCCTTGTATTTCTGTCGTGACAGACTTTCCTGCGGTTATTTTAGCGATCGCATTTTCATATTCACCCCTGGAATTGCGATCGAACAACAGATAAGATATTAAACTAGAAAATGTATTAGGACTAACGCAACTGGTATATTTTTCTTGTAGGGTGCGTGACACAGAAGATAAATTCTCAACCTAATAATAAGGCTTGTGGTTTCACGCACTACCCGAGTATTGTGACACTTACGTAAGTCCTATGTATTTCAATTTAATTTCAATATTCCTATGATCATCGTTCACCATAACTGCTGAATCTTCAAACTTAGGTATCCCTTTTAAAATATGAGGATTTTGAGAAAAGCCAAAACCTTCTATGGGAATTCCCAGCCAATTAAAATTGAGAATTCCATCATTATTTTCATCATGAAATACTGCAACCGCATAACTTCCATATTCTAAATTGGAAAAATTAATTGTTGCTTGATTATCTGTAACTTCAATACAGCATGTTTCTATCGCCTTATTTACATTATTAGGAAATCCTTGCTTACAGTTAAATAAACTTAGGCAAAGTTGTCCTTGCTTCTTTTTTATTCCAACAATTTTAATCTTCAGATTACTCTTACACTTTTCATTATTTGAGAGTAGTGATAAAGCTTTGTTTGTATTCACGATAGTAACTCCAATTTTTTAATTGCGTTTACCTGTAAAGGTATGGTTATTTACATACAGCGTTTTTCGCTTGAATGCAATATAAATATTACCTCACCTCCTTCCCCTCTCCAATACTTTGGAGAGGAGTAAAGATTCCCGAAGCACAAAAATTGCAAACGCAATTATCTAAAATTGACTGACAAGGAAGCAACTGAACACGTTAGTTACTAATATAGCCCAAAACCTCACGTAATAATATTTCCAAAACGCATGAAAAAACATGACTGGGGTCACATTACAAAATGTAACTGAATACGATATAGTCGTGAGGATATCCATAAAATTCCTTGATCATAATTATTTTTAAATCATCAAATATAACCTAATGAGATTTGTACAATCGCTTCCGAATAACTTTCGATATCTGGAATGGATTTGCATTGCCACTCACTTTGGTATGTACTTCAATATGCCAAGATATAATTTAGGTAGTTTAATTTCTGTTTATAGCATTTATTTCCTATTAGGCTGGATATTTCCGAGTAATCGTCCTTATTGGCTGCGATGCAGCTATATTTTAATTGCATTGACTGTTGTACTCTGGTTCAGAAGTGTGGGTATTGATATTGGTTTATTTATATTTTTTTATCTTGCTAAAAGTTATTTTTTACTCGGTCAACGAACCACACTTATAATTACTGCTTTTACTGCAATACCTTGGACAATTAGTGAATATTTGGGAGAATTAAAAAGTTTAAAATCTTCCCTTCCAATTCCTACAAACTCTTTATTCAACCCCCAAAACCCTCTAAAATTTATCTTCTTTACTTTGGTAATTTACACCGCTGCGAGTACCTTTAATTTTATGTTTACCTCAATGATAGTTTCAGAACAAAAAAGTCGTCAGAGAGCAGAAGAATTATCCCAACAGGTAGAAACATTAGCAGCAACCCTCGAACGGACTCGCATAGCTCGTGAAATCCACGATTCTTTGGGACATACCCTCACTGATTTAGATATTCAACTCGAAGTTGCTCAAAAATTGCGATCGCGCAATCTCGAACAATCCTTTCAAGCTGTTGATACTGCAAAAATTCTCGCTAGACAATGTATTGAGGATGTCACTCAAGCTTTACATCAAATGCGTCAATCCGATTTCGATCTTAAAAGTGCTTTAAGTTCCCTGATGGAACAGCTACGACAAAATTCACAATTAAAAGTTCAGTTTGAGTTCAATCTTCCTCAACTGAATTTATATAAAAGCTATCAAATCTACTGCATAGTTAAAGAAGCAATGATGAACGTCCAAAAACATGCTCGTGCTTCTCAAGTTATTTTTTGTGGAAATTCAAATAATGAGGGTATTATTTTAAACATCAAAGATAACGGAATTGGGTTTGACTCAGAAAAAAAACCTACTGGCTTTGGTCTTCAAGGTATGATGGAACGAGTACAACTTTTGGGTGGTAAGATTGAGATCAAAAGTGCTCTAACTCAAGGTACACAAATTCAAATTACACTTCCTGTATAATTACTATGCGGTTGAGGTACCAGTAATTTTTAATTACCAATTACCAATTACCAATTACCAATTAGCCATTACCTTTTAAGCTGGGATGATATGATTAGCCTTTTGCTTGTAGATGACCAAGATATCTTTCGTCAAGGTTTAGCTGCATTGCTTTCGGTAGAATCAGATTTGGAAGTTGTCGGAGAAGCAAGAAATGGTGAGGAAGCTATAGCACTAGCAAAGACTCTCCAACCCGAGATAATTTTAATGGATGTGCAAATGCCCGTTTGTAATGGGGTACAAGCAACCCAGGAAATTCATCAACATTATCCCTGGATTCGGATTTTGGTTTTAACAACCTTTGATGATGATGAGTATATTTTCCAATCTCTGGAAGCGGGTGCTTTAGGCTACCTACTCAAACGTACCCCATCCCAAGATATAGCTGCTGCAATTCGCTCTGTTGCTAGAGGTTACAGCCATTTAGGACCAACTATTGCTCCCAAAGTTTTCTCTCAACTCAAATTCCCACAACCCGTCTCAAATGTCCCGCTATAATTACTGAGTAAACGGTAAATAGATGTATTAAAAATTATCGGGCAAGGAAAAAACAATCAAGAAATTGCCCAAGAATTATTTCTGAGTCAAGGAACCGTGAAAAACTATGTGACTCAGATTTTAGGTAAATTAGAAATGCGCGATTCCTTCGGAAAGCTTCGCTAACGCATTCAAGCTGCACTTTGGGCACAGAAACATTTACGGTACGATCTTGATCAGCGCTGACCAATTCTTTGCCGAGATATGTCCATCTACGCAGCCAAGCGATTGCCCGAATCCCTGGAAAAGTTCAAAGTTAGAGAGCAGAATGTATCTGCTCTCTTCTCATAATCCACAAAGGAAAACAGAGGTTGTCTGCTAAACTTCAGTACCGCGCAGGGGGTAACTGTGGTTTAATACATAGTCTAGACCCGATAGTAATTCCTCCAATGCTGGGCGACCGTAAGGTGCATTGTTCACCCCAGCAAAAAAGAGAATCCCGTCAGGTCGCACCAAAAACAGTCCAGGTTCGTTAAAAATAGCTGGTTCTCCCGATAGTTCCCCTTTTGATATATAAAGTCCCCACTCTCGCATCGTTTCAGGACTTATTCCGTAGCCAATTTGTAGTTTTTCTAAACCCCACTTTTCCCCAGAAGCTGCTGCTCGCTCGTAGGTATCTCCACTAATAGCAATTACTTCTATTCCCAATTCGCTAAATTTCTCCAACTTACTTTCAAGTTCCTGGAGATACTCCTATGTGAATGGTTAACAACTTTGATCTAAAACGTGATTCAACTAAGCCACCGACTGCGTCTCTTGTAGAAAGGTGTAAATCCCCCTCGCAAATTCCTCTGAAGCATCTTGGGGAATCCAATGAGAAGCATGTTCGACTCGTAGCAATTTGGCGTTAGGAATTTCTCTCACCAATCGCTCGCCATCCTCTATTTTCTGCCAAGGATCATCTACGCCCCACAACAGTAAAGTTGCTGCCGTAATACTCGAATGGCGGTCAACCAATGCCATGGTATGATTGGTGTTCAATGCTGAAGCATTACGAATCAAACTTATCTTGCCTTCATCATCGGCGTAAGGCGCAACAATACCTTCTTTAAACATTGGCGTTAACCGCTCAGGACGAGACATACCATCCACAAATCCACCATTGAGATATTCCACAATCTCTTGATTGGACTTATGCTTCCACAGCGGATGTCCCAGCATTAACATATCGTCAATCGGCCAAGAGTCGTAAACAACTATGTTGGAAAGAACCAGGCGGTTAATCCGCTCTTTTGCCTCAATCGCCAAAATTAAGCTGACTCCACCCCCCGTATCGTGACCTACTAAATTAACCCTCTCAAGATTTAGAGCATCCAAAAACTTTAAAATCATTTTCCCTTGAGTCACTAAAGAGCGGTCAAAGCGATCGCGACGATCGGACCAACCATGACCCAAAAAATGAAAGGGGTTGGGTGTTAGGGATTAGGGGTTAGGGAACCCCATAATTAAAATAAGGGGTTTCTAACAAGGACTCCGTATTTTTTCGCACTACGTGTCTCAAAATACAT
>DESS01000173.1 GCA_002361335.1 Richelia sp. UBA3308
TAGTGTACTAGGACATAACTCCAAGGTACACCAATTTTTTCTCCACGTTTAATCATCATTTGACGAGCTTGATGTTTGGCTATGGCGTATAGTGGCTTAATTCCTAGCAATCCATTTATCAAGCGTGTAGATGGTGTGACAGTATTTTGTGTCGCGATAACCATTAGTAATATTTTCTAATTTATTTGTTGATTTTGGAATTAACAAAAAGTTTGTCTTTAAGAATAATAAGCAATGATTAGGAATTGTATTTAAAAGTTGAAAAGAATATTTAACTGAGCATTGGGTATTGGGTATAGGGCATGGGGTGCGCTCGGTGCTGAGGGGCTGAGGAGATGGGGGAAGTGTGGGAGGTGTGGGAGTGTGGGGAGCAAGCTTTATGCTGCCAACCTGCAGTATGCACAAACGTAACCCTCTCCTCTCTCTACCCCCGCCGTCTGCTTGCCCCCCAATCCCCCATGGTCAATTCCCTATTCCTTACGTTTTAGGGCTAATAACATTTCCATTTGGGTTAAGGATTTGTTAGGACTATTGGCGGTAACGCCGATTCCACGAATGGAATTAAGAATGGCGGCTACTTCCGATGTCGGTGGGTAGAAACGATTCACCAATGGTAGGGCTTTAGTCATGTCTAGGTAGAAGTAACCGCCGTTTTCTTGTGGTAAAGTTCTGGTTATATCTTGAAAACTTGGGCTGTTTTTGAGAGGTTGAAGTTCTTTTTCAGCAAGGCTTTGTGCGATGGAATCGCCGAGGGCTAATAGTGCAGTTCTTTCATCTAACCAACCGTGTGCTAATAATGCACCTTGTCCGGGAATTTGCCATTCTGTGATTTTTTTACCCTCAATGTCTTTTTGAGTTACTTGGATCAATTGAGCTTCCACAAGATTGTCTAACTTACTAAATGTAGCTTCTGCTGTTTTGCGATCGCCAGTTTGAAATAGGAATGCAGCCCCGAAACCAATTTGTTTGAATAATCCTTGATTTGTAGGTATGGCGGCTATACCAAATTCCCCATCCATCCAGCCGAATATATCTTTATCTAAGTCGATATCGGCTGATTTTAATTGTCCCCGTACTTGTTGAAGCATTACGTTAAGCTCGGGGGTGTCTTTTGCTTGTTCGACAAAAGCGTTCCACCATTTACTAATACCTCCTCCACTAATAAGGGCGATGGTATCTTGGGGAAATTGAGACAATACAGCACCGGGTGTTTTCTGGTAGTGATATTTGACTAGTCGAGAGTTTAAATTGGTGTTTGATTTGACTCGCAATCCCTCGGGATCAACACCAATACCGGCAACAACA
The DNA here is from genome assembly GCA_002361335.1 of Richelia sp. UBA3308. Taxonomy (GTDB): domain Bacteria; phylum Cyanobacteriota; class Cyanobacteriia; order Cyanobacteriales; family Nostocaceae; genus Rivularia. The sequence continues at coordinate 1,306 of DESS01000173.1, forward strand.
GATTTTATCTGCTTTAATTGTTCTAGGGTTTGGGGTGGTATTTGTGGGGCTTGGGGATTGTTCGCGATTAACTGCTTCACCATACCGGCATAATCGGGAACGTAAACTTGTGCTAAAGTATTCTCCAAATTCAGGTCATCTCCCATAACTTGGAAAGCACCAGATTTATTCAGAAATGAAGGTTCTCCTTTATATGTGTCGATCGCTTGCTGTAAGGGATTTTGAGCAGGAGAAAATAATACGTGATTATTTAATATGGTGCTGTATGTAGTACTTGCTTGACCAATGGTAGCTTGAATTTTCTGACCTTTATATTCAATTTCTTTGCTTTTAACGTTTTTCTGCTGCTTGAGTTTATTGGCGAAATTTAAAGCTTCTAATTTATCTTTAATTCCCACTACCATCAAGATATTGGGTTCTCCCGATGGTTGGGGTTTATTTTCGGCAGGTTGGACTTTTTGCGGCGGTAATACGGCTATCATCACACCACCAACCCAAGGTTTTAAATCTTTGTCGTAAGAAATGCTGTCATCACTTGACAAGTTTTCATTAAAACTCTTTAGTCCGGTAGCTACCAATTTTTGGGCTTCGGGAGTACCAAATTGCTCCAAGTTTGACCAAACTTTTGGGTCTGTGGCAATATAAGTAGCCACCATGGCATCATCTGGAACTAGAAGGGCGCTTTTCTTGGCATCGGCAATACCTCCCGATGGTCCGCCTTTCAAATATGAATAAATTGCAATACCGCCAATTACAACTACAGCAGCACCGATGGCGGGAATTAAAAATTTAGGCTTCAGTTTAGACATACAGTATTATCTTTTTCATAAGGAGGACACTAAGGAAATAAAAAGTAGGAGGGGAGTTAAGAATTAGGCAGAGCGCAAATTATGGTTTATTTTTGTTAAATTCAACATCAACCTTAATTAAGAATTGTAATGTTCTTGTTTTCACTGCCTAATCAAGAGTATCTTTATTTTTTAGCCTTAGCCGATTGCCTCTGTTTTTGAGGTAGACTTGCGCCGTTTCAGTGTTAACGAACCCCAAAGGGCGATGTCAAATAATACCGGCTAAGTTCTAACTTTTCCTTCACCTCTCATACTTCATATTTCATCTAACAGATTATCGGTATTTACTGATAAAATTCGTAATTCTACACACTATAGGTTTATAAATTTGGCAAAAATAACCATTAGAAGATGTTAGTTAATCAATTGGTTGCCGTTTGTATCAATTAAAATTTGAGTAATAGTGACCAAAAAATAAACAGGATACAACTGAACGGGAGGCGGCCGCCCGATTGCAAAAAAAATATTTTCCACCTGGTGGTGGGTCCCTAGTGCTTTGTCCCATAAAAATTGATGGATTAGGGTAGGGAGGGGGGAGACGGGGTAGAGGGGGTAGATAAAAATTTATTTATTTATACCCATCAAAACGGCAGGGGACAGACTACTAGATTTATCGGCCGTGGGTACTTGATAACTGATAACGCCAAATGACTGGTTATTCTAAAATTATTAAGGTAGGATGGCGCAAAAAAATATCACTATG
>DESS01000343.1:0-5641 GCA_002361335.1 Richelia sp. UBA3308
TGCTCCCGTTGAAACGTCAAGTAATGTCGGGCTTTGTCCTGGTTTTATGTAGCAGATATCACCCCTCCTTCATGGAGAACGGGGTGAGCCTGGGAAGCGCCTCGCGGTTAAAGGAATGGATAATATGGATATCCGTGAGCTATGCCATATGAATCCCATCGCTAAAAGCAGTGGGAATGTCAATAACTAAGTAAAAACAGATATTGACTAAATAAGTAGGTCGGCATGAAAAAACCAAAGTATGTAAAGATAAGTAAATACGGAAAATGTATCTACCAAGGTTATTGAAATATGGGCGCTCGTTTAAGGGTGTTTCTGACTTGTGAGCAAGATAAAACCTTGCTCAATCTAAGAAGATAAGACGTACTGCTGCTGGGGAAATAGATTTAAAGTATTTAGATGAATCTGGCTTCTGTATGTGGAGGTAATTACAAGACACATCGTATTAAATTTAACTCTAATACTACTTCTTAACCTTTCGTTACATAGTTATAATTTTTCCCGCCGACCTACTTAATTTTAAGTATACAATTTGTTACCAGTGAAATTTAAATAGAACAATCTTATGCAAACTATAGAAGAATTAAAAACCACTAATCACACAAAAATTGATGTACAAGGTGAGACAGATAATCGCAATATCCCAATTCAAAAGGTGGGTATCACTGGAGTTGCTTTCCGCTCCTTAATTAAACTTGGACAAGTTGAGCTACCAATGCAGGGAAAAGCTTCTTGCTATGTGTATTTAGCCAGCAATAAAAAAGGTACTCATATGTCTAGAATGGCAATAGCAATTTCTAATTATCAAGATAAATTATTGGATTATAAATCGCTCTTTGAGTTGTGTAATAATCTGAAGCAAGTTCTTGAAACTGATAGGGTATATCTTGAACTATCTGGCGAGGTCGTGAGGAAGAAACTTGCTCCAGTAACGGGTATCACAGGTTATGAATCCTTTAATTTAGAATTTGATTGCAGATATGAGAATGATAATTTTACACCTTTTCTGAAGCTTGGTATTACAGGTACTTCCCTTTGCCCGGCATCCAAGAAAAACTCCAAATACGGAGCGCACAGCCAAAGGTCAAGAATTAATTTAACAATTCCTTTCAAAGAGCATACTGATGTAGCTTGCTTTATTGACTTGGTAGAAAATAATCTAAGTTCCAGCGTATATCCTGTGCTAAAAATTGCCGATGAAAAGTTTGTTACAGAAACCGCTTATGAAAATCCTAAGTTTGTAGAGGATATTGTCAGAAGTATAGCGCTTGCTCTGAAACAGGAGAACTATGATTTTCAATCAGTCGAATGTACAAACTACGAAACTATTCACACTCACGATGCCTATGCAGTAATTGAGAGTAGGTAGAAACTAATAATTATGACCGATATAGAACCCCGAATGGGATCTATCTAAGCAGTTGCCAGTCTTTTAAGCATTAGTCGGACAAAACTGCATATTAACCTTGGTAATAGAATTATTAAGGGTTCTTTCAACTGGAGTTTAGACTAGAGCTCGTGACCGCTACGCGGTCACGGCGCACAAAAAATGGTATAAAAAATAGGGAAATGCTTGTGGTAAAACAAGCACCTCCCGACGGAAGATGAGAAAAGCACTACCAAATCTCAACTTTCGTTTTGGAATTAGGTACAGGAAAAGTGTTAGTATTAAGCGTTACTTCATCATCAGATGCCACCATACTCAAATTTTGCCGCTCTTGAATCGAACGATAATTTTCAACACTAAACTTTATAAGCATTGCTGCGTCTCAAATTGATTTCTTGTACTTAAGTAGTAATTTTTTTTCCAATAGTAAGTTCCTGATACAGGATTAAGAAGACATTAAAATTGTACCTATTGTCCGATTCAAAGACAAAGGTACATTTACATTAGCGTATTTAGTACATTATTACTGGTACATTACAGTGTTTTCAACTTTGTAATTTTGAGCATTACTTTTCCGTTGCCGCAGGCACCGCTTCTAAATACTTACCCATACTTGTACATATTTGGACAAAAGGGTAGAAAAACTGGCGGTATAAAGTTTTTTCTACTAGAAGTGCCTTGCGGCTTGGTTCCGTTGTTAAAATAACTCTAGTTCCTTGACCTCTAGAAGGCAGTTAGCCACATTATCTACTGATAAGGTCGTTAAAAGATATTTAATTAAGTCCAGATAGCAACTTGCCGTGCTTTCCCCACTTCATGTAAGGCTAGGCGGTCAAGTTGGTAGAACTTATTTTCCAGCGTACCACATACAATCAAACATTCATATCCATTTAAAAGTCCTGTATATTGCTGCAAGAGATTATATGGACATTACGGTAACTTTATCTAACTATTTCCAAGTATTTAGTTACAGTAACTAACCCTACAAGAAACTATAAATCTTCTGAGTTTCCAATTCTCCCCTGAGTGAAGAAGGTAACTGACTGATTTCAAAAGCTTGTCTATCTAATTTCGCCTGTAGCTTACTTAATGGATCTACTCCAGGTGAAATCAGAAATTCTAATTTTTGCACGTAAGGTAATTCAACAACTTTGTCGAGAATACTGGTAACAGCCTGTAAGTAAGGATGATATTTTTCTCGATACCAATCCGCTGAAGCAACGTTGGCTTGATCTAAACCTAAGTTTACTGTTAAAGATGGTTCGCTAAACAAGGCTAAACCTAAAGGACGGGTTTCTTCTTGCAATAATAAATGATAGTCTTTTGCTAAATTCCGTATTTTTTCTAAACGCTCGTAAGCCTGGGTGATTGATAAAGGTTCATCTTGCCAGTGCAGCGCTAATGTGACTAAATAAGTTTGTAAGAGCATATGACCTAGCTTTTTGGCTTTTGTAGCTAGGTCATCAGTATTGTAATCGTTGGCTTCGATTAATAAAGGTACCCTGTCAACTACTTCTAAGCCGTATCCTTTTAAGCCAGCAATTTTACGAGGATTGTTGGTGATTAAACGTATATTATGTACGTTTAAATCCATCAGAATTTGCGCTCCCATGCCGTAGTCGCGTAAATCGGCGGGAAATCCCAAACGTTCGTTTGCTTCTACACTATCCAGCCCCATATCTTGCAAAGCATAGGCTTTTAATTTATTAACTAAACCAATTCCTCGCCCTTCTTGACGTAGGTATACGACAACACCTTCTTCTGCATTATTAATCATTTTCAAGGCTGCTTTTAACTGCATTCTAGAGTCACAGCGTAAGGAGCCTAAAGCATCTGCGGTGAGACATTCCGAATGCATTCGCACCATTACAGGTTTATTGCCGAATTCTTCGGGATTGCCTTTTACTATGGCAACGTGTTCTCTATTATCTAAAGTGTGACGATAAGCGTAGATTTTAAAATTACCGAATTCTGTAGGTAAATCGGCAACGGTTTCGCGTTGAATTATCCGGTCATAACGCAAACGGTAGCTAATTAAGTCCGCAATGCTGATAATTTTCAACTTGTGGTACTTAGCATACTCCATTAATTGAGGTAATCGCGCCATAGAACCGTCGGAGTTTTGGATTTCGCAAATTACTCCAGCAGGATATAAACCGGCTAATCGAGATAAATCTACAGCAGCTTCTGTATGTCCTGCTCGTTTGAGCACACCTCCCTTTCTGGCTCTAATCGGGAAAATATGACCGGGGCGACGTAAATCTTCAGGTTTAGTGTTGGGGTTGAGTGCGACTTGAATAGTGCGGGCGCGATCTTCGGCGGAAATTCCTGTAGTAACCCCTAATTCAGGTCCTGCATCAATACTAACGGTAAAAGCAGTTTGATTGGTATCCGTAATGTTTTTTACCATCAAAGGTAAATCGAGTTCATCAAGGCGATCGCCAGTCATCGCCAGACAAATCAAACCTCGCGCTTCCACTGCCATCAAGTTGATTGTATCTGGTGTGGCAAACTGAGCTGCACAAATCAAATCACCTTCGTTTTCTCGATTTTCATCGTCTACAACCACCACTGGACGACCAGCTTTCAAATCTACCAAAGCGGCATCAATGGAGTCAAGTTTAAATACTTGGTTTGAAGAAGTATTAACCGGGGTGGATTTCCCACCTTGTTGAGAGTGCGTTTCAATATTATGCTGCGACACAGAGAATTTCGAGGGAGAGCGAACGTTAATTTTTTTTAATAAAGCATTATCTTTATTGTAGCTCTTTTGTGAAAACCCAAGCATAGTAGCAATGATTCGATAACATAGCAGAAGCGGCTGCCTATGGCAGTCAGGGTTTTAATACTTAATTGCACAACATTTTTAGGCAGATCTCGTCTGGAGAAATTGTCCGGCTGTTTTAAGTACTTAGATAAAAAAAGAAAAAAAAGAATATTTAAGGGGGCAAGGTTCATTCAAATTTCGGACAAAACAATTCCGGATAAAACCTAGATCTAGGATCTGCCTGCAAGCAGACAACACTGACAACGGGATAATTTATTAAAGATTATGTGTCCCTTTTATAATCAGCCTCCTAGGTAAGCCGATGGCTTTTGGGAAAACATCTCCCCTGGGGGGCGGAGGCAAAGTAATTGCATGAAGATGGAAAATCATTGGATAAGGATTTTAGAACATGGGCAATTTTAGACGCGTACCCGTAGGTATTATTGGCGCGTCAGGCTATGGTGGAGTTCAGTTAGTACGACTGCTATTAAATCATCCAGAAATTGAACTGGTTTATTTAGGCGGCGAAAGTAGCGTTGGAAAATCTTTTCGCAATATTTATCCTCACTTAGCCCACGTCATTAACCTTCAAATTGAAGCATTAGAAGTAGAAACAATCGCCCGCCGTTGCGAAGTCGTTTTTTTATCATTACCTAAGGGATTAGCCTGTGAAATTGCACCAAAATTACTCGAATATGGGTGTAAAGTACTGGATTTATCCCCAGACTATCGATTTAGCGACTTGACAACTTACACTAATTGGTATGGCAAACAGCGTCAAGATATTCAAACCGCCGCCACAGCTATTTACGGATTACCAGAACTTTATCGCGATCGCATTTGTGACACCCAACTTGTAGGCTGCCCCGGTTGCTTCCCTACAGCGAGCCTATTAGCACTTTCACCCCTGTTCAAGCAAGGGTTGATTGTACCAGAAACTGCCATTATCGATGGAAAAGGCGGTACCTCAATTGGGGGAAGACTAGCCGAAACCCATTTACTACTATCGGAAGCAGATAACACCCTTGGAGCTTATAACGTCGCTCGTCACCGTCATACTCCAGAAATTGAGCAGATTTGCAGCGATTTAGCCGGACATGAAGTCACTGTACAATTTACACCACACCTGATACCAATGGTGCGCGGGATTTTAGCAACAGTATATGGAAAACTCCGCGATCCTGGATTAGTAAGAGACGATTTAATTACTATATATAAAGCTTTTTATCGTAACTCTCCTTGGGTAAAAATTTGCGAACCAGGAGTTTACCCCCAAACCAAATGGGCATCAGGCAGTAATTTATGTTATTTGGGTATAGAAGTTGACAGACGAACTCGCCGTATCATCGTCATGTCAGCAATTGATAATTTAATTAAAGGACATGCAGGGCAAGCAATCCAGTGTTTAAATATTATGATGGGTTGGGATGAAACATTAGGATTGCCAAGTTTAGGTTTTTATCCGTGATTAGTTGTTAGTTGTTAGT
>DESS01000343.1:5781-54978 GCA_002361335.1 Richelia sp. UBA3308
CATATTTTCTTGTAGGGTGCTCTGAGGCGATGAGAAAATTTGAACGAAGTAGATTAATAAACCTTTTAGCCTCACGCACCAACTACAGCATATTTTATGTTTGTGAGCTAAAACCTGGGATAGCATATTGTTTTTTAGGGTACTCTGACGCTATGAGAAAATTTTAATTAAGTAGATTAATAAACCTTTTAGCGTCACGCACCAACTACAGCATATTTTATGTTTGTGAGGTAAAACCGGCATATTTTCTTGTAGGGTGCTCTGAGGCGATGAGAAAATTTGAACGAAGTCGATTTATAAACCTTTTAGCCTCACGCACCAACTACAGTTAATAGCGATGACAACATCTACTAAAAAAATGGGAATTGTTACTACTAAAATTATTGTTACAAATCTAGTTGATGAAATTTTGGCAGAAAGAGGTTTTATTCCTAATGAGCAAGTTCGTTCAATTACTTTAGATAGTGTTTTGGTAGAAAGAAGTGCAACTCGTCTTTTAAAAATAATATAGCTAAAAAATAAAAAACCCGGCATCTCAACAAAAACCGGGTTTCTAAAACTTTTAATTCCTAACTCCTAACTATACCCTTCGGGGCTATGCCCAAATTAAAATTACTTTGGCCCCATTCCTACGGCACCAGCATAAACTGCAGCATCTCCCAACTCATCTTCAATTCTTAATAAGCGGTTATACTTAGCTACCCGTTCGCTACGACACAAAGAACCGGTTTTAATTTGTCCCGCACGAGTTGCTACCGCTAAGTCAGCAATTGTGGTATCTTCAGTTTCACCGGAACGATGAGAGATCACCGAACGAAAACCGTTACGAGTTGCTAAATCAATGGTTTGCAAGGTTTCAGTTAAAGAACCAATTTGATTGAGTTTAATCAAAATCGAGTTACCTGCTTTTTGCTCAATACCTTTTTGCAAGCGTTGAACGTTGGTAACGAATAAGTCATCACCGACTAATTGAACGTAGGGACCTAATTTTTCGGTAAGTAACTGCCAACTATCCCAATCTTCTTCGTGTAAACCATCTTCAATGGAAACGATGGGATATTGATTTACCAGTTGTCCCATATAATCAACGAATTCTACGGGAGAATGAGGTTTACCGTCGTAAACGTATTGCCCATCTTTGTAAAATTCACTGGCTGCAACATCCAAAGCTAAAGCAACTTGTTCCCCTGGCTTATAACCGGCTTTTTCGATCGCAGCAACTAACAATTCTAAAGCTACCTGATTTGATTCCAAATTCGGAGCAAAACCGCCTTCATCACCAACGCCGGTTAATACACCTTTCTCATCCAAAACTTTGCTCAAGGTAGCGAAAACTTCCGCACCCCAACGCAAAGCTTCCCGGAAGGAAGACGCGCCGATGGGGACAATCATAAATTCTTGGAAATCCACATTATTTGCTGCATGTGCGCCGCCGTTAATCACATTCATCAACGGTACGGGTAACAAATTTGCTAAAGGACCACCTAAATAACGATATAAGGGAACTCCCAAAGACTCAGCACTTGCCTTTGCAGCGGCCAAGGAAATCCCTAAAATCGCATTGGCACCCAAATTAGACTTATTTTGAGAACCATCAAGAGCAATCATGGTTTTATCAAGCTGTTCTTGATTAAGAGCATCCATATCTAACAGCTTGGGTGCTAGCGTCTCATTCACATTTTGCACTGCCTTAAGAACACCTTTACCGCCATAACGGCTTTTATCGCCATCGCGCAATTCGTGAGCTTCAAAAGTACCTGTAGAAGCACCGCTAGGAACTTGTGCCAATCCCACTACACCATTTATCAAATGTACCTCAGCTTCAATAGTGGGTCTACCCCGCGAATCAAGAATTTCGCGGGCAACAATCGCTTCAATAGCAGTATCCATCATTGGTTTCGTTCCTTTGTACTCGTTTTTATAACTAGTTTGTGCCGAACACAGGAGTGCTAAACTCCATTTCTGAGAATAGAGGTTTACGCGACTATCTAAGCGGAGATTCAAAAAGATTTCCAGTGGTTTGATCAAAATTTTGGGAATTGCCATCAAGAAGGCGGGAGTGAGTAGTATTAGGAGTGAGTAGTTGTACTGATTGAATTTAATATTGCTATATAAAGAAACTATTAAACTAACTACCACGACTGCTGTTAAGTACGAAACAAACAAACTACGAAGTGAATAATTATACTTATAACTGCAAGTGTGATGGAGTAGAGTGTGAAGCAATCTCTCAAGCAAAAAATTTGTTCTCCAAAGCTGTTAGCAGTAAGTTTGATTGGCTATGGAATTTTAAGTTTGCTTTGTCTTCCTTCAGAAGCGGCTTTTTTGAGAAAATCAACTTCCCAAAATTTTAGTGAAGCAAAATTCGGCGTTGCTGAATTCGGGTATGAATTTAGATGTAGAGACGTTATATGTAACGTCTGGGAGAAAGGGACAAGGGGAGAAGGGGACGATTCTTTCTTTTCTTCCTCCCACCCCTTCATCTCCCAATCAATAATTCAGCAAAATTCCGTAGATCAACTATCGGATGTGAAGCCAACGGATTGGGCTTATCAAGCTTTAAAGTCTTTAATCGAAAAATATGGTGTAATTACCGGTTTACCAGATGGAACTTTTAAAGGCGATCGCTCTGTTTCTCGTTATGAATTCGCTGCTGGTTTAGCTGCTACTTTGGATCAAATCGAAGGGACAATTGCTACGACTGTCGGTGACAGTTATCTTCTGCAAGACAAGATAATTTTACAAAAATTACAAAAAGAATTTTCTCAAGCTTTGGCGGATATACGCAAGCGTTTAAATGATATCGATTTTCGTTCTTCTTTTTTACAAGAAAATCAGTTTTCTACTACTACTAAATTAACAGGACAACAGATTTTTGCCCTCACCGATGGTGCAAATGCCAAATTAACTGTGGTTAATCGGACTCGGTTAACTTTTTCAACTAGTTTTAATCCCAAAGATTTGCTGGTGACTCAGCTAGAAACTGGTAACAACGGTGGTGATGCTGTTGGTTTAGCCCAAAAGGAAGACTCGAATTTGTTAGGAAGCACTGGTGTTTTTGCAAATGCTGGAGGACTGGATTTTACTGATGTTGAAGAAAATGTTAAACTCAGACGTTTGTATTATACTTTACGTCCTTCATCGGATTTAGCCTTGACTGTGGGAACAAAAATGTCGCCAAGAGATTTTATTGATGGTAATCGTTATGCAAATAATGAAGCCGTTGATTTTAGTTCGGGGATTTTTCTGAATAATCCTTTAATTGTACAAAATAGAATTGACCGTAACGGTGGTGCTGGTGCTGCTATTGTGTGGAAACCCGCAGGTAGTAAATTAACTTTTCGTTCTCTTTATATTGCCGGGGATGCTGACTCAAATTCTGAAGATGACGGGATTTTTGGCGACCCACATCAAGCTAGTGCCGAGTTAGAATATATTTTTAGCAAAAAATTAACTTTAAAACTGCAATATACAAACGCACAAATAGATGATACTGATATTAATGCTTATGGGGTAAATGCCCAATACGCCCTTAACCGTAATACAGGGATTTTTGGTCGTTTAGGAATCGGTAATTATCAAGGATTTAATACAGCTATCGATCAAGATTTAGATTTAAACCCCGTTAGTTGGACGCTTGGTGTTGGTTTTCGTAATATTGTGATTCCCGGTACCATCGCAGGTGTAGCAATTGCCCAGCCATTTGTTACCGATGGCTTGGGAAATGCCACCCAAACAAATTTTGAGACATTTTATAATCTACAGCTAAGCGAGAACATCAGCGTTACTCCCACCATTTCTTTCGTGTTGAATCCCGATAACAACAGCAACCAAGATACTATTTGGCAAACTAGTTTAAGGTCTGTATTTTCGTTTTAAATTGGTAATAAGGGTATTGGGCATGGGGCATGGGGCATTGGGCATGGGTGTGTGACACTTTGAGCTATTTTAAAGGTAATAACAAGGCTTGTAGTGTCATGCACCAAGTGGGTTCACCAGACAATCGCGTCAGTCCTGTATTATTTTGAACAAACCTGAAAACCTTTATAGGATAACAGGTGTTTTTAATTTACATAAGGTGTAATTGTTAATTGCCAATAAACAAAGCATTACCTTGAATGATAATTGGTATCAGTATAGTTCTGTTTAATACTTATGCCCTATGCCCCATGCCCCATGCTCCTACAATAAAAATATGCCAGTTTTATAAGTCCTAATCATAGTTATGGAAATATCAACCTAATTACCATGGTTTGAACACTTATATCAATTAAGTAGGTGGGCGAAAAAAAATCGAACTATGTAACAAAACACTTTTATATTTTTATTTGGCTCTTAGTAGCGCTTTCTAAGCCCTTAGCAGCATTACAAACAGTGCTTTACTACTCAATTACAAATTATTAATTCCCCATGCCCCATGCCCAATTATGAAATTGCAACCGCAGATACAGGCAGATAGTGCTTAATGATGCTTGGATATTTATTTAAGACAAACTTTTAATTTACAATTCCCCCAGTCTAAAATCTAAAATCTAAAATCTAAAATCTAAAATCTAAAATTCTTAATATGCAGCCTACAGATCCAGATAAATTTACTGATAAAGCCTGGGAAGCAATTGTTAAATCTCAGGATATTGTCCGTGCTTACCAACAACAACAGTTAGATGTAGAACATTTGATGCTGGCTCTTTTGGAGCAAGATAATGGTTTAGCTCATCGGGTTCTTAGTCGTGCTGGGGTGGAAATTGAGCGATTGCAGCAACAGCTTGAAGATTTTACCCGCCGTCAACCGAAGGTGGGCAGGAGCGACCAATTATACCTGGGAAAAAGTCTTGACAGGATGCTTGATGGTGCTCAAGATGCTTCCGTAAGAATGAATGATGCCTACATTAGTGTGGAGCATATTCTCCTGGCTTTTGCTGAAGAGGAGCGTATTGGCAGACGAATATTTAGAAGTTTAAACGCTAGTACTACCGATTTAGAAACTGCCATTAAAAATGTCCGGGGTAGTCAAAAGGTAACCGATCAAAATCCCGAATCTCGCTATGAGGCTTTGGAAAAGTTTGGTAGAGATTTAACCGAACAAGCAAAAGCCGGTAAACTTGATCCAGTTATTGGACGAGATGAGGAAATCCGCCGTGTAATTCAGGTGTTGTCTCGTCGCAGTAAAAATAATCCCGTATTGATTGGTGAACCCGGAGTTGGAAAAACTGCGATCGCCGAAGCTTTAGCCCAGCGAATCATCAATGGTGATGTTCCCGAATCATTGAAAAACCGCCAAATCATCGGTTTGGATATGGGTAGTTTGATTGCTGGAGCCAAGTACCGGGGTGAATTTGAAGATCGACTCAAAGCTGTTCTACGAGAAGTTACTGAATCTGCCGGTCAAATAGTTTTGTTTATTGATGAACTGCACACGGTAGTTGGTGCCGGTTCGGGACAGCAAGGTTCCATGGATGCCGGTAATTTACTTAAACCGATGTTGGCCCGTGGTGAATTGCGCTGTATTGGTGCCACAACCCTGGATGAGTATAGGAAATATATTGAAAAAGATCCAGCTTTAGAACGGCGTTTTCAACAGATACTTGTCACTCAACCCAGTGTAGAAAATACTATTTCTATTTTGCGGGGACTTAAAGAACGATATGAAGTACATCACAACGTCAAAATTTCCGATTCGGCTTTGGTAGCAGCTGCTACATTGTCAGCGCGTTACATTTCTGACCGTTTTTTACCAGATAAAGCCATTGATTTGGTAGATGAAGCCGCAGCCCAGTTGAAAATGGAAATAACTTCCAAACCAGCGGAATTAGAAAATATTGAGCGTCGTTTGATGCAGTTAGAAATGGAAAAGCTGTCCCTAGCAGGAGAAGAAAAAGCCACATTTCAAACCCAGAAACGCTTGGAGCTAATCGAGCAAGAAATTGAGGATTTGACCGAAAAACAAGAAGAATTTAATCAAAAATGGCAAGGTGAAAAGCAGGTATTAGAAGATATCAGTGCTTTAAAACAAGAAGAAGAAAAACTAAGAGTCCAAATAGAACAAGCAGAACGTGCTTATGACCTTAACACAGCAGCACAATTAAAATACGGCAAATTGGAAGGAGTACAGCGCGATCGCGAAATAAAAGAAACACAATTGTTAGAAATTCAAAGCAAAGGCGCAAGTTTATTAAGAGAACAAGTTACAGAAGCTGATATTGCCGAAATAGTCGCCAAATGGACCGGAATTCCCGTAAATAGCCTTTTAGAATCAGAAAGACAAAAATTATTGCAGTTAGAACAACATCTTCATAAACGAGTTATCGGACAAGATGAAGCAGTTGCCGCCGTTTCCGCTGCAATTCGTCGCGCCCGTGCCGGAATGAAAGATCCCCAACGTCCCATAGGTTCGTTTTTATTCATGGGACCTACGGGTGTTGGTAAAACAGAATTAGCTCGTGCTCTAGCAAAATTCATGTTTGATTCCGAAGAAGCTTTAGTCCGCTTGGATATGTCGGAATACATGGAAAAACACTCTGTATCCCGCTTAGTAGGAGCACCTCCAGGATACGTTGGTTATGAAGAAGGCGGTCAACTTTCCGAAGCTGTACGCCGTCGTCCGTATTCTGTGATACTGCTTGATGAAGTTGAAAAAGCTCATGCGGACGTATTTAATATTTTACTACAAGTCTTAGAAGACGGTAGAATTACTGATTCTCAAGGAAGAGTAGTAGACTTTCGCAATACCGTGATTGTGATGACTAGTAATATTGGTAGCGAGCATATATTAGATATATCAGACGATGATTCCCAGTACGAAAAAATGCGTAATCGAGTCATGGGAGCCTTACGAAAACACTTCCGCCCCGAATTCGTCAACCGTATCGACGACTTAATCATCTTCCATCCTTTAGGAAAGAAGCAAATGCGAGATATAGTTCGCATTCAATTAAAACGAGTAGAAAATTTATTAGGAGATCAAAAAATTTTAGTAGAAATCACTCCCGCAGCTTGCGATAAACTAGTAGAAATTGGTTACGATCCAATGTACGGCGCTCGTCCAATCAAACGAGCAATTCAACGAGAAATTGAAAATCCCCTGGCCACTAAGATATTAGAAAACACCTTCGTTCCCGGCGATACAATTATCATTGACGAAGGTAAAACTGGGTTGACATTCAGCAAAAAATCTGTTGTTAGAGTATCGTCACCTGTTAATAGCGTGCAATTAGTGGAATCAGCAGAAGGGTAAAAATTGAAAATTAATTGCGGTTGAATCGCCTTCACTTTAGAAGAGTGGGGCTACGACTACAAAGCCCACCTTCGGGTGGGCTTCGTTTATGAAGCCGCACCTTTCAAGGTGTGGGAGATTTTCCTCTGGTAATCGAATCAAACCTGTGAGTTTTAATCTTCAACTGGGAATAATAATTTCAACAAGATTAAAAACCACTTTTTAAAAATGAATATAACCGTGAATTTAACCGTTGCTATCCCCACTTACAACGGAGAAAATCGTTTACCTAAAGTATTAGATAAATTAAAAGAACAAATAAACACAGAACATATTAATTGGGAAATCATTGTTGTTGATAATAACAGTACAGATGGTACCGCAAAGCTAGTTAAAAAATATCAAGAAAATTGGCTGCAAAATGTACCTTTAAAATACTATTTTGAACCAGAACAAGGTATATCTTTTGCTAGACAAAGGGCTATAAATCAAGCAAAAGGAGAATTAGTTGGATTTATTGATGATGATAATCCACCATTTGAAAATTGGGTAAATTCAGCTTGTAAATTTGCTCAAGAACATCCGCAAGCGGGTGCATTCAGTAGTAAAATACACGGTGTTTTTGAAACTAATCCACCAGAAGAATTGAAACAAATTACTTTTTATTTAGCTTTAGTTGATAGAGGTTCAGAACCTTTAATGTACGAACCTCGTAAAAAAGGGCTTCCCCCTGGTGCAGGATTAGTTGTACGTAAGGATGTTTGGCAGAAATACGTTCCGACAAAATTGTTATTAATAGGTAAAACTAAAAAAAACTTGATGCCTATTGGTGAAGACGCAGAAGCATTATTATATATTCATAGAGCAGGATGGGAAATTTGGTATAACCCTGAGATGGAAATTGAACATATAATTCCACCATCACGATTAGAAGAAAAATATCTGATTGGCTTAATGAAAATTATCGGTTTAGGACGTTTTCATTTACGGATGTTAATGCTTAAATGGTGGCAAAGACCTTTCGCTTTTTGTGTTTATTTAATCAACGATTTTCGGAAAACAATATTGCATTTTATTCGCTACAGAAATGTTTTAAATCATAATATTGTTGCCGCTTGTCAAATGGAATTATGCAAGTCAACTTTAATTAGTCCTTTTTATTTATGGCGGATGCAAATTGCTAATTTTATGAAAATATACTGAGGCTATTTATAAAAATCCAATATTAACATATCAATTATCATCATCAAAATATAATTGATATGTTAAGTAATCATATTTCTGTAATTATACCAGTATATAACGGTGAAAAAACAATAAAAGAAACGGTTGAATCTGTTTTAAATCAGACTTTTACTAACTTTGAATTAATCATAATAAATGCAAATTCTACAGATGCAACTCTTTCAATTATTTCTCAAATAGAAGATGAGAGAATTAAAATATTTAGCTATCCTCAAGCAAACGTCGCAGTTAATCGTAATCGCGGAATCAAACATGCTACAGGGGATTATATTACTTTTTTAGATGCAGATGATTTATGGACAACTGATAAATTAGCAGCCCAATATACAGCTTTACAAGAAAATCCTCAAGCTGCAGTTGCCTATAGTTGGACAAATTGTATAGATGAAAATGGTAAATTTCTCCGTAAAACATCTCATGTTAATTGGAACGGAGATGTTTATTCTAAATTCTTATTAGATGACTTTATAGGTAATGGTTCTAACGTCATGATTCGTAGAGACGCTTTGATTGATGTTGGTGCTTTTGATGAAAAATTAACCAATGCTCAAGATACAGATTTGTGGTTAAAATTATCAGCAATAACTGATTTTATTTGCGTACCGAAAGTACAAATTTTATATAGAATTCAACAAAATTCCATGTCATCTAATGTTTTAGGATTGGAAAAATCAAATTTAGAAATTATTCAACGTGCTTTCGCTCGTGAAAAAGCGAAACAATATCAACATCTGAAACCTAAAGCAATAGGAAATCTTTATAAATATCTTTGTTACAAAGCTCTGAAACTGCCACCTGGAACACAACAAACTAAAGTTACGGTTAGATTTTTATTAACTGCGATCGCAACAGATATTAGCTTGTTGTACAAACCAATAATTATCAAAGCCATTTTAAAATTGATTGCAATAGTAATTTTACCTCATAACTGGGCCAAATTACTTTTTATAAAATTTCCTCGTTTATCAAATACGAGTACTTTTTTAGGATATGAAAAAACAATTTGATTATAATTGAACTTTGTTAACTTTCTAAATATCCTTAGAAGTTAATAGTACTCACAACTACGAACTTTAATAAATATAATATTTCAATTAAAAAAATGTCAATTTCCGTAATCGTTCCCGTATTTAACGGAGAAAAAACAATTGAAGAAACAATCAATTCAATATTAAATCAAAGCTTTAAAGATATAGAAGTAATAATCATTAATGATGGCTCTACAGATGGAACATTAGAAATTATCAAAAATATCTCCGATACCCGTATCAAAATTTTTTCCTATCCAAATGCAGGGGTATCAGCAACTCGTAATAGAGGAATTTCCCAGGCTAAAGGAGAATATATTTCATTTATGGATGCCGATGATTTATGGACTCCTGATAAACTCGAATTACAATGGAAAACTTTACAAGCAAATCCCCAAGCTGCTGTAGCTTATAGTTGGACTAATTATATTGATGAGTCGAGTAAATTTATTAAATATGGTAGAAGAATTAAAGCTAACGGTGACGTTTTCACTAAACTTCTACAGATAAACTTTTTAGAAAATGGTTCCAATCCTTTAATTTGTCAAAAGGCTTTAGAAAAAGTTGATGGTTTTGATGAATCACTTGCCGTAGCAGAAGATATCGATATGTGGTTACGTCTTGCAGCTAATTACAAATTTGTTTGTGTAGAAAAACCGCAAATTTTATATAGAAGCTCGATGAATTCTCTATCTAGTAATCTCAAAAACATGGAAGCTACATCTTTAAAAGTAATTGAACGTGCTTTCAGTTATCCGAAAGCTCAAAAATTACAGCATTTTAAAAAACAAAGTATTTCACAGCTTTATCAATATCTGACTTTTAAAGCCATTGAAGCACCACCAAAAAAACGTCAAACTCTAACTGCTATACACTTTTGGTGGAATTGGATTAAAAATAATCCAACCCTACTCAAAAATAAACAAGTAATCATAATTGCTACATTAAAAATTTTCTTTCCTCAACTTTATCAACGAGCCAGTAATTATATAAAAAAATAGTAATGTCAAAAATTTATTCTGGCTTTTGACTCCTCAATTATGAATTATTACTCTTATCCTGCTGCTGATTAACCTTAGAATATCTAACCGAAATCATTGAAAATCCAGATATTTATGAAAAACTGAGTTCAGCTGCCATCCCCCAAGCAGTAAATCATCATACTTCAGCTAACTTCTCCAATCGTCTAGATAATCTTTATTCACCAGTCTTGAGGGAAATATAAAAATCCAATGTAGGGAAATCCGAAATTAAACTATCCGGCAAACAATAATTTAATTGGAGAGCGATCGCTCTCCTTTTCGCATAAAATCCTGTTTGGTAAGATATGCTTTTTGGCTTGACACACCTGATATAAGTCAAAACTGCCAAGTAACTAGGTATAGAAAAGCTCGGAAATAGTCTCCAAAGCTGATTACAACAATAATATTCTCATTTTACTAAGGACGGTTTCTGAAGCTGACTGACTTAGAATATTCTTACCAATTGTTATACAAACAATATTCAATTTTGGATTAGGAATTATGTTAGAACAAGGTACCATCAGTATTCATACTGAAAATATTTTCCCAATAATCAAGAAGTCTCTTTACTCGGATCATCAAATCTTTTTACGGGAATTGGTATCAAATGCTGTTGATGCTATCCAAAAATTGCAAATGGTAGCTCGCTCTGGAGAATTCTCCGGTGAAATCGGCGAGTCGGAAATTCAAATTGCTGTAGATAAGGACAAAAAAACTGTCTCTATTACCGATAATGGCATCGGTATGACTGCAGAAGAAATAAAAAAATATATTAACCAGGTTGCTTTTTCTAGCGCTGAAGAATTTGTTCAGAAGTACAAAGGCGCATCCGATCAACCAATTATCGGTCATTTTGGACTTGGTTTCTACTCTTCCTTTATGGTGGCAAACCAAGTTGAAATCGATACCCTATCTTATAAAGAAGGGGCACAGCCAGTTCATTGGAGTTGCGATGGCTCCCCAAATTTTACTTTAGAAGAGTCATCCCGCACTACTCGTGGCACTACTATTATTCTTCACCTCATGGAAGAGGAAGAAGAATTTGTCGAAGAAGCACGCATTAAGAATCTTGTCAAGACTTACTGCGATTTTATGCCAGTACCCATCAAACTTGGTGATGAGGTATTAAATCGCCAAAAAGCTCCCTGGCGGGAATCTCCCAGTAATTTAACCAAAGAAGATTACATGGAGTTCTACCGCTACCTGTATCCTTTCGAGGAAGAACCTTTGTTATGGGTACATTTGAATACCGATTATCCCTTCATTATCAACGGTATTCTTTACTTCCCCAAATTAAAACCAGACGTTGACGTTAGCAAAGGACAAATCAAACTATTCTGCAACCAAGTATTTGTTAGCGACAACTGCGAAGAAATCATCCCTCAATTCTTATTACCCATGCGGGGTGTAATCGATAGTACCGATATTCCCTTGAACGTATCCCGTAGTGCATTACAAGGCGATCGCACTGTACGGAAAATTGGCGATTACATTGCCAAGAAAGTCGGTGACAGGCTCAAACAATTGTATCGCGACGACCGCGAGCAGTATATTACTGCTTGGAAGGATTTAGCAACCTTCGTTAAATTCGGGGTGATGAATGATGAGAAGTTTAAAAAGCAAGTTGAAGATATCGTAGTTTTTCGTACTACCCGCGAACTAGAAAATACTCAACCGGCAGCAGAAACACCAACCCCCGCAGTTGAAGTACAGTCCCAAGAAGGCGACGTTTGGCAAGATGTCACCCCCGGAGGTGAAGCACAACAAAATTCAGAATCTGCTGCAAGTGAAAAATTGCCCTACGTAACTCTCAAAGAGTATTTAGAACACAACAAAGAAAAACACGAAAACCGCGTCTTTTACTGTACCGATGAAGCATCACAAGCAGCTTACGTAGAATTACATAAAAACCAAGGCTTGGAAGTATTATATTTAGATTCCTTCATCGACACCCACTTTATCAACTTCCTGGAACGGGAATACAACGAAGTCAAATTCACACGGGTAGACTCCGACTTAGATAATACCCTGCTAGACAAAGATAAATCCCAGGAAATAGTAGATCCCACAACCAACAAAACCAAAAGCGACGCAATCAAAGAAATATTTGAGAAGGCTCTCAACAAACCCAAACTCAACATCCGTACCGAAGCCTTAAAATCCGACAACCCCCAAGGAACACCACCAGCAATGGTACTACTACCAGAAATTCTGCGTCGTTTGCGAGAAATGAACGCCATGATGCAACAACAAAATGTAGAATTTCCCGAAGAACACGTATTATTAGTTAATACCTCCCACCCGCTGATACAGAACCTGGCAAATCTCAACCAAGGTAGTATTATTCAAGATGGCGGAAAATCACCCACAGGCGAATTAGTAAACTCAATTTGCCAACACGTTTACGACTTAGCCTTAATGTCCCAAAAAGGCTTCAACGCAGAAGGAATGAAATCCTTCGTAGAACGTTCCAACGAAGTACTTACCAAACTCACAGAGCAAGCTGCAAAATAATTTGGGCCGAAGGGCATGGGGCATGGGGCATTGGGCATGGGGCATAATTCGTGAAGTGTGGGGAGAGGGTTACGTTTGTGCATACTGCAGGTTGGCAGCATTTAGTTACTTCCCACACCTCCCACACTTCCCACACCTCCCACACTTCCCCTTGTCCCCTTCCTTGTCTCCTTGTCCCCTTGTCCCCTTGTCTCCCCTCTTATATAAAATAGTAAAAAACAGGAAATTCTTCATATGTCTCGTAGATGTCAACTGACTGGTAAAAAAGCAAATAACGGTTATGCCGTTTCTCACTCCCACCGTCGTACTAAGAAACTTCAACACGCCAACCTGCAAAGCAAGCGCGTTTGGTGGGAAGAAGGTAATCGCTGGGTAAGACTTAAGCTTTCTACTAAAGCAATCAAAACTTTGGAAAAGAAAGGTTTGGATGCAATGGCAAAGGAAGCTGGAATTAATCTTAATCGTGTATAAATTGGAATTGCAGGCAATTAAACAAATATTGCCTTTCCAATCCATAATTATTTTAAGCCCATATATTTTGTGGGCTTTGTTTTTATAGTCTCACCTTTAAATCCAGAATATTTTTTTTATACCCCTGATAACTTTACTCTACTAAGTGGGTATTATAAATTTAGTCTGTTAATCACAACTTCATAAAGTTCTCTTGAGATAATACTAAATTTATTAAAAAATCCGCAAAAATCCGATGAAGCTATGGCTTTATTTTTCTACGTCGGCTATAAAATAAATAAACAAAATAAAATTATTTTTTACCGGAAAAATACAATAATTTCACAAAAAATAAATAGCAATTTTGTTTAAATGATGAAATTTTATTATGCCCAAAGCTGCCAACCAAAAATTATTTAGGTTGGCAATGTTTATATTTCATTTTTATTTCATAAAATCTTTACGAACGCGATTCTCTTACTACATGAATGAGAAAGTACTAATACCAATTTTGTATGAGGCTGGGCTAAATCGCCCGCAGCTTGAGGGCTAATCAAACAAAGCCCGTCTACACGAACTGAATTCTAGGCATCTTTATAAAGAAATCCTATGATAACATTCCTTATTATCTAAAAAAATAAATAGGGATTATTTTCAATAAATTTAAAAATATTTAATTTAAAAATATTTAATTTAAAAATATTTAATTTAAAAATTCGTATCATAAATCTTGATAGGAAAGTAGCTATGTCTAAAAATCGTAAATTAATTAGGGTTATTCAAGACTTTTACCAACAGTTTCAGCCAAAATCTCCATCTACTGTAAAAAAACAAAGTTTATGGCTTTTACGAACTTTCATAGTTACTAAAAAACGACCAGATTGGGTTAATTCTGGTTTTGTTTTACCTACAGTGGCCATGGTATCCCTGGTAGTTGTATTGCTGACGATCGCAATTTTATTTCGCTCCTTTGACCGTTCTAAGAATGCCAGTAATGTCAGGGTTAATCAGGCGGTTTTGAATGCTGCAACTCCCGCAATTGATAGGGCTAGAGCAAAAATTGCTCGGTTATTTAGAGATCCTAGATTACCTCGTTCAACTCCTAATGATTTTTCACTCCAACAAGTTATTTCAGGCAACCTTGAAGAATTTACCTTTGGTGATGAATCACAGTTAACACTATTTTATGACATTGATGGAAATGGTAGTCGTAAGCAAAATCCAGTAAATTTAACTGACGACGAAAATCTAACTACTGCCTGGAAATATCCAGTGGATACTGATAATAACGGTAAATTTGATAGCTATACCTTATATAGCATTAAATTTAGAAACCCTCCTCAAACTGGTGGCAACCCTACCAGAGCTAGAAATCCTCTCGAAGCTAGAACCCCGCCGATGAATGAAACCAAAGGTGGTACAGTTTGCGATCGCGGCAGTAATACTAGTGCTTCTTTGGTTGGTTCTCAAGGTTGGTATCAAAGAGGTAGCACTCTGAGAAGAAGTATTTTTGTTTATACAACAACAGTGCCAATTACTGACGCTAGAGGGCTTGGAAGTAAATACGAAGAATTTAAAGGTAACAAAGGTTTTGCAGCTTTAGAATATCAGCAAGATAGAGAACGTCGTCCCTTAACTAACAACGCCGTACTGTATAACGATGACTTAGAAATATCTCCTGGTGGTGGAATTAACTTAAATGGAAGGATTCTGACCAATTCTAATTTGTTAACTGCAACAAGATTCAATCCAATTAAATTTTTTCTAGTTAGTAGTCCTGATTCTTGTTACTTTAGTGAAAGAAACAGCAAAATCGTAGTTGGAGGTAATGTTGCCAATGCTCGTACCTCTGATACTAGGGACCAAAAGTCTGTAGAAGTACATTTATTTAAGCAGATAAGTGCTGGTGGAAGTCCTCCCAATCAAAAGATTGACAGGACAAACAAGTCTATTAACTTAAGTGGAGGAACAAAAGTTGCCTACAACAGCGGAGCTTATGAAAGGCGGATTGCTCTTTTAATTGAAGCAGCATCAGCACGTGCCAAAACTTCTCTTCCGACAGAAATTCAAGATGAACTAAAAAAGCGAGTAGATGCTGGTAAAGACGAAACTACAGAAAAAAAAGCATTACTCAGAAGTTACTTTAGAAAACGTACCCGGCGCGTCCCTTATGCAGAAGTTTCTTTTGAAAATACAGATCGAGCTGTAGGAAGCTATACAAAAAGAAACGTATTGGTAGGTACAAAAGATGAAATGCGACCGCCAGAAAAATGGGTTTTCCCATTTAAACCTAGCGATGGTAAAACTCACACGGGATATGCCAATCTTCCTTTAAAGACAAACGGTAGTAAAAAAATTCGTTTGCCAGCACAACAAACTGATTACCCCGAACCAGAGGGACAAGAAAAAAATCTTGGAGACAGAGTTGTAGTAGGTAATAACTTACCACAAATGTGGTGGGATAATACTAAAAAGAAATTTGTCACTCAGGAAGAAGCTGGTCAAGAAATTAGTGGAAAACAATGGGATGAAGGTAGCGGTACGCGCAAGCGTTTTCCTCAAGTAAGTGAATTAGATGATCTTGGAGACACAGGGCGTGATGGATTTTGGGAAGAAAGCGCAACATTATATCCAGAAGATGCTTTGGATGTAGTTGGCGGTTTACGTGTAGTCACCGGTGCCGGCATTTATTTACCTGATGGTTATGGGGTAAGGGAATCATCAACAAAATATAACAATGCTCTAAAGGCTACAGATAAAGTTTGGTCTGACCAAATGCCAATAGTTTTTCCTCTGCCAGAAGTAGGGGTACCATCTGGAACTGACCCCACGACTCAAGGATTCCCCTATGCTGAAACCGCTTACTTACAAATGCGAGCCACAGCAGTTTATCATTTTCAACGTAGCCATTACGATCCAAATACACCAAGTACAAATCCTCAGACACCAATCGCCTGTGTAAGTTCTTACTACGATCCTACTAACGAGGACACTGCACAAAATGCTAACACTTATAAAGGTAAAACACTTTCTTGGAATAGGTCATCCAACGGTAAATCTAATAACGGTATAGTTTACGGTCGTCCTACGAGAAATAAGTCTAATTATCTAAATGTTCTAAAATATCAAGCTGAACTCAAGTATCCTAACGGACGTTTAATTAACAAACAACTCAAGAATGCTTTAGACAAAGGTAGTCGCAACCTTACTCTAGCAGAAAAATCGGCTCTTGATTCAGCAATTTGTGCCTTGCAAATTATGGACGGTTCCCTTAGTCCGAGCAGCAGTATTATTCCTCATGGTGCAATTAGAGAAACCGCTTTCTTAGATGCAAGACAAGTTAAAGCAGTTGACAAAATTGGAGATGAAACAAACTATAACCTAGATGTAGAACTGCGTCAGCCCCTAGAAATTCGTACTACGGTTTTAGATTTACAAGCGCTAAAAAATAGGTCAATTGGCAGGACAACCCACAATACAACTGAGTATCTATTACCTAATAGTGGAATTATTTACGCAACTCGCAATGATGCTCTACCAGATTTGAGCGATGATGACAACCCCAACGATGATGACGACAAAATTGGCACTAGCTCTACTGACTTTATATTAGACCCAACTCGTCGTCCGAATGGAATTATGCTCGTAAATGGCGAAGAGTTGAACCGTAGCGCTAGAAATCTAAATAGAGCAGAAGAAAAAGGTTTGATTTTAGTAAGTAATTTGCCAGTTTACATCAAAGGTGATTTCAACAAACATCAACATGAGGAATTTACTACTAAACTAAATAGTACCTGGAGTAATTTTTATAGCCGTAGTAAAAGGAACTTAAATTCAAACTTTGCTTGTCGTCCGGGTCAATTTACTGGTTGTAGATCCGGTGAAAAATGGCGTTCTGCTACAGTTATCGCCGATGCAATTACTGTTTTATCTGGAAATTTTGAACTAGGCTATCGTAATCAAGGCGACTACGACATAAGAGACAATTGGGGTTATGCGGCTCTAGGTTATGATTGGAACCTTGATGGCAACATTGACGACAGACGACGAGTAACCCTAGATGAAAATATTCTTAAAATCGACCTTAATGGTGATAACGACACTAAAGACACCATTAGTACATTGAATGAAGTTATTCTAGGCGTTGATCTAGATGGTGATGATAAAAAAAATAAGATTAATGTCCCTATTACAGAAAGAAATATACCAAGCATAGTAGCCTATAGATTGAATGGCTTTTGGGATAACAACTTTGTCACTAGTTTCCCTTGGCAAGATAATGTTAGGGCTGGTGGTACTGGCTTTGGTTTTCCTGCCACTTTAGATTCTAGACCTCAACCAATTAAAAGTTCCTACTTTAATAACTTTGCTACCCCAATTCAGCGACGGGTTTTATTTCCAGAATATGTAATGGAAATCTGTCGTAAGCCTACAGTTGCTGCTTGTAAACCCGAAGATTGGGTGGTTGGCTACGACGCAAACAAAAACGGCAAAATTGATTGGACTGACTCTGCTGAGGCAAATATAAAAGCTGTAGATTCTGGTACTTCTCAAATAAAACTAAAAGATCCCGATTTTACTGCTAGTAGGCTTGGAGCCGGTACTACTGCTAGGGCTGCCATAAATGAAGATGACCAACGCTATCCTCGTCGAGTTGCATTCCTACGTGATGCTACAACAGGCAACTTAATTTTGGATTCTAGTAAGCAACCAATTCCTTTAGGAATTAGTGGAAGTGATAATCCTACCCCTGATTCAACTAGCGATGACAATGGACAGGTAAATTACTATCCTTCTAACACCTACAGTTCTAGTAATCGACCCCGACTTCATAGGAGAGCTTTGTGGTTTAAGACTAGGAAAAGCAGTGGCAATTATGGTTATAAATATCCTTTGTGGATTGAAAATCGCGATTACCTAAGTGATAAGGATAAAACTAACCAACCACTATTAATCCCAGTATTACAAATTCATGTTCCCCTGGAAGTACCTGACAGCGATGGTGATGACTCCTCAAAAATATTTAATAGTAGGTTGAGGGATGTGATAAATAATAATAACAACTGGATATTAGTAGCCGAAGATACAGAGACCAATCTAGTATTTGCTCAAGGTGATACCCCAGCACGTCCAAACGAATCAAATGGAGGTTTAGAAAACTTTGTTCGCTACTTAGAGAAATGGAAAGATCAGACACACAAAGCAAGTGGTTCCTTTATTCAATACAAACGAAGTTCTTACGCAACTGCTCCTTGGGAGTCAATGCTATCGAGCAATTACAAGGATTCAAGGAAAGGTTTTTCTACAAATGGAACAATCTTCGGATATCCTCAAGCTTATCGAATTACAACAAATAACCAAAGTAACACAACATTAGCTAGAACACCTTTCTACTCACCACCAACTCGTTCCTGGGGTTTTGATGTCGCTTTGCTAACTCAGTTACCAGACTTATTTTCTCAGCGCTTTACCGCACCGCCAACAGGAGATCCAAACGAGTTTTACAGAGAAGTCAGTCGTGATGATAGTTGGGTATCAACATTGCTATGTGCTGCTCAATCTAAAGCACAACCTGGTAATTACGGCACAGCACCTTCAAACAAGTATGACAGTAACAAAGAATACGCAATTCCCAAAGAGCAACGTCCTTCTCAATGCCAATAAGTTTTTTTCAGAAAGTTGGTGCGTGACACTATAAGAGTTATTTTTTTGATAGAAAATCTCTCCAAGTGTCACACAGCCTACAAGAAAAAATCTGTGACAAAGTTGGTGCGTGACACTATAAGAGTTATTTTTTTTTGATAGAAAATCTCTCCAAGTGTCACACACCCGACAAAAAAATCTGTCACTCAACCAGCCAGAATAATTTAGCGAGAATAATTTGATTATTCAGATGATTAATCTAAAAAAATTACGTTCATCCTCATCCAATCAGTCAGGTTTCACCATCATTGAGTCCCTTGTGGCCATAATTGTTATCGGCATTTTAATGACAGCGATCGCACCTACCATTGTCTTATCTGTAGCAACTCGCGTACAAGCAAGACGAGTCGAATTAGCCACAGATGCTGCCAAAAGCTATATAGATGGTGTAAGAACTGGCACAATTGAGCCGCCAAAATTGCCTAACAAAAGTGATGACGAACTAAAGAAATACGATTTTAGTAAATACAATGCTCCCAAACAAGGTACTTTGGCTTGTAAGGCCAATGAATACTGTTCTAAACCAGACACTAACTTGTATTGCGTAGACGGTGATGCTGATGGTAGCTGTACTATAAATAACTCCAAAGACATGATTGTTCAGTCATTTCGATATAGCAGCAGTTCCACCGAAGCTGAAGATGGATATAGCTTAGGGGTACGGGTTTACCGAGCAGATGCTTTTGATAGAAAAAAGGTGAAACAATTAAAAGCCTTAAAAGATAAAGATAAAAATAAAAATGTGGAAAAACAATTAACATTTACTGGCGGAACCGGCTTAAGATCCGTTCAAACTCCTTTAATGGAAGTAACAACAGAAATATCTAATGGTACACAATTCTCTGATTTCTGCCAACGTCTAAAAGATGATAATAATAAAAGTTCAAGATGCTAAATATCTATAAATAAAAAATAATAATCATGACTCCACTCACATTACTAATACGTCATCAAAATACAAAAAAATCAAGATTAATTAAAAAAAAATCTGCTGGTTTTACGCTTATAGAATTACTCGTAGCGATGATTCTAGCATCACTGATTATTACCCCTTTACTAGGATTCATGATTAACATCATGCAAACCGAAAGTAGAGAACAAGCCAAAGTAAATACCGAGCAAGAACTGAAATTAGCACTCGATTTTATTGCACGAGATTTAGAACAAGCAGTTTATATATATGATGCTGATGGAATAAATGCAATTAGAAATGAATTACCTAAAAATAGCACCAATGATAAAAAAAAGTATTTTCCTGTTCTTGTTTTCTGGAAACGGCAATATATAAAAAATGGAATTGGAATTGGCATTAACAGTAATCAATGCCATCGCCAACCACAAAAATGCGATGATACCTTTAGTTATTCCTTAGTTGCCTATTATTTGATTAAAGATAATAATTCTACTTGGTCTAAAGCTGCTAGAATTGGTAGATTTCAAATTAGTGATGGCTATGGAGATAGCGACAGAGCTAAAGACACAACTAAAGATGCTGGTTTTAAATTATTTGATCTAACTGGTACAGGCGACCTAAAAACCAAAATGAATCAATGGGAAAGTGGTACATATTCCTCAAAAACCCCAAACATCTTAACTTTAGTTGACTACATCGATCAAACAAAGATAAATACTACTAGGAATCCTGTTCCTAAAGATTGTCCTAAATATAAAGATCCTACAGATCCAAGTAAACAAATAGAAATGCAGCAAATACCAAAATTCACTGGAAGTGGGAACTCTGTTCCTACCGGAGATGTTAGAACCGCCAGTTTTTACGTATGCGTAAGTTCAGAAAAGACGGTAGCAGAAGTTTACTTACGCGGTAACGCACTCGCTCGCATTCAAAACACTCCCCCAGACTACAGCGAAAACACAAAAATTTACTTTCCTCAAGCACGTATACGGGTTGAAGGGCGCGGTTTTGTATTTACAAAATAAGTTAATAATCAATTTAAAATAAATAAAAAATCATTTAAAAAATCAATTTTAAAATCAATTCAAAATAAATAAAAAATCATTTAAAAAATCAATTACAGCAGTTTTAGGATAAATGAAGTACAGTATTATTTTTTTTTACTTTTGTGGTAGGGGCATCCCTCCCCGTGCGAATGTACCGACGTTAGATGAAATTTGCTGTATCTCTACCTTTAATTAATCAAAAAAACGGTGCCATATCTAACTTAGTGGTATTAAAAATGTTATATAAATTGCCTATAAAGGTATCATTAGCAAAACCAAATTTATTATCTCGCTTTTCTCAAAACACTTCTGGTTTCACCTTACTGGAAGTCTTAGTGGTGATAGCTATGGTAGGAATTCTTTCAGCGATAGCCGCACCAAGTTGGCTTGCTTTTGTCGCCAGACAGCGACTAAATAAAGCTAACGATACAGTTTTAGCTGCGCTACAAGAAGCACAAACACAAGCGAAAAAGACAAAAGTTAGCTACAGTGTTAGTTTTAAAATTGAGAATAAAGCTGCAAAAATTGCTGTTCATCCAGATTCTATTCAAGCTTCTAAAGTTAATGCCAAATTTTGGAAATTGATCGGCGAAGGTTTAGAAATCAAATCTAATCAAATTTTATTAGGCACTAATCTTATAGATAAAAATAAAGGTAATAGTAACAAAATAAAATCTCTTTCTGGTTATGAAACAATTGCCTTTGATTATACTGGAACTTTACCTAAGGATGCCGAAGTACCTTTAAAAATTGTATTAGCCGTACCTAAGAATACAACAAGTAACAAATTGCAACCTAGCAATATAAAGCGCTGCGTTATTGTAGAAACATTCATCGGAGGAATGCGAACAGCAAAAGATGAGGATTGCGATAGAAAAAACAGTACATGGTAACAAAAACATACAAAAATCAATAAAAATACTGAAGCAATTACTATAACAAAAAGAAGAAACTTAATATATAGAATGCAGTTTTATATTTATATATTCATCTCAATTGCGAATTAAATAATAAAAAAATCACTTTAACATCAACAATTAAACAACCGCTATGACAGAGTGCATAAACTTTACTGTAGTTATTCCCACATACAACAGTGCAAGTCGATTACCAGAAGTTTTACAAAGACTACAAAATCAACAGCATGGCGAAAATATTTCTTGGGAAATTATAGTTGTCGATAACAACAGTAGCGATAACACGGCAGATGTTGTTAAAAACTATCAACAAAACTGGCAACATTCTTTTCCTTTAAAATACAGCTTTGAACCAAAACAAGGGGCAGCATATGCTCGCCAGAGAGGAGTCGCCGAAGCTAAAGGAGAATTTATCGGCTTCCTTGATGACGATAATTATCCCGTCTCAAACTGGCTTGCCAAAGCTTATGAATTTGGTCAAAAATATCCCCAAGCCGGAGCAATCGCCAGTCAAATCCACCCCAACTGGGAAGTTGAACCGCCAGAAAATTTTCAACGTATTGCAGCATTTTTAGCAATTACCGAAAGAGGTAATATACCCTTACTTTACAAACCAAAAAACAAACTATTACCTCCTTCAGCAGGAATCGTGATTCGTAAACAAGCTTGGTTAGAAACCATACCCGAAAAATTAGTTTTAACCGGCAGAATTAACGGTAATATGCTCACCGGCGAAGACACAGAAATGCTGTCTTATATTCAACAATCAAACTGGGAAATTTGGTACAATCCTGAAATGGAAATTTACCATCAAATTCCCCATTGGCGCTTGCAAAAAGAATATTTATTTCCCTTTTTTAAAGGAATTGGATTAAGTCGCTACGTTACCAGAATGGTTGATATCAAACCATATTTAAAGCCAGCAGCAATATTCGCTTATATAGCAAACGACTTCAGAAAAATTTTATTCCATATAATTAAACACGGTACAAAAGTAAAAACAGATTTAGTTATCGCTTGTGAAATGCAATTATTTATTAATAGCTTAATTAGTCCTTTTTATCTATGGAAAAATGGCTATTTTAAGAAGAAATATCAAGGCTGAAATAAATTTTATCAAAATCTAACCCTAACCCTCAGACTGTCATCCTGGGGCTACACAAACAAAGCCCACCTGGGTGGGCTAAAAAACAATGGTATTTAAAACCTGGGGAGGCTGGTTTGGCTTGTGTAGCCGCGATTTCTAATCATCAGATAAAATCGCCAGATATCAATCACCAAATATCAATCCCCAGTTATTTCTTCTAAGTTATCAGCTTGTCCCTATCTACCAGTGTGGTGCATTTATCCAATAATGAAATATAGACACTGGAATAAAACTTCAAGCAATGGCTTTACCTTGCTCGAAGTATTGGTAGCTATTGTAGCAATTGGTATATTAGCAGCTTATTCCGTCCCTTCTTGGCTAGCTTTTATAGATACTCGTCGCCTCAATGATGCCTCAGACAAGGTTTATCTAGCTTTACGTGACGCACAACGTCAAGCCCAAAAAACTAAAACCACTTGGCAATTTAGTCTTCGCGTAAAAGAAAATATTGTACAGTGGGCAGTTCATCCTGAGACTTTAAACCCAAATAACGCTAAATGGAATAATTTAGACTCAAATATAGTTTTAAATGAAGAAACTAGCTTAGTTTTACAAAAATCAACTAACCTTAGACAAATTCAGTTTGATTATAAAGGTACTGTCAAAAAACCTCCCCTAGGAAAAATCACTTTATCTAGTAAATATAGTAATAAAGTTAAACGGTGCGTATATGTTTCTACAATTTTAGGAGCAGTACGAACGGCAAAGGAACGCAAGAAAGCTAACAGAAGCGGCGATTATTGTTATTGAAATTATTGAAATTATTGAAATTATTTATATTATCTTGGGGGGCAAGTATCCCTTATAACCAAATTTAGCTATTAAAATAATCTACTAATCTTGCCGGGGGCATCCCTGGCTGCTTATTATCTTTAACACACCCGACAAAAAATTTCTTTGTGTCTATTTTACCTAAAATCGCCAAACAACACCTAATTATTTTCACCCGCTACCCCCAACCAGGTAAAACCAAAACCCGACTAATACCTGCTTTAGGAGAGAAAGGTGCTGCAAATCTCCAGCGCCAAATGACAGAATATACTTTATCAAAAGTAAAGCAATTTCAAGAATCGGCTGCAATATCCTTTGAAGTTAGGTTTGCAGGTGGCGATTTAAAAGAAATGCAAAATTGGTTGGGAACAGAATTCAATTACCTAGTTCAAGGAGAAGGGGATTTAGGAAAACGCATGGAAAATTCTTTCTTGAGTGCCTTTGATCGAGGTGCCCAAGAAGTAGTTATCATCGGTATTGATTGTCCTGGTGTCAATGTAGAAGTTTTAACACAAGCCTTTGAAAAAATCCAAAATTGCGATTTATTATTAGGTCCTGCTGTTGATGGCGGCTATTATCTAATTGGTTTAAACCGTGCCATTGGAAAATTATTCACTAACATAGACTGGGGAACCGCCAAGGTATTGCAACAAACTGTGGATATTGCCCAACAACTGAATTTATCGGTTGCTTATTTGCAAACTTTAGCTGATGTAGATCGTGGGGAGGATTTATCTATTTGGCAACAAATTAATTACCAGTAATAGAAGAAAACCGAAGTTATAGAAAATAAAGCTTGTAAATTAGATATACAGCAGATTTTATGTT
Organism: Richelia sp. UBA3308; assembly: GCA_002361335.1. Lineage (GTDB taxonomy): Bacteria > Cyanobacteriota > Cyanobacteriia > Cyanobacteriales > Nostocaceae > Rivularia. Next base: position 30,579 of record DESS01000343.1, read on the forward strand.
AATGAGGTACATTTGGACGGGGATCTGGGGCCCGTACCACAAGAGTTTTAAAATATGATACTGTACCTCATTTATTTGCAAAGTCCTCTATGAAAGGAATTACGCCTTCTTATTACGATAAATAAAGTATTTTAGCTGTTACAATAACCCCCGTCTCAAAAAAAGGCGGCGAATCAGGTAAGTCCCCATTCGATCATATTTGTAATTGCTTTCAAATTGTAAATCTTCCAGTTTCAATTGTTCATCTTTTACGACAAATTGTATCTTATAATACGAACATTTCCCGAAGACAGCTGAAATAAGCTTTGCTACTGTGGTGTAATCTCGAACATAGGTGCTAAAATTTCCACCAGTATTGAACCTACTTTATTTATCAACAGTAGCTAGAGTATTTATAACAATACTCAAGTAACTTTATGTAGGACGATCGCTGTAATTAAATTTGAGACTAAAGAGCTATGGTTAATCGTTTGGCTACTGTAAATACTTCCCGTACCTTGAAAGTAGTAGGGACAATCTTAATTTTGTCCTTTTTAGTTGACGTTTTAATACTTTCACTTCCTTTCCAACCAACTAATAGCGGATGGCAAATTCGCTTAGCAACAGCCTTGGTTGACCGAGGAATTGTGCCTTTGGTAGGTTTGGGTATGTTATTCGCTGGACATTGGGTTGATAGTACTGATGATTCGATTCCCTCTGGTATCGATTTGAGAATCCCCATGTCAATTTTGTCAAGTCTTTTAGGTTTGATTTTCTTGCTAATTTTTCCGCTGCACCTCAACAATGTGCGACAAGCTAGCGATCGCGAAGTTGAACAAATCGTGGCAAGAGCTCAACAAGCAGAAAGTCAAGTGCAAAATCAGCTACAGCAGGTACAAGCAAGATTAAGTACCGATCAAGCAAAAGCTCAAATAGAAAAACAGAAAAATCAAATCAAGGCTCAGTTTTCTGAACTACTTAAAGACGACACAAGATACAAGCAAGCCTTAGAAAATCCCAATATTCCACAGCAACAGAAAGATTTACTCAAGAGGTTTAAGGCAGATCCTAAAGCACTCGATCAGTTTATCGCTCAACAGAGCAATCCACAGCAACTTGCAAATCAACGTTTAACTCAAATTCGCCAAGATAAAGAAGCTGCTGAAAAACGAGCCAAAGATTCTGCTTGGAAGTCTGGATTGCGAGTTGGTATTAGCAGTTTACTACTTTCCATTGGCTACATCATCATTGGTTGGACTGGATTAAGAAGCAATACTGCAACAAAGGGCAGCAAGCGCAAAGCAACCGCTCGTTAGTAAGGGATGGGGAGAGAAGGAGACAAGGGGAGATGGGGAGACATTTATACAATTAATAACTAACTCCTTACTCCTCACTCCTTATAGCTGATTTTTAATACTTAAGTACTACTTTTTATTATAATGATTACTATTTATATATTGACTTATAACGAAGAATTAGATATTGCTGCTTGTATTGAGTCGGCGATGGTATCAGATGACATAATTGTGGTGGATTCCATTAGTAGCGATCGCACTGTGGAAATAGCGAGTAAATATTCGGTTCGCGTTGTGGAACACCCTTTTGAAAGTCACGGCAAGCAACGTACTTGGATGTTAGAAAATATATCCCCGAAGTATGAGTGGGTGTATATTCTCGAAGCAGACGAACGCATGACACCAGAATTATTTGCTGAGTGTGTAGAAGCAACGAAAAACCCAGATTATATCGGTTATTACGCAGCCGAGCGGGTAATGTTTATGAATTCTTGGATTCGCCGTAGTACTCAATATCCCCGTTACCAATTGCGTCTTTTCCGTCACGGTAAAGTATGGTTTACAGACTACGGTCATACAGAAAGAGAAGTTTGTGATGGGAATACCAGCTTTTTAAAAGAAACTTACCCTCATTATACTTGTAGTAAAGGTTTGAGCCGTTGGATTGAAAAACATAACCGTTATTCCACTGATGAAGCAAGAGAAACTATATACCAATTAGAAAAAGGAAGCGTTAATTGGGGTAATTTATTTTTTGGTAAAACAGAAGTAGAGCGCCGTCGTGCCCTCAAGGATTTATCATTAAGAATACCTGGTAGACCGTTGGTACGGTTTTTTTATATGTACTTCATTCTTGGTGGGTGTTTGGATGGACGTGCCGGATTCGCTTGGTGTACCTTACAAGCCTTCTATGAATACTTAATCATGCTCAAAGCTTGGGAAATAAAGCATATCACCACACCCAGCTTAGAGACAGCCATTAGTACCGCTACGGGAAAGTCAAAAGTATTGTAATATAAAGCTTTGAAGACTTTTATATGATTGCGACCTTTATCTGCCCGCTGTGCTAGGTAGAAAGGATAGGGAGACAAGGAAGGGGATGGGGAGAAATTTAAATTATTAACTTAATCGAAAATCTAAAACCCATTCCTCCCAACTCCTAACTCTCAACTCCTTTCCTCTGCACCAAATTTAAATTTTAGATTTAATATAAATTAATATATTTAACTAATTTTTTTAGAATAGTCCACAGTTTGAATGGGGGAGTTGTTGGCAAGATAAAACTAGTGTGGAATCAATTTTACTGCTTTTGCTCAGGTTGTAAGCAGTATTGTGTAATGGACGGTAATATGAGTAATATCCACTCAGACTTGCAACAATCGTTTACAAGTCTTAAAAAGAAAATTAAAGATGAGAAAAGTAATCCCAACAGTCTTTGATGGGGGGATAGAGGAGGCAGCGCTTTGCGGGGGTTCCCCCCATTCTAGCCACTGCCGTGGCGTTGTAGTTAGCCCAGTTAGGATTACCCCTAACAAAGTGAAAAGTGATATTTGACCATATTTTTCATAACTATAAAACTATTTAGCCGCTGATTTTAGCTTTTCAATATGTCTATGTACCCTTGCAACAACATATTGATCCAGCCCTGAAGGGGGTGCGTTTTTTTTGAAGAGTTTTATCCCCCGATTTTGCCTTTAAAATACTATTTCTAACTAGATTTCTAATTAAAGGCAGTGGCAATAAAACTCTAGTGTACAACCGCAATATAATTATCAGGACTAAGATAAAGTGCCAAACTTTTTTTAGTACATTAGTATTTTAATGCCAGGGGAATTAAAACAGCGGAAAAATCGGTGCAGCTTGAAAAAGCAAATATTCAGAGCAATAAAACATAATCTTGCTGGTATGAATATCAATAAGAGAAATTCCACTAGCCGTATTAAGGAGAACAAAGGCTTGGGTTACGAACGTTGGAAGCAAGACCTAAAAAATGACTTGATTGCTGGTTTGCTAGTAGTAATTCCCTTAGCAACCACTATTTGGTTAACAATTACTATTGCTATTTGGGTAATCAATTTTCTTACCCAAATACCCAAGCAACTAAATCCTTTTGAGGGGTTGCACCCTTTATTAATTAATTTATTGAACATTTTGGTGGGGTTTACGGTACCGCTACTGAGTATTCTTTTAATCGGATTAATGGCTCGCAATATTGCGGGGAAATGGTTGCTTGATTTTGGAGAGCGTTTTTTACAGGCAATTCCCTTAGCCGGGCAGATTTATAAAACCCTGAAGCAGCTTTTAGAAACGTTATTAAAAGATACTAATAATAAATTTCGCCGGGTAATTTTGGTAGAATATCCACGACCAGGAATGTGGGCGATCGCTTTTGTTACAGGTACTGTTAGCAGCGATATTCAAGCACAAATGCCCAGCCCAATGTTAAGTATTTTTATTCCGACTACTCCCAATCCCACCACAGGATGGTATGCTGTAGTTCCCGAAAACGATGTGGTTAACCTATCAATGTCGATAGAAGAAGCCTTTAAAATATTAATATCTGGTGGAATTGTTTCTCAAGGAGAGCCTCTACCTCCTTTAGAAATGCCTAAAGAACGCAAACTCGAAACATCGCGAGAAAAAAAGCGGCAAGTAATCCCTCTTGAAGAAGCTTAATATTTATTGTCGCTTTACGGTGATTGCGTGGTATTTTGTGGAGCAGTACTGATTAATTATTATAGGAAGTTAATCACCTTAGACTAAAATAATTGGGATGTAACACAAAAGCTAATTTACTCTCTCAAAAGTTATTCCTTATTTAGCTTTATTCTCTATTATTAATTATTCATGGAGTAATACGTTAGGCTTAGGGAAGCGTTTCCCTAAGGACATATTACGAATTATATGTACTCCTCATCAAAAAGCACACTGCTATGCAAGATCGTAAACCTCGTCAAATTGCCCGCGAACTGGCATTGTTAAGCCTTTCTCAGTTGCCTGTAAATCCGAAAAAGTTAACCGAAGATCAAATCCCCAAACTTGTGCTTGCAGCAGTACGTACCTTAAGAGGGGAAGTACACGACAGTTTAGAAAATGCTTCTGGGGAATTACAGCGCAGTAACGATCGCCTTTTAACTAGTCAAACTCGTGCTACGGACTTAAATACCGCTAGAACAATGCTTAAGGAGGCAATTGGATATACTCAGGTAGCAATTAATCAGTTAGCTGCGAGCCTTGATTTTCCAGAATTGATTCAGTTAGCGAATCAAGATAAAGAAGTCCGAGAATATGCAATTAAAATTGTTAAAACACTCACAACAGAACGTCAATTTATAGATGAAAAAATAGCTGCTGCTTTAGTAGATTGGCAAGTAATGCGCCTTGCTCAAATCGACCGAGATATTCTCCGTATTGCTGTAGTGGAAATGGAATGTTTCGATCTTCCTTCGAGGGTAGCAATTAACGAAGCTGTAGTACTTGCTAAACGTTACAGTGGAGATGAAGGGCATCGATTTATCAATGGCGTTTTACGCAAAGTCACAGAACAGGCAGAAGGTTAAAGACTTATAAGTGCCCATCTCAGAGATCCCCTTCCCCATCCCCCATTAATACTTAATAATTATTAATTATTATTCAAAGTTATTTAAGAACTGACATTATTAGCTGCAATGGTTTTTAATTGGTTCCGCCGTCAAAACAATAAGTCTTCTGATACTTCTTCCCAACAGAAACAGCAGCAAACTGCTGTTGAAAAACAAGTAAGTACAGAATCAACCGAAGAAACATCGACTACAGAATCTGAGACAACAGATTTGTTAGCTTTCGCTAAAGCTGCTTATAAAAATATTCAGGATAAGCAACAAACAACTGAGTTAACTGAGGAAGCTAATCAAGAAGCAAATGTTGAAGTTGAAGAAACTGTTATTAAACAGGTTGCAGAATCTCCCCAAGAAGTAACTGAAAATACGGAGGAATCTGAACAAGTAAGGGAATTTCCTCAAGAAGTAACCAAAATACTTTCCGAACCCGAGAAGGTTGTAGAAGAAAGTTTACAATCCCATGACTCAGAAAATACCGTAACGACTAGTTCAGTTGTAGAAACATCAGATACAGAGGTTACACCTGAAGATGTATCTGAAGTAGAAGCACAAGAAGCGACTTCCCTTTCTAGTAGTAAAGAGAATGTAGCCGAACCAACACCGGGTGCTAACTTATCCTTCTTAGAAAGAGCAAAAGCAGAACGAGAAGCTAAGCAAGAAAGACTGATCGCTAGCGCTATAGAAATACCCGAAACACCAGAACAGCCTTTATCGGCAGTATCGGGTGACACCAGCGAACAACTAGTTGAAGAAATACCTGAAATAGCATTTGATGAAGGATTTTTATGGTCAACAGAAGTACTTGCGGCCCAAGGTAGACGTGCACAAGATGTTTCCATCGAAGAAATTACTTGGCTAAAAAAACTACGGCAAGGTTTAGATAAAACTCGTCGTAATATAATTAACCAGCTTAAAGCAATTGTTGGTAAAGGACCGCTGAATGCGGATGCGGTAGATGAAATAGAAGCTTTGTTACTGCAAGCTGACGTGGGTGTGGAAGCTACAGATTACATTATTACTTGTTTGCAAGAAAAGCTGCGCCAAGAAGCTTTACCACCTGAAGAAGGTATCGCTTATCTGAAAAAAATTCTCCGGGATATGTTGGATAAACCCCTCAAAGATTCCCCTAGAGTTTCATTTGTTCCGGAAAAGGAAACTTTTAATATTTGGTTGATTACTGGAGTAAATGGAGCTGGTAAAACTACTACTATTGGTAAAATTGCTAATCTGGCGAATAAATCTGGTTATAAATGCTTGATTGGTGCAGCAGATACCTTTCGTGCCGCAGCCGTTGAGCAAGTAAAAGTTTGGGGTGAGAGAAGCGGCGTAGAAGTAATCGCCAATCCAGGGAAAAATACAGATCCAGCAGCCGTTGTTTTTGATGCGATCGCTGCAGCCGAGTCGCGAGAAACCGAGTTATTACTAGTAGATACCGCAGGTAGATTGCAGAACAAGAAAAACTTAATGGAAGAATTAAGTAAAATCCGACGAATTATTAATAAAAAAGCTCCCGATGCCAAAGTAGAATCACTGTTGGTTCTTGACGCTACATTAGGTCAAAATGGGTTGCGGCAAGCAGAAGTATTTTCCCAAGCTGCCGAACTTAGTGGTGTAGTTTTAACCAAGCTAGATGGAACTGCTAAAGGAGGGGTTGCTCTTGCGGTAGTACAACAGTTAGGTTTACCTATTCGTTTTATTGGGGCTGGTGAAGGTATTGAAGATTTACGACCTTTTTCTAGTTACGAATTTGTCGAAGCTTTGGTCAGTGGTTAAGCACGGCGAAATTACCTGTTGTCTACTACATCAAAGGTAATATTTTTAACGTTTGCTGACACAAAAAACAAAATTGGCGAGCCTAAGCCCCCGTTAAGCGGGGGTATTTATCTTGGCATTTTCCCCTCTTCCTGTACGCTGACAATATTACCCACGGATGTGGTGTAATCTTCCTCTTATAACTGATGGAAGATATTTACAGAGATGACCTATAGGTTAAGAAGAAGGGTTTATTAAAGCCATATTTGTTAGCTATAGCCACAAAAATATTTCTAGGAAATAAAAGTAAAAAACGCGATCGTTCAAAAAAAATATCTTGACTTAGTTTTAAATTGAAAGTCTTGGGGTATACTTTCCCTATATTTGATAGGTAAATTTGTGATTTTTTTGCAATATTCTTAATAATATCTGAATGAATTAATTTATCAAGAACGGAAATTACTATGAAAGCTATCACCCCTTAAGGCTGTTACCCCTAGATGGTCTCAACCTAAAGTAGTAAGAACGAAACTGCAAAACCCACTCCTAGTTAATAAGTATATTTTTTATGTCTGAAGGTATATGATTTGATAATCAAGTTATGAAAGAATTAAAAATTTGTAATGAGATAGGAATATTCCCAACGGTCGAGAAATTAGTATTTGACTGCAAAGCCTTGCAAGGAAAAAATCTATACAAATTAATAAAATAAATCACATAAGAAAATAGTTATAAAATTTACTCTAATTGTCTTTGTACTCTTGCTAAACTTGTTAACCATTAGCCAATATGGTTTATTGATTCCGTTAGCCTTATTTGATGTATCAATCATCTAAAATTTAGTCAATTTAAACAGCAATATAATACAATAACCTGTGTCTCAACTGCCTTCCCAACCATCTGATAGTAATAGCAGTGCTTCATATGATGTCACTCCAGTAGTGGCACTCAAAGAACTTGTGGCACGGCTACATCGGGAGCAGAACAAAATCCAAGATTTACTTTCGTCTTTAGGATTTGCTCTAAGAAGTTTCAATAATTTAAATCAGTTTTTGGAACTAATACCGCTGATGGCAACTAGGGTAACAGATGCCGATGGTAGCGCTTTGTTTCTTTTTAAACCTAATGGTCAAATTAGATTAGAGCAATTACATTGGCAAGATAGCCGCCAGCGTAAAAATATACGTAAGGCGTTAGAAGCAGCCAGCAGTCAAATTTCTCTGCTAACAAATGCTACACCATTAGCAAGTACTACTGGTATGTTAGATGCTCAGATGCATCGCTGTTTAGGACCTGATATGCAAGCTTTTGGTACTGCAATTCTAGTTAAACACAAGGAACGTGGATGGCTGTACGTTTTAAGTAGAGACTCCGAATATACTTGGACGGAAACTAGACAAAAGTTAGTACGTTTGGTAGCCGATCAAACAGCAGTCGCAATTGAAAATGATGAGCTAGGTGTAGAATTACGTAAGAAAGAACGTCTCGATCAGGAATTAGAAATTGGTGCAGAAATTCAACGGCGACTTTTGCCCCGTCAATGCCCAAATATTCCTGGTGTAGTTCTTGCCGCCCGCTGTAAACCGGCAAATCAAGTAGGTGGAGACTATTATGATTTTATACCCACTAACCATAATTTAACGATCAAAGGAAAAGGCACTGATGATACCGAAGCCAATCGCTGGGCTATGGTAATTGGTGATGTTATGGGTAAAGGCGTGCCGGCTGGTTTAATTATGACGATGATGCGAGGAATGTTACGGGGTGAGGTATTACACCTTAATTCCCCTGCCCGAATTCTGCAAAACTTAAATCGAGTTATGTATGCAGATTTGGACAATTCCAGCCGCTTTATTACTTTATTTTACTCGGAATACGACCCGCAAAAACGGCTTTTATCTTATAGCAATGCGGCACATAATCCTCCTTTGTGGTGGCACGCTGCAACAAAAACTGTTAGCCGATTGGATACAAATGGAATGCTAATCGGTTTAGAAGCCAACAGTCAGTATGAAAATGGTCATGCATACTTAGAGCCAGGGGATACAATTATATATTTTACTGATGGGTTAACTGATGCTGCTTCTCCTTCCGGCGAACGTTTTGATGAAGAAAACCTAATTATGGCTTTTAATAATGCTTGTAGGTTTTACAAAGAACCACAAGAAATACTTGATTGTTTATTTAATCGAATTCAGCAATTCATTGGTACAGATAGACAAAACAATGATGATATGACGTTAGTTGTTTTGCAAGCACGATGAATTATTATGTAGTTGTTAGTAGATACTGGTTAGTAGATAGTTGATCAACCAACACGGATTAAAGCTTTCTCCAGTAGAATCCGAACATCTCCACTTTTTCAATTTTTCGACATTACCTTCTAGCACATAATTAAACTGGATTGCATTAAAGTGGCGATCGCGTTCTCGTTCACCGGAGCGGTGTTCCCGTAGGATAGAGTAGGGTAGCCCATGCCCGTAGGGCTTATCGGCGCGCCATTTGATTTCCAATCCTCCTTAACGTAATTTAATCCCTAATTTAATCCCTAAATAATCTCATCCAGGGGTGTAAAAATACACATTTTATCTTTTTTCTGGTAATTTTATGGGTGATAACAAGCAATTAAGCTTCAACGAAGATTGAATATTTTCGGGAATATTACCCGAGTTAAACTAGGGTAGTTCGTAAGTTGTCAGCAATCGTGGGACAATAAAACGAGAAATTATCCTTATCACGAGTGTTATTTCGGGCCTAAAGGAACCAGAACAAATGTGGAAACGAATTTCAGTTACTTTATTTCTAGTATTTAGTTTGTGCTTGACTAATGTTGGTACAGCAGCAGCGGCTGCACTTAACAGCTATGTAGATTCAACCGATGGCTATCAATTTTTATATCCCAATGGCTGGGTGGAAGTACCAATAAACAACGGTCCCGATGTTGTTTTTCATGATATAATCCAAACCACTGAAAACGTTTCCGTAGTCATCAGTCCGGTTCCATCAAATAAAACTTTAACTGAATTCGGTACCCCTACAGAAGTAGGATATAAGTTGGGAAAAAATGCTCTGGCTCCCGAAGGTTCCAATCGTAAAGCAGAATTAGTTAACGCCGAACAAAAAGTCGGCGAAGATGGTAAAACCTATTATTTATTAGAGTATTTAGTCAAATTTCCCAACAGAAGAGAACGTCATAACCTTGCTAGCGTAGCCGTTAGCCGTGGTAAATTATTCACCTTCAACGCTTCGGTACCCCAAAGACGCTGGAATCGTATGAAAGGAATGATTCAAGATTCCGCAAGTTCTTTTAGTGTTTATTAAATTTACTAATTTCATATGGGGCATTGGGCATAGTTAAGAAAATTAATGCTTATAGCAATTCTGGACCGAGGTTGCGCGGGCAGCGCCCACAGGCGGCCATCCTGGGGCTATGTCAACAAAGCCCGTCTGCACGGGCTTTCATCGGGGCGCATCTTTATAAAGAAATTTTATTAAGACTCTTAACTACGGTGGTACTAGCTGTTGTCTCCTTGTCCCTTTGTCTCCTAGTCTCCCCATCCCCCATCCCCCCTTCTCCCTTTCTAAAAATATGGGTAATTCACCAACCTTTGTTTTAGCTTCTGCTTCAACTGCGCGTCGCCGTTTACTGCAATATGTGGGTATTCAACCTTTTGTTTGCCCCAGCAATTTTGATGAATCACAGATTCAACTTGAAAATCCAGCAGAATTAGTGGAAACTCTGGCTTTACGAAAAGCAGAAACTGTAGCGCCACACTTTCAATCGGCTTTAGTTATGGGTTGCGATTCTGTTTTGGCTATTAATGGTGAAATTCACGGTAAACCCGCTAATCAGGAAGAAGCCCGTCAACGCTGGCTGATAATGCGGGGTAATTACGGCGAACTTTTTACTGGTCATGTTTTTGTTGATAATACGCAAAAACGTAATTTAGTCAAGCATGAAGTTACAAAAGTTTATTTTGCCACCCTTAGTGAAGCTGAAATCGATGCTTATGTTGCTACGGAAGAACCTTTAAAATGTGCTGGTGCTTTTGCTTTGGAAGGAAAAGGTTCGGTTTTTGTAGAAAAAATTGAAGGTTGTTACAGTAATGTAGTTGGTTTGAGTTTACCTTTGTTGCGGATAATGTTAACGGAAATTGGGTATTCTGTTACCGATTTTTGGAATTGAGAAGAATACCTAGTACTCACAAGCCAAAATTGACTGGTGGAAAACAGTGAGTAGTGAGTAGTAAGTAGTGAGTAGAAAAAATATTACCAGGCAAAGTTTTCTTGGTTGAGTACTAGGGCGTGTTGACAACTATTTTGCCCACTTGTTGATTAGATTCCATATAGCGATGGGCATCTGCAACTCGCTCAAGTGGGAATATCTCTTGATGATAAAGATGTGGACTTAGTTGAGTCGGGTATTGATGTGGCAATCCGGGTAGCAGCTTTGGCTGATAGTGCTAATCTAATGGCGAGAAGATTGTTTGTCGATCCGTTAGTTACTTGTGCCACTCCTGAATATTTAGATTTTTATGGACGGCCACAACATCCCTCGGAGTTAGAACAACATAACTGTTTAAACTTCCGCAATCGAAAAACCGGTCGTTTGATGCCTTGGTTTTTTACCATTAATGGTCAAGTTGAACGCAGAATTTTTCAAGGTAGATTAACTATTGATGATGGGGAAGCAGTGGGACAAACTGCGATGTTGGGAATGGGAATTAGTCAGATGCCCGGTTTTATGGCGATCAATGCTCTGCAAGAAGGAATTTTAGAAGAGATTTTAGTTAATTTTAGACCGCCAGAAGTACCTTTTACTGCACTTTATTTAGATAGAAGGTTGGTTTCTCCACGTATTCAAACTTTTATTGATTTTATGGCCAAACAAGGAAGTGGTTGGGATAAATATATTGGTGAGTATGAAAAGTCCTAAAATAATTTGAGAATTTGCAATTTTAAATTAAAAAATGCTTCCTATCATTTCTACAATCCCTCTGCGTCAAATGGCTTCGGGGGATATTTTATCGCTACAAGTTTACAAGTTTATCGGTGCTAATTCTGGGAAAAAAGTTTACATCCAATCTAATCTTCATGGTGCGGAAATTGTGGGGAATGCTGTGATTCACCAGTTGATTGAGTTTTTATGGACTTTAGATAATACTGATTTGATTGGAGAAATTTGGCTACTTCCGGTTTGTAATCCCATGGGAACTAATCAACGTTCTCATCATTTTTCTTCTGGTAGATACTGTGTTTATGAAGCGAAAGATTGGAATCGCATTTTCTGGGATTATGAGAAGCATATTTCTAAAACTAGTAGTGATGGTGAAAATCAATTATTAGCATTCGCTCAATCTCAGCTTGATTTGGATTTAGAGGAGATTAGAAGCAATTTCCTCAATACAATTAAGCAAGAATTTCTCAAGCTATCGGATAAGATTAACTCTGCTAGTGGAGTTCCTTTTACTGAAAAGTTTTGCTACAAGTTGCAATCTCTAAGTTTAGATGCAGACTATTTAATTGATATCCACAGTTCAACAAATCAAGGTTTAAATTATCTTTACTACTTTCACAATCGAGAGGAAAGCGCTAAATATTTTCTACTGAATTTTGGCATTTTATTAGATGAGTATGACGGAAATGCTTTTGACGAAGCTTTTATTAAACCTTGGTTAGCACTTGAAAAATGTTTCTTGCAGTTAGGTAGAACGCTAAAATTTGATGTAGAAGCTTGGACACTCGAACTTGGTAGGGGAATAGAAATGATTCCCAATTCAGTTACCAAAGGTGTTCAAGGCGTGAAAAATTATTTAAAACAAAAGGGTGTGTTATCCTCAAACTTTAAATTAGATGATTTACCACACAAAAATAATCAAATTAGTTTCAAAGCTAGAAGTAAAGTTACAAAATATTACGCACCGCTAGGGGGAATGATTCAATCAAGAGTTGCACTTGGCACAGAAGTAAAAGCAGGAGAACAGCTTTATCAAATTCTGAGTTTTAATAAACAAGGTAAATTACCTACAACGATAGATATTTTTGCGACTTTTGATGGATTCGTGTACGATATTTCTGTAAATCAAGCAGTAAATGAAGGTGAGTTTGTACTCTCGATTATCTAATATAGTAAATAGGAAATAGGAAATGGGCTATAGAGAATAGGGCATACTAAAAAGTTAGGAGTTAAGAATTAGGAGTTAATCAAAATTATCTATCCTGCGCCACTTGCACTACTGTGAGAATCATAGGCGAGCAGTGGCTGTTATTCTTGCTCACCATCTGATTAGTTTTCATTTTCCATTCCCGGTAAATGTTATTCAAAGAAGGAAATCATTAATAATTAGTAATTGCTATATGCCCGCATCGCTTTCGCGGTGATTGATAACTGATAATTGATAATTGATAATTGATAATTAATAATTGATTAAAAAAAGTGACTAGTATTCAAGATGACATCTCTTCTCTTTCAGGAGAAGTTTTGATTCCACAGGTTCCTCCCGAATTCAAGTCGGGTTTTATCGGGATTATCGGTCGTCCGAATGTCGGTAAATCTACTTTGATGAATCAATTGGTTGGTCAAAAAATTGCTATTACTTCACCAGTAGCCCAAACTACGCGGAATCGACTGCGTGGTATTTTAACTACACCCGAAGCACAATTGATTTTTGTAGATACGCCGGGAATTCATAAACCCCATCATCAGTTGGGGGAAGTTTTGGTAAAAAATGCTAAAATTGCCATCGAATCAGTGGATGTGGTGCTATTTGTAGTGGATGGTAGCACGACTTGCGGTGCTGGCGATCGCTATATTGGTTCATTACTTGAGCGTACCAGCACGCCGGTAATTTTAGGTATCAACAAAATTGATAGTCAACCTTCAGATTCTGGGTTGATAGATGAAAGTTATCTGGAATTAGCGCAGTCTGGGCAATGGGAAACCACAAGATTTTCTGCTAAAACTAGGGATGGATTGCTTGAAGTCCAAAATTTACTAATAGAACATTTAGAAACAGGACCATTATATTATCCACCGGATTTAGTTACTGACCAACCGGAACGTTTTATTATGGGTGAATTAATAAGAGAGCAGATTTTGCTGTTGACTCGTGAAGAAGTTCCCCATTCAGTTGCGATCGCCATTGATAAAGTAGAAGAAACACCTACAATTACCCGCGTGCTGGCGACAATAAATGTTGAACGAGATTCTCAAAAAGGTATTTTAATTGGAAAAGGCGGGGGAATGCTTAAATCTATTGGAAGTGCTGCAAGACAACAAATTCAAAAGTTAATTGCAGGCAAAGTTTATTTAGAATTATTCGTCAGAGTACAAGCAAAATGGCGACATTCCCGAGTTCGTTTGGCGGAGTTGGGATATCGGGTGGAAGAGTAATTGGGAGTTATGTCATGTCCGGTTAAACAGTTATCATATCTGTGGGGGTTGAGTAATGAGTAATGAGTAATGAGTAATGAGTAATAGGTAATAACCGCCATCTTTTCTATTGGTTTATATAGTAAGTAATTAGCCGAACTTGATGTTAGTAACGCCCCTGGAGGGGGAAGTCAACACTCAAAAGTATCAAGGTAATAAGTATTAAACCCCTCGCTACAAATTAAATGAACACTCGCAAATAAAAAAGCTAGTTTTTACAAGGGTTTCGACTAGTGTTTTTTTTTAGCAGCCCCCATGCCCTATTGCGTTCGGCCCATGCCCGTAGGGCTTATCGCTGTGAATAATTCTTGGACAACCTCCCTTTTCTTGGGTTTCACAGATTGATTTTCAACCAATGCTAATTGATATTTGGAGAGAATAGTTTCTAATACAAGGGATTATCTCAAACATTCCTAAAGTCTCCCCAATACAAAAACTCCTTCCCATAATCAAAACTTTTCTAACAAAGTACAATTTATAAAATTTCTATATTCATATTCCTTCATAAACTCGTTACTCAACTTTACACAAAAAATTTTATTGACAGTATTCTCAATAAACTCATGAGATTACAAGCGATTGTGGTGTAATATGGGTTTTGTATGCTTAGGGAAGCAGTTTATTCAATTTTTAACAGTTTGATGATTTAACCGTCTGTAAAACATTAATTAGCTTGATATTTACATTATTCTCGTACTACAAATCAGATAAAATCGTCAAAAGCCTTAAAGTAAATTATAAAGCAATGTAAATTTTGATGTGATTAAAGGTACTAAAAATAGCCTGTTCATATACTGATATTGACAATAAAACCGTTTTATTATTAGTTAGGAGCGCCCCAGGAAGGGGAAGTCAAGAGTCAAAAGTCAAAAGTCAAAATTCAAAATTCAAAATTCAAAAGTCAACACTCAAAAGTATCAAGGTAATAAATATCAAGGTAATAAGTATTAAATCCCCTCGCTACAAATGTAATAAACACCCTCGATAATAAAGCCAGTATTTACAAAGGGTTTCCGCTAATTTTTCTAAAAAGTTCGGAGTTTATAATTAATTATATTATTTAACGTGAAAGATAATCCGTAATAATACATATAAATAATGTAGAGACGTTGCAGTGCAACGTCTCAAAAATATCACATCATCAATTGATACTTTGATTCAGGAATGTCTCTTGAATAGGAGAAATATTTACAACTCCTATTTAACATTATTTAAACAGGAGGCTTATCTTTAGGATGGATAGTATTTTTGTTCGCCTCTTCTTTGTTGATTAATTCTGAATCAACAGTTGCAAATGAAGTGCCTTCTTCCACAACGGGGCTGCGTAAGTCTTCTACTAAGGCTTGTATTTCTGGTGGTGGTGGTGGTGTTAAACGGGAAACTATTAAGGTTACGATTAAATTAATCACCATTCCTACTGTACCGATACCTTCAGCTGAAATATTGAAAAACCAAGTGGGCATTCCGGCAAATTTCACGCCGATAATGTAGGTGGTGGTAAACATTAAGCCGGTTAACATTCCGGCGATCGCACCTTCTCTGTTGGTACGTTTGTCAAAGATTCCTAAAAATATCGCTGGGAAGAAGCTAGCTGCGGCTAAACCGAAGGCGAATGCTACAACCTGCGCTACAAATCCCGGTGGATTTACACCAAAGTATCCGGCTACTACAATGGCAAAACCTACCATGATTCTGCCGACGAATACCCGCCTAGTTTCTGATGCGTGGGGGTTGATCATTCGGTAGTAAACGTCATGAGCGATGGAACTGGAAATTACTAGTAATAAACCTGATGCTGTAGATAAAGCTGCTGCTAAACCACCGGCGGCTACTAAGGCAATTACCCAAGGAGCAAGTTTGGCGACTTCTGGGGTAGAAAGTACGATAATATCTCGATCGATTTTGATTTCGTTGGTTGTTTCTTCTGGGGTTAACTGCAATCTGCCATCGCCGTTTTTATCATCAAAAGCTAATAATCCCGTACTTTCCCATTTTGTTGCCCAATCTAACTGTTGTACTTCCGTTACTGTTTTATTGTGTAATGAATCAATTAAGTTGTAACGGGCAAACATGGAAAGGGCGGGGGCTGTTGTATAAAGTATGGCAATTAATAACAATGCCCAACCAGCAGAATAACGGGCAGCGCGGACGTTAGGAACGGTGTAAAATCTGACAATTACGTGGGGTAATCCTGCTGTTCCTACCATTAAAGCGATAGTAATGAACAGCACATCCAACATGGTTTTGTTGGCGAATGGCTTGGTATATTCTTGAAAACCTAAGTCAACTTGAATTGCATTTAGTTTATCGGCAATATCGCTGAAGGTAAATGCAAATTGAGGAATTGGATTTCCTGTAAGATAAACCGCGATCGCGATGGCAGGAATAAGATAGGCAATAATTAACACACAATATTGAGCTACTTGAGTCCAAGTGATGCCCTTCATGCCTCCCAACACGGCGAAAAAGCCGACTATTATCATACCGATAACTACACCAGTATTGATATCGACTTGCAAAAAGCGGCTGAAAACGATACCAACACCCCGCATTTGTCCAGCAACATAAGTTAGCGAAACAAAGATAGCGGCTATGACAGCAACCAATCTAGCGAATTGGGAATAATAGCGATCGCCAACAAAATCGGGGACTGTATATTTACCAAATTTTCTCAAGTATGGAGCTAATAGTAATGCTAATAGTACATAACCACCAGTCCATCCCATTAAGTAAATTGAACCATCATAACCCATGAAAGAAATTAATCCTGCCATGGAAATAAACGAAGCAGCCGACATCCAATCAGCGGCGGTAGCAGCACCGTTAGCGAGGGAAGGAACACCTTGTCCAGCGACGAAAAACTCTTTACTATCTTTTACACGAGACTGCCAACCAATATAAATGTAAAGTAAAAAAGAAATGCCGACAAATAAAATCGTCCAAATTTCAACTGACATGGTTTTCCCTACCTTCTAATATTATGTTGGCGATCTAATTTATCCATTTGCACGGCATAAATAAAAATTAAGGCTACAAATATTAGGATTGAGCCTTGCTGTGCCATCCAAAAGCCAAAAGGTACCCCGAAAAAACGGATTGTATTCAAAGGTTCAACTAGCAAGATACTAAATACTAGGGAAACCAAACCCCAAACTATTAAAAGATTACGAATCAAAGCAGTATTTTTCCGCCAATAAGCGCGGTGGTTTTCGTTATTCATTTTTTTCACCATTAATGCATCGAAATCATATCAGCAAAGTGGGTGTTTAATGAAAGTGTGTGGTGATACCAACAATATTTTTAACGATAGTTAAAAGTTTTATTAAGCTGTACAAGAAATGTGAGTGCGTCTTTGTACTCATAAAAATCATTTTATCGGAATGGTTGGTTCCAGTACGATCACCTACCAGCCATTTGAATTGATTTTAATGTGAGTTGATTTTTTTACCGATGAAGGGAAACATTCGTAATTAATAATTCATAATTCATAATTCCGCCCTGCCTGAATTACTAATTATAAATTATGACCCAGAGAAAATCCTTGATAGTTTGAGGAATTTTAAAGGTAATAATAATGCAATCAGGGTTAGGGCAAACCCCCCTCGAAGTGACAATCGTGTAAGTGCTGATTTTTTTATTTTTTTTTTGATTAAGTATTTAACTATAGGAATCCTACTTGAAAATTTAACAAAATTAACTCGTTCGTAATTCTCTATCATTCTCTAGCCTGCTTACACAAATACAGCACTTTGCTTTTAATACACTACTATATTTTAAAACTCTTGTGGTACGGGCAGAGAAGGCCCGTAAGAATGTACCGATCCCTCATATGAAATATGTTGTAATTATGGCTGCGCCACGGTGCGGCTTCCAAAAATAAAACCGGATTCCTATATAAGATGCTGTTCGATGAATTTATTGAATTGAAGGTAATACTTGTTTTTCAACTAATATACGTCTAGTCATACTAATTTCACCAACATACTCTCTACCATCCAATTCGTAAAAAACTAATAAAGTCCTTGAATTTTTTTGATGGGAACCTAAAACTCTATCTATTTCATCTATAATTTCCGTATAATCATTTCCGGAAACATCAGAAATGGCGATTGTTTTCTTATCGCGATCGCTTAAACGTTGATCGTTATTGGTATCAGCTTTAACTACTTCATACCACATTCCCCGCACAATTTTATCGTCACGCCTTTGCAAAACTACTTCTTGGGCATTAATAAACAAAAAGTTATTTCTCGAAACTAATCGCCGTGCTGATTTATCATTAGCATTGACAAACAAATAATTACGGATGCTTAAGGCTTGTTTATCATAATAGTTTTGACGATAATTTTGTTGAGAATTAACAGGTGCCATTAAATAAGGTGTACCTTCAAGTTCACGAAAATTACCCAAGCTAAATTTTAATTTATCTGACTTTTCTGCTTCAGTATTTACCAAATTAATTGCTGTACGTTGCCGCAAAATATAGCGGCCAATTTGATAGCCTCCATAGCCGAAAACTACAAGTACAACGAAACCAATAATAAAAAACAGCCCGCGATTTGCGAATTTCATCTTTTAATTACAACGAAAAAGAATTAGTCAAATGATTTTGGATTTTTTATTTTAGATTTTGGATTGTCTCATGAATATACAGCAGATTTTATTTTAATGAAGTAGATTCTGACGGGGCTTGCGATGCCCGTACCACACATCTCCTGCAAGTTGCCTTCATGCTGTATGGCGGAAGCTTGAGGATGTCGAGATTAAGGTGAATTCTGCCGTGGAGAGCCTGCCACGACAAGCTTCACGATTTTAGGATTATCACCTAGTTAAAACATTCTGGCTTCAAACCATTGATAATTGAATCCAAAATCTAAAATTACTTCAGTGGATCGGTAAAAAATTAAATCTATGTCATAAATATATCTATTGTTTCATTAATTGCTACATAAATATGTTAAGTAAAATAACTGATAGTATATCCGATGCTTATACTACTATGGCAACCGCGAAGCCTGTTTTTTGCACCACAGTTTCCGAATTAAATGTATAAATTTATAAAATATATGACGCAAAAAAACCCGGTTTGTATAGTTAGCGTTTTCTGCTACCTAGAAACAAACCGGGTTTCAAAAAATTGTTGGTTTATGGGACTGATTTAATTATCGCTCTACACTGGCAGCGGCTTTAAAACCATCACCTGTAAAAGTGAAATCAACAGCGGCAGCGGCATCATCTGTAGCAGTTGCCTTCAAAACAGGACTATCAGAAGCAAAACTAAATCCTGTTGAATTTAGCTTCACATCGTCAATCAATAGTCCAGAATCTACAATAGTATCAGTTAAATCTGTAACTCCAAAGCCTAATTCATATGTTCCGCCTTTAGAAATTGCGATTTTGAGAGTTTGAGTATCTGTAGCCTCTGAAAATCCTTTTACAGATTTATTAGAAAATGTTGGATCGAATGTATCAGCTAGTTCTAGAGTAAAACCACCAAGAGTGAAGAAAGCTGAATCGTTGAAAGTTTTGGTTGGGGTAGCTTCATTGGTAAGAAACGTATAGTCAAACTCTAAAATATCCCCAGCTTTGGCGGTAAATGTTTGTTTCATTCCCGAACCTTCTGTTGCATTTCCACCAAGTAAACCATCGAGAGAACCAGATGGTAAGTCTAGAAAGTCTGATAAATCAGATTCTTCAACAGAACCACCAGAATTCCTAAAACCAGTAGTCATTAAAGCTTGAGATTTTCCGTTGGTAGGGGCGATACCAATTGCTTTTGTCTCGATGCTAGTATCACCAATAGTTCGCCAATTATTGAAACTGTTTTCAAAACTACCGTTGTTGATAAAGCTACCGAATGGAAAAGGGCCACCTATGATAGAAGATTTCGATTCTAATGATAAACTTTGTCTTGAATTAGTTGGATTTAGTTTTACATCAGATATATCTAGTTTTACATCAGATATATCTAGTTTTAGATCTGAAGCAATCTTTTTCTCAGCCATTTTTATTTTCCTTTTGAATTCTACCTGGGATTTTGGCGAAGCCATTCATATAGTAGTTCATGAATTATCCTGATTTTTTGAATATAAAAAAATCTAATATTAATTATTATTTCTTTTTCCGGTTTTTCAACATTTAGCAATTACGTTATTCTCTGACAATTTTGAATATAGGCTGATTTCAAAAAAAAATTCTTTACAAAAATAAAAAATAAATCTAAATATGTAGGTATTATATTTTATAAATTTTTTATCAGCGAAATTTATCAACCTTTTAGTACTTGATTTTTTTAGATAAATCATTATTTCTTATCCAAGAATTAAGCAAGAGTGGAAAATGCACAACATTGATGAGAAAATATAAAAACATTTGGGAGTTTTTCTGAAAAGGTATGGAGTTATGGGTAAACCGACTGTTTTTATTGATGGCGCAGAAGGTACTACAGGGTTGCAAATTCACTCGCGTTTAAATCAGCGGGATGACATTGAAATTGTCAACATACCTCCCGAAAAGCGGAAAGATCCTCAAGTGCGATCGCAGTTTATCAACTCTGCTGATGTGGCAATTCTCTGTTTACCCGATAATGCAGCCCGGGAAGCTGTAAGTTTTGTCACTAATCCCAATGTCAAAATACTCGATGCCAGTTCCGCTCATCGTGTTGCCAATGATTGGGTATATGGTTTCCCCGAATTAGAAGAGAAGCGCCGGGAAGAAATAAAAAACGCGAAACGAGTCAGTAACCCCGGATGTTATCCTACAGGGTTTTTAGCCTGCGTGCGCCCTTTAGTGAGAGCTGGTATTATCCCCAAAGATTTTCCCGTGACTATCAATGCCATTTCTGGCTATTCGGGAGGAGGAAGAAAGTTGATTGAGGAATATCAAAGCATTTCTCCAGAACAATCAAATAATTATGCTTACGGTATTTATGGATTAAGCTTCGGACACAAACACGTTAAGGAAATGCATCAGCATTCGGGTTTGCAATTTCCACCTTTGTTTGTTCCTGCGGTAGGTAATTTTGAAAAAGGAATGTTGGTACAAATTCCTTTACCTTTACACGGGCTGCAAAATAAACCCAATGGTAAATTAATTCATCAAATACTTGAAGAATATTATCACAAGGAAAAATACGTTTCTGTTGCTGCTTTAAATGATGAAAGTTCTTTACGAAAAGGTAAATTTATTGAATCCCAAGCAGCTAATGATAGTAATTTAGTACAAGTATTTGTGTTTGCCAATGATGAAACAAAAGAAGCTTTATTAGTAGCGCGATTGGATAATTTAGGAAAAGGTGCTTCTGGTGCGGCAGTACAAAATTTAAATATTATGCTCGGTTTAGATGAAAATTTGGGGCTTTCTTGAAGTTTAATATAAAACTTTTGGAATTTTTCATAAGCTAAAACTATAGCGCTATAGTTAATACCCAATACATTCGGATGAAATTATTTGCGATTGCCTCCGGCACCCTTTCGTTGCTGATCGCGATAATTATAGCTTCAACTGTGGAGCTAAAACTATAGCGCTATAGTTAATCCTCAACACATTCACATGGGATTATTTGCCCATCCCTTAGAGTATGTTTATAAAATAATTTTAAAGTAGGGTGTAGTACGGAATTAGGATTTTATGGGAAAATAACAGCCCAACATTTGCCGTAAGGCACCAATAAGGCTTGGTGCGTGCTTATGTATTAAGATTATACGTTTTAACAGATGGATTATCGACAATATTAATAATTAAATCTGCTTCCTCTGACAATAGATAATCTCGCGCAATCAACTCATCTAGTCCAGTGCTTTCATCTTCCCCATCCAAGGAATAAACCCCATGCAAGTCTACAACGGTAATTTCAACTCCGTCATAGCTATATTTACCTTCTTTGCGATCGACACTTACCCCCGGCCAATTTCCTGTACGCTGATTCCCACCTGTTAAATCGTTAAATAAAGTTGTTTTGCCACAGTTAGGATTACCAATTAAAGCAATTGTCTGTTTTTTCATTTTTTTTATCCATGTTTAATTTAATTCTTCAACAACAAGTGCACTTAAGGATACCAACCCACCAAAGCGGATGGGGATGCTGCAAAACAACAAGCAACTCACAGGCTTTTGCAGCAGTTAATAATTTTTGCTCATCTAACTGTTTGTAAACATTGAGCCTCGGTAAAAAACGTCCAAAAATATCAACCAGCCAAAATGCCTCGTCGTTGTAGCCATCAAGACATCTAAAAAACTAAATTACTGAAAAAAATTAAAAATGCTCAAAAAACACTCTGCCAAAAACACAATAGAAAACTTGTTGATTTTTCTATGAAAACCAAAAAATTATTGTAGCTTTTTAAACCCTGTTTTTCCTATCCCTGGGTTTATATTGAGAGATGCAATTTAGGAGAGTAGAGATTGGCTAAAGCTAGTCACGAAGTGGAGATGATCAAATCAGATAAGGGGATATGGCGGTATTTGGTGGGAGAGCCTTTACCGACTAGCGCTTTTGAAGAGGAGCGTTTAACAAATGCTGGTGCTTTGGCGATTTTGTCTTCTGATGCTTTATCTTCAGTGGCTTATGCAACCGAAGAAATTCTTTTAGTTTTGGTATTAGTGGGAAGTGGAGCGCTAGGGTTATCTTTACCCATTGCTTTGGGTATTACCTTATTACTTGTGGTTATTACCCTTTCTTATCGTCAAACTATCCGCGCTTATCCTAATGGTGGTGGTGCTTATACTGTAGCGCGAGAAAATCTTGGTCTTTATCCGGGGTTGACTGCAGCTGCTTCCTTGATGATTGACTATACTCTGACGGTAACTGTGAGTGTTTCAGCGGGAATTGCCGCTTTGACTTCAGCGATTCCAATTTTACAATCATTTACTGTAGAGTTATGTTTGCTACTAATTTTTTTATTAATGCTGACAAATCTACGGGGATTGCGCTCAAATGGTCAATTATTTGTAATACCGACTTATGCTTTTATTGTCACTATTTTGCTGTTGATTATCTGTGGTATTTTTCGACAAGTAACGGGACAAATTAATCCCATTGCAACAACTGTAACTGAAAGTGTATCTTTAAATTTGTTTCTGCTGTGCCGTGCTTTTGCTGCCGGTTGTACTGCTTTAACTGGAGTGGAAGCAATTTCTAACGGTGTAATGATATTTAAGTCTCCAGAGTGGCAAAATGCCCGTCGTACTTTAGTATATATGGTCGGCATTTTAGCAACAATGTTTTTGGGGATTACTTATCTTGCCTACACTTTTCAAATTGTACCTCAAGAAGGGCAAACGGTGCTTTCCTTGTTAGGACGCTCTATTTTCGGCAATAATGCTTTTTACTACTTTTTACAAATATCAACCTTAATAATTTTAATGCTGGCAGCCAATACCAGCTTTGCTGGTTTTCCCCGATTATGCTACTTGTTGGCGCAAGATAGATTTTTACCAAGACAATTATTATTGTTAGGCGATCGCCTTGTTTATTCCAATGGCATTATACTCCTGAGTGCAAGTGCTGCAATATTAATCGTGATTTTTCAGGGAGAAACTAACGCGATTATTCCTCTCTACGCCGTGGGCGTTTTTACATCCTTTACTTTGTCTCAAACTGGGATGGTACGTCGCTGGTTTAAGGAAAAAACTAGCGGATGGCAACTAAGTGCAGTTATTAATGGCTTTGGTGCGCTGATGACGGCACTGGTATTAATGGTGATTGTGACTACTAAATTTTCTCAAGGTGCTTGGATAGTTGTACTGGCGATTCCTGGGATTGTCTACTTATTTTTGAGAATCAACCGTCATTATGGTCGATTTAAGGAAAGTTTAAGTATTGAGGCAATTGAATCAAACCAGGATTTGTTTATTCCCAAAAAAGATGGAGTCACTCATCCTGCAATAGTATTAGTTGGACAAGTGCATCGGGGAACTGTAGAAGCGTTAGATTATGCCATCAAAATTGCCGATGAAATCATTGCTATTCATGTTGATATTGGCGATACAGATACAACAGCTTTACAACAACAGTGGCAAGAATTAAAAACCGATATTCCCTTAATAATTTTAGATTCTCCCTATCGTTCAGTAGTCACACCAATTAGCGAATTTCTCGCCAAATTTGAAGCACAACACCCAGGAATATTTACTACAGTTGTAATTCCAGTTTTCATCACCCAACGTTGGTGGCAAAATTTTTTACATAATCAAACGGCTTTTTATCTTAGAGCTGCATTACCTAATAAACGCAGCCGAGTTATAAGTAGTGTTCGATATTATCTTTGATATAACCCATTATATCATGTCCGGTTAAACAGTTATCATATCTGTGGGGGTGAATGAGTAACGAGTAACGAGTA